>CAZLVJ010000019.1:0-14736 GCA_964562935.1 uncultured Nitrososphaerota archaeon
GAGGCTCAGGGAGCTCAGGCTCAAGATGGGCTCTCTCAGGGACTTCGACGTCAAGGCCGCCGTGATCCAGCCAGAGCTCGACGAGCTGTCGGTGACGAGCCTCCAACTCGTCTGGGTCCCCGTGTATAGAGCGAAGATTGTGACGGAGAGGGGGGCCCCTAAGGAGATCGAGATATGGTGGAACGCCTTAAACGGCAAGGGCTCCTACGGCTCTTGCATAGAATGTGGTGCAGAATTAAGGGACGCCTCGAGCTTTGCATTGTGCGAGGTCTGCCTCAACCCCCTATGCCCTGAGCACGCCCTGCGGTGTGCTGTCTGCAACGCTCGCGTATGCCCAAAAGACTCTTGGACTTGTGACTCGTGCTCGAGGATCCTCTGCTCGAGAGAGCTACCGTCGAGGTGCAAGCTCTGTGAGGCGATGCTATGCCAAGAGTGCGCCAAGAGGTGCGCCGCTTGCGGCGATGAAGTAGCCCTCTGCTCGAGCCACGTAAAGGCCTGCCCCGTGTGCGGAGCCGCGCTGTGCGAGGAGCACCTCAAGGACCACTTGATGAAGTGTAGCGCTTGCTCTAGGGCAGTATGCGAGTCGTCTGCTGAGAGGTGCTCGATATGTGACGAGCCTCTATGCACTGCTTGTTCCATTCCCTGCGCCGTCTGCGGTCGAGTGATATGTAAGGAGCATAGGTGGGCCTGCAGTGGCTGTGGCAAGACCTTTTGCGTAGGCGAGGAGAGAGGAAAGTGCGCTATCTGCAGTTCAGACCTCTGCGCGTCATGTGCGCACGAATGCGAGATCTGCGGAGGCATTGCCTGCAAGAGCCACATACATCGTTGTTCTTCGTGTGGCAGACTAGTCTGCAAGAATTGCATCGGCGAGTCAAAGGGCCTGATACGGAGGAGGGTCTTGTGCATTGATTGTGTTGCTAAGGCCGGTTAAGCGCCAAACCTCCTCTGCCTCCTTTGGTAGGTCCTAATTGCTCTGAGCAGGTCTATGTACCTGAACTCTGGCCAGTAAACTTCGAGGAAGCACAGCTCGCTGTAAGCCGATTGCCACAGCAGGAAGCCGCTCAGCCTTTCCTCGCCCGACGTCCTTATGATCAGGTCTGGGTGAGGGTGAGGCAAGTGCGACGTGTACAAGAACTTCTCGAAGAGCTCTTCGCTCACTTCTTCAGGCTTCAGCTCTCCCTTGGCTATCAACTCGGACAACTTCTTCACAGCGTCTATTATCTCCGCCCTTCCGCCGTATGCCACTGCCACGTTGAGGTAGTATTTCGAATAGCTCGTGGTCGCCTCTTCGAGCTCGCGGAGGAGCCTCTGGATGTTAGTCGGCAACAGCCACGTCCTGCCCAAGGCCTTGACCTTGACCTCGTATCTGTGTATACGCTCGTCCTTCAGCGCCCTCTGTAGCATCTCTTCGAGGACCCTCATGACTGCCTCTACCTCCTCGGGCTTGCGCCTGAAATTCTCGGTCGAGAAGGCGTAGATGGTTAGTATCTTGATCCCGAGCTTCAGGCACCAGTTCAAGAGGTTCTCGACCTTCTTAGCCCCGATCCTGTAGCTCTCCTCTAGAGGTATCCCCTTGCTCCTAGCCCACCTTCTGTTGCCGTCTAGTATTACGCCCACGTGCAGAGGCATTGGTTTGGACTTCACGTTATCCTCGAGCCACTTCTCGTAGAGCTTGTAGACCCCAAGGTACTTCAGAGTCTTTTCGAGCACGCTCATTGACCGTGCCGCCTAGGCCTCTTAACCTTCATCTCTTTTAGACTCTCCTCATTAAATGGCTTGCCCCTCTCCAAGACCTCTTTCGGGAACTTCTCGAGCCACTTCTTCATGAACTCGAGTTCTTCCACGGGATCCGCCACCCGCAGGTCGTCTGGCAACATGTGGGGTATCTCGTCTATTATCGGGTACCACCTATAGCACTCCTCACAAATTATTAGCCCCTCCACAACCTCTTTGGAGAAGCACTCCAAGCACTCGTCGTCCGTGGGCTTGACGTCTTTGATCCAACCGCCCTTGAGAGCGCAATAGAGGGGGCACTTGGATGGTAGTTCCTTGGGCTTGCCCCTCTCCTCGACGTTGAATATGAGTAACTTCAGCGGGAACTTCTTGCACATGGGACAGGCTAGCAGGTCCATGAGCCTTAGCTTCAACTTCAACCCTCCAGACATCTCTTAGCAAGTCATCACAAATAAATAGTCTCTCCTAACCTTACTTAATGTCAAGGTGCCCCTGATGAGCGTAACCACGCTATGCATCTTCGAGGACGAGTACTACGAGAACTTCCTCCCGTTGACGTACACCAAAGCAACCTTTGAGCTCATTTGTGGCTCAAAGACCCTGCTCGAGAGGGCCGTGGAGGCTCTAAAGCCTCAGAAGGTGTTGCTCGTCGCCAGAGATTACCTGAGAGAGGGGCTTGAGGGGAGGACGGGCTTCGTGGTCAATGAAGCTGAGGTGGAGGGCGACGCGCTCATAGTGAACGGCAGGCTATTGATAGACTCCCGAGCGCTTGCGATCCTCAACTCCCTGAAGCTCGGGGAGGCCTTGACGAGCAAAGGCATCCTCGTGGCCATGAAGCTCGGGGAAGGCCTCGCGCGAGGGGCGATAACCAACAGGGTGTTTGAGCCGAGGCTCGCCAAGTCGTTCGCGAGCGTGAAGGAGGTGGACTTAGAGCTAGTGGAGTACCCCTGGCAGCTAATAGAGCTCACGTCGGAGCTCCTCGGCGAGGTGTCGTCTTTGGGGGAGAGGTACGAGGGCGACGAGATCAAGGTCCTCGGGAACCCAGACATGCTGAGGACGGCCGGCGACGTTCGGGTCGAGGGGCCAGTCGTCGTGGACGTCAGGAGAGGTCCCGTGTACATAGGTAGAGGTTGCGAGATCGAGGGGTACACCAAGATAGAGGGTCCGACGTACATAGGCGATAGCTGTGTGATCAGGGGGGCTTACATAAGGTCCAAGTGCTACATAGGCAAGGTGTGTAGGATAGGCGTCGGGAGCGAGCTCGAGAAGACGATAATATCGGGCTACACGAACAAGCAACACTTGGGCTTCATAGGCCACTCGTACGTGGGCGAGTGGGTCAACATAGGAGCCGGGACCAACGTCTCCGACTTGAAGAACACGTACGGCACCGTGAAGGTCAACATCAAGGGCTCCAAGGTCGACACGGGGCTCATAAAGCTGGGTTGCTTCATGGGCGACCACGTAAAGACTAGCATAGGCACGCAGGTATACTCCGGCAAGAAGATAGGGCCCTTCTCACACTTGCACGGCTTCGTCTACGAGGACGTGCCCCCCTTCACTATATGGGCTAAGAGCTTTGGGGCCGAGCCCGTCGAGTTGGAGCTCGAATCAGCAGTCGAGACCCAGAGGAGGATGTACGAGAGGAGGGGGGTTTCGCAGACCAAGACGGATGTGGAGCTGATAAAGAGGCTCTTCGAGCTTACCGCCGAGGAGCGCGCTAAGAGCGGGGTCAAGAAGGGGCGCTTCAAGTTAGCCTAGCTCATCACAGTGCTCTTCTGTGTCGTATTGCTCGACGACGTCGAGCACGTCGTATATCCTGCCCTTCCTCACCATCTCTTCATACACCCTCCAAACCCTCTTGACGGTCATGTAAGAGGTATTGAACCCCCTCTTCTCAAGCTTGGCCTTGACCTTGTCGTAGAATTCATCTGGCCTCACGTAAGCCTCATCGGCGAGCACGTCCATTATCGCCTCCATGACGTCTGATGTGTGTGGATAGCCTCTTCTCCTCTTCATATGAGCTCCTCCGGGATCCTGTTCGGCTCATAGGCTATTTTCGGCGAGACGCCACTCCTCCTTAGCCTCTCGACGACGTGGGGGTACATGAAGACGTACTCCTCTTCTATCTCCCTAGCTAACTTGGTGTCTATCTCCGCGAGCCTACGCACTATCCTCTCGTAGCCCTCTCTGCCGCTGAACGATAACATCACGGCCGGGTGACATGACACCCCGTAGTCTAACAAGTTCTTCAGGGCCTGTAGCTGTAGGTTGAATTGCTCCGGCATCGCCCCCGTCAATAGCGAGAACTCGTCCTCGCTAGTCCCCTTGATCGAGACCCTGACGTGCACGCAAGTGAACTTCGAGAGCTCTCGCGCGTAGCTCTTGTCGTTCCCGATGAGTACCCCGTTGGTCTCGAGTATAAACGTGAAGAGCCCGTCGCCCTCGACTAGCTCTAGGACCCTGAGCAAGTGCTCCCTGCCTATTGTAGGCTCATTCCCGCTTATCCTTATCTGTCGATAGCCTCGCTTCAAGGCACAGCCCTTAACCGCTTGGTAGACCTGCTCCGGAGTGTAGAACTTGCCTATCTTGTCCGGGCGGTCCCTAGGAGCTCCGCTCCAGCAGAACACGCACCTCAAGTTGCACCCGCAACAGTCTGCCGTCGCTATCCCGCCATACCACCTGCCGCCCCTAGCTACTCGATAGTACTTCCTGCTAAGCCCTCTGACCACGAGCTTCTCGACGGCCTCTGTGAGCTTCAAGGCGTCGAAGCCAACGATGGATCTTGCCCCCTCACTTGCCTAGAGTCAACCTCCAAACGGATTTCGAAAGGCAAGGATATAGACCACGAAGAGTAATACACGACCCCTAATTTTAGCTTATATAAAGACGCTCGCGAAAGGCTTCGAGGCGGACTTGTCTTGAAGTTGGTCGAGTATGAGGCCAAGATGTTGCTGGAGAAGTACGGCGTACCTCTACCTCAAGGAGGCTTAGCGACGAGCGCTCAAGAAGCCTACGAAGTGGCCTGCAGGCTCAGGCCGCCCTACGTGGTCAAGGCCCAAGTGCCCGTGAGCGGGCGCGGAAAGGCTGGGGGCATACTCTTCGCAAGTTCCCCAGGCGAGGTCAAGGAGCTAGCCAGCAAATTACTGGGTGCTAAGATCAGGGACTTCTTGGTCAAAGCCCTCTTAGTAGAGGAGAGGGTCCAAGTCAAGAGAGAACTGTACTTCGGCGTTACCGTGAGTAGGGCGTATCAGACGTATGTCGCGATAGCCTCGCAAGAAGGCGGCGTCGACGTGGAAGAAGTTGCCGAAAAGGCCCCGGAGAAGGTCATGACCCTGCGCTTAGACCCTTGGCTAGGCCTCCAACCTCATCACGCGCGAACGCTCGCCAAGTTCATGGGGTATAGCGGCGACTCGCTCTTGACTCTTGAAGGGATACTCCAATCGATATACAGGGCGGGGATGGACTACGACGCCGAGCTGATAGAGGTAAACCCCCTCGTCGAGACCATCGACGGGAGGTTCGTCGCCTTGGACGCGCGCATGATAGTCGACGACAACGCCCTCTTCAGGCACCCAGAGTTGCAAAGCAAGCGCTACGAGGACATGTCCCCCGAGGAGAGAGAGGCCGCGAAGCACGACATGGCTTACGTAGACTTGGACGGGGACGTGGGGGTCATCTGCAATGGAGCTGGCCTTACCATGGCGACGCTGGACTTAATAAACTTATTCGGAGGTCGTCCAGCGAACTTCCTCGACGTGGGCGGAGGCGCCTCTTCTGAGAGGGTGGCGACAGCCCTTAAAATGGTGCTCCTAAAGCCTAAGGTCAAGGCGGTCCTCATAAACATCCTCGGCGGGATAACTCGATGCGACGAGGTCGCAATGGGGGTCCTGGACGTGCTGAAGAGCACGGAGGTCAGAAAGCCCTTGGTCATAAGGCTTGTGGGCACGAACGAGGAGGAAGGCAGGCGGATGCTTGCAGAGGCCGGGATGTACGTGGTGGAGAGCATGGAAGATGCCGTGAAGAAAGCCATTGAGCTCGCAAGGGGAGGCCGTTAAGGTGGGAGTAATAGTCGATAAGAACACCAAGGTCGTGGTCCAGGGCATAACTGGGAGGCAGGGGCAATTCCACACGAAGTTGATGCTGGAGTACGGGACGAAGATCGTGGCCGGCGTGACCCCTGGAAAAGGAGGCCAAGTGGTGCACGGAGTTCCCGTCTACGACACAGTTATCGAGGCAGTTAAGGAGCATGGGGCGGAGGCCTCCATAATCTTCGTCCCCGCGCCGCTCGCGGCCAGTGCGGCGCTCGAGGCCTTGGAAAGCGGCATTAAAGTTCTCGTGATAGTAACGGAGCACGTCCCAGTAAGGGATACAATCAAGGTCGTCTCTTACGCCAAGCGCGTGGGCGCTACGGTAATAGGCCCCAATACCCCCGGCATAATAGTGCCCGGAGAGTGCAAGATAGGAATAATGCCCGGCCACGTGTTCAAGCCGGGTAGCGTGGGGATAGTCTCCAGGAGCGGCACCCTGTCCTACGAGATAGCGGCGTCTCTGACCAGGAGCGGCCTCGGGCAGTCTGCTTGCATAGGCATAGGGGGCGACCCCGTGGTGGGCATGAGCTTTGTAGACGCTCTAAGACTCTTCGAGGAGGACCCGCACACAGAGGCCGTAGTGATGGTGGGGGAAGTCGGTGGCAACCTCGAGGAGCTGGCCGCTGAGTACATCGCCAAGGAGGGCTACCCCAAGCCAGTCGTGGCCTTCATAGCTGGTCGCGAGGTCCCGCCGGAAAAGCGCATGGGTCACGCAGGTGCGATCGTGATGGGCAGGACCGGGAGCGCTCAGAGCAAGATAAGTGCCCTTAGAAGAGCTGGAGTAGAGGTGGCAGAGAGGCCCAGCGACATAGCACTGATATTGGAGAAGATGTTGCGCGCATGAGGGCCGCGCATTAAGGGGTTCGCTCACATAAATGACCGTCGATCCAGGTCGACTCGTGCTGAGGTTCAAAGTCGGGGATCCGCACGACTACAACTTAGAGCTGACCCTGAAGCCTTCTTTCGTGTCATCTCTTTATGTCGATGCGGGTCAGGGCTTTTGGTGTAAGCGAGTTGGCCTCTACGCCGAGTTTGTGAGCGTGAGGCAAGTCGACGACCTCGTCGAGGCCTGCGTCCATCGCGACGTCAGCGAGGAGGTGAGCAAAGCTCTAGCCCACGAGCTCGGCTTGTGGGACGAGAAGCCGTCGGAGAGGGTCTCTAGGCTGAGGGGTGAGCTCAGGGAGCAGGTCGGAGCTCTATCAGAGCTCTTTCCGGGAGTTAGGCTCTCAATAGCCCCTCACGACTTCAACTGCATATTCATCGCCGTAGCTCTGTCTAAGAGGACGAGGTACGAAGTCTTCGTGCGCAGATGGGTCAAGGAGCTCTGGGATCGCTGGCGTTGCGACCCCACGACCATAGCGAGCCTCAAGCCCGAGGAGCTTAAACGCGTCGGGACGAGCTATCAGCTAGCGGAGCTTGTTAAGACGCTTCAAGATTACGTAAGGCTAGGAGTCGACGTGAGGAAGGCCGCCGTCGAGGATCTGAGACGAGCGCTGATGTCGTGCTGGGGGGTAGGGCCCAAAGTCGCTGATGCCACCCTGCTCTTCGCCACCCGCTCGCCTTGGATCGCTCCGTGCGACACCCACCTCCGAAGGGTCTCGAGGAGACTCGGATGGATCGAGGGAGAGGTGAGGATGCCCCGCAAAGCCCTCTGCTTGAGCCTGTATTGCGACGAGTGCGTAGACAGGTTTGGGCCTTGCCTCAAGGTGGAGATTGAGGAGAAGTTTCGAGGATTTGGCGGCTGGATCCAGACGTTGACGTACCTCTTCGGAAGCACTATTTGTACAAGCCCCTCGCCGAAGTGCTCGTGCTGTCATGAAGTCTTGAAGGATTACTGTAGGAGTGAGATAAGAAATAATAAGAAGTAAGAAATTAAAAAAGACGCAAAGAGTTAGAAGCTAGCCCTCTTAACCTCGTCGGCCGTCGTCGTGAACTTGTCGTAGCCTATGTGGAGGACGTGCTTGACCTTTAGCACGTCGAACACCCCGTCGAAGACGCCCTTCGCGACCCTCGCCGCAACGACCTCGCCTATGAAAAGCGTGTGATCACCAACGGTGAGCTTGTTGACGACCTTGCACTCGAGGTTCGCCACGCACTCCTTGATCGACGGAGGCCTCACCTTCAGCGAGGGCTCTAAGGTTAAGCCGCACTCCCTCATCTTGTCGACGTCTCTACCACTCTTGGCTCCGCATATCCAGACCTGCTTCAGCATGTCCATGGTCGGGACGTTTATCACGAACTCCCCCGTCTCTGATATCAAGTCGTGGGAATACCTCTTCGGGGCTACTGAGATCGCCACCAGAGGAGGCTTGAGCGATAGGGGCGTGAACCAAGCTATGGTGATCGCGTTCGGCCTTCCGTCCGGCGTACAGCAAGTCACTATGACGGTGTTCCTAGGGTGGAGCAGGAGTACCTCCCTCTCCCTCACCTCTACTTTATCCATCTTCAGCACCTCCGATAATCTTTGAGACATAGGTTATTGAAGACAAAGGATTTAAGAGTAGCCACGTAGCATCCTTTGCGCGTGATAGCATGAGCGAAGAGGTCTCGATGGAACTCTTCAATATGCTGGACTTGAGAGTCGGAACGGTCGTAGAGGCCGAGAGGATCCCGGGCTCTAAGAAGCTCATCAAGCTAAAGGTAGACGTGGGCGGCGAAGTGAGGGACGTGGTCGCTGGCGGAGGAGAGTACTACGAACTCAGCTACTTCTTGGGCAAGAAGTTCGTGGTCCTCGTCAACATAAAGCCGAAGAAGATCATGGGGGTCGAGTCTAGGGGCATGTTGCTGGCGGCCGACGTCGATGGAAAGCCTGTTTGGTTGACAGTCGATGGTGAGGCCCCCGCGGGATCGAGGATAAGGTAGCTATAAGGAGAGCAAAGCGAAATTTAAAAGCGAGAGGCCCAGAGTTACTTGAACAGCTCGTTTAATGGGTCAGAAGCGGTCATATCCAAAGAGGCTTGAGCAAATCATTGGGGGTGAAGCCTTTGTCCTCTAAGGGCGTCCCCTTAAGGCAATTGGATGAGTACACGTGGGAGGTCCCTAAGGACTACAAGCCGGGCATGAGGGTGCCAGCTAGGATATTCGCCGACAAGGTCCTCCTGAGTAAGATGCTCGAGGACTTGACGATAGTGCAGGCCGTGAACGTGGCACACCTACCTGGTATACAGAAGTGGTCCATAACGTTGCCGGACGGCCACCAAGGCTATGGCTTCCCCATAGGCGGCGTGGCTGCCATGGACGCCGAGGAAGGAGTCATAAGCCCAGGGGGCATAGGCTACGACATCAACTGCGGCGTCAGGGTCTTGGTCACCAACCTGACCTACAAGGACGTGAAGCCAGTAATCGAGGAACTCATAACTACGATATTCAATTTAGTACCATCGGGCTTGGGCTCGACGACCAAAGCCGTTAGGTTGACGAGAAGCGAGCTCGACGACGTCTTGGCCGAGGGCGTCAAGTGGGCGATAAGGCATGGTTACGGTTGGGAAGAGGACGCGGAGTACTGCGAAGAGGGAGGATGCATGAAGGCGGCCGATCCCTCCAAGGTCTCCTCTAGGGCCAAGGACAGGGGCTTCGACCAGTTGGGCACTCTGGGTAGCGGGAACCATTTCCTCGAGGTCCAAGTCGTCGACAAGATATTCAACCCCGAGGTCGCAAAGGTCTTCGGGATTAGAGAGGAAGGCCAGGTAACGGTGATGATACACACGGGGAGTAGGGGTTTGGGCCATCAAGTGTGCAGCGACTACCTCCGAGTGATGGAAATGGCCGTCAGGAAGTACAAGATATCCATTCCTGATCGAGAGCTAGCCTGCGCACCGACGACGTCTAAAGAGGCAGAGGAGTACTTCGCAGCCATGTCCGCGGCCGCCAACTTTGCGTGGTGTAACAGGCAGATGATAACTCACTGGGTGAGGGAGGCCTTCAAGAAGACCTTCAAGCGGGATCCAGAGGACCTGGGGCTAAAGCTCGTTTACGACGTGGCGCACAATATATGCAAGATCGAAGAGCACGTGGTCGATGGGGTTAAGAGGAAGGTCTTCGTGCATAGGAAGGGAGCCACTAGGGCCTTCCCGCCCGGCCACCAGGACGTGCCAGCCAAGTACAGGTCCGTCGGACAGCCCGTGCTCATACCGGGCTCCATGGGCACTAGCTCTTGGATACTAGTCGGAAACCCCAAGGCCATGGAGATAACATTCGGATCGACGGCCCACGGAGCCGGCAGGATGATGTCGAGGGAGGAGGCCCTGAGGCAGGTCAGGGGCTCTGAGGTCAAGGAGGAGTTGGAGCAAAAGGGCATAGCTGTCAGGGCGGCCAGCATAAGGGTTCTAGCTGAGGAGTGGGACAGGGCCTACAAGGACGTCGATAGGGTCGCTGAGGTGAGCCACAGAGTAGGGATAGCGACTAAAGTCGTCAGGCTGAGGCCGATAGCGGTCGCGAAGGGCTAAACCCCCCATTTACTTCTTTGCCAAAGAAATCGCGTACTCTACTATCTTCTTGGCTATGTCTACGCCCGTGGCCGGAGCGGCGTTCCTGAACTCCGTCACGCTGTTGAGCTCGTGGACTAAGAGACCCCTCTCGCTCTCCAAGCAGTCGACGCCTACCACGTGCGCCCCCACGGCTTTGGCGGCCTTTATGCTCAGCTCTCGTAGCCCCTCGCTAATCTCCATCTTAACTGCCTTGCCCCCGAGGGCCGTGTTGGACCTCCACTCGCCCGGAGCGGCATAACGGTATATCGCCGCTATCGCTTCGTCACCGACGACAAAGCACCTAATGTCCCTGTCGGGCTTCTTCACGAACTCTTGAATGTAAAACACTTGGTAGAGCGGATACATGAGCTCTCGGTGCTCTATTACTACTTTGGCGGTCTCGACGTCTTTAATCAGCGACACCAGCCTCCCCCAACTGCCCACCACGGGCTTTAGGATCGCTGGATAGCCCACCTCTTCAAGCGCCCTCAGAGCGCCCTCGCGAGTGAAGGCTATAAGGGTCTTGGGTGTTGGTATTCCAGCCCTCTTCAGCGCCAGAGTCGTCAGTAGCTTGTCACCGCATATCAGGGTGGTCTGAAAGGGGTTTATGACTGGTAGCCCAGAGCTCTCAATTATCGCCGTTAGATAAAGGCTCCTGTAATGCCCGACGCACCTCTGGATGACCACGTCGCCCTTCAAGACCTCTGGGTTCACCTCACTCTTGGTTATGTCGATAAAGGCATCCTTTATGTCGACGAGGCACGCCTCAACTCCCAGCTCTTCGCACGCCCTTTGTAAGGCTTTCTCTTCGGCCCTGATTCTATCGTACGTTATCACGATTTTTACCAAGCTACTCTCCCCAGTCTTCCTTTACCGTCTCGGCCGGCTTTAGCTTGAGCTTGCCGTTTTCGAAGTAGACCTCGTATTCTTGACCGCAGTCCGGGCAACTAACGATCTCTCCAGCTATCGCGTCGTCGGGCACGTTAATCTCGCCATCGCAATCGGGGCACTTGACCTTCATTCAAACTCAACCCCCGTTATAAGCATGCGAAGACTTACTCCCATATTAAGGCTTATAAAATTTCCCTTATTTCACCACTCCCTCAAGACCATCATCGTATTGGTCGATCTCACGCCCCTGACCCTTCTCAGCTCATCGATGCACCTATTCACCTCGCTTATGTCTGGCGACGATATTATGGCGACAACGTCGTAGACCCCGGTGACCTCGTAGACCTTCTCCACGCCGTTGACGCTCCTGACGGCGCGTGAGACCTCTGAGGTGTCAGTCGAGGTGTCCGCGGTTATGAGGGTTATCGCCTTGACCACGGCTGGCCTGCTGACCTCAATGGTGAACCTCTTGATAACTCCCATCTTGACCAGCCTATCGATCCTCTTCCTCACGCCAGCCTCCGAGAGGCCGACCTTCTTAGCTATTGTGGTGTAAGGCGTCCTAGAGTCTTTGATCAAGATGTTCAATATCGCGTTGTCGATGGCATCTAGCTCTGACAACACCGGCACCTTTGGTGCGAACCCTTGTAGACAAAAGGTTCTAAGTTCTATGGGGAACTTTGCGATACAAAAGTTTTACTCTTGAGTTTTTCGATCCACCCCAGGGTTCTCGAGAGCACATTTATGGACTTCAGGTACTCCTCAACGCCCACTCTTTCCCACGGCGTGTGGTCTAGGCTCGAATCCCCAGGGCCGTAGGCGGCCATCTCCGCTCGGCTCCACTTGGAGGCCGCCACGTTCATGTCGCTAGTCCCTGTCTTGTAGGCGAAGGAGGGCCTCGCCCCAAGCTCCTCAGATACGGCCCTGCTGAAAGCTCTCGCCACGGTGCTAGTCCTGCTCAACACGTAAGCCTCGACGCAGTCGTCCCACTTGACGCTCGCTCTAACACCTCGCTCGCCCGCAAAGCGCTCGACCACCTCCTTCACCACCCCCACCACCTCTCGACACTTGAGCGTAGGCGGTATCCTGACATTGAACTTGAAAGCGCAACGAGAGGGCACGAGGGCCGAGGCCCCGCCCCCGTTCACAGAGGTCAAGCAATAAGTCAACGAGTAAAACTTGCTGTCCTTTCTCTCATATGTGTTGAAGACCTTCTTTAGCTCGCTCCAAAGGGATAGGGCCTCCTCTATGGAATTCTTGAACAACCACGGGCTGGCCGAGTGGCCTCCCTCGGTCTCTATGACCACCTCGAACGTCACGCCTCCCTTGTACCCCAAGGCCAAGCAAGAGGCCCCGCTGGGCTCTCCAAAAATGGCTATCTCGGGCTCTTCCACCGTATCGATCAAGTGGTACATGCCCTTGCTAGAGCCCTCTTCCTCCACGACCCCCGCGACTATTATGTCAAGGCCCCCTCCGCTCGCGCTAGCGTACTTCTTAGCGGCTAGCACCAGCGTCGCTAAGGGGCCCTTCGCGTCCACGGCCCCTCTGCCCCATATCTCTCCGCTCTCCACTTTGACCGGGATGAACCCTGGAATCGTGTCCATGTGGCCGCAGAGCAATATTTTGGGGCCTTTCCCCCTCAAAGCGCCCACGACGTTACCAACTGCGTCTATGTGGACTTCGAAGCCCAAGTTCCTCATCTTAGAGCAGAGGACTTTAGCTACCTCGCTCTCTTGGCCCGTCGGACTGTAGACCCTCAACAAGTCGACCAGAAACTCCACTTCAAAGCTTGACATTGCTTAGCACTCTTTCAAGAGCGCTTATCACCACATCCACTTCTTCCTTACTTATGCACAGAGGCGGTAAGAACCTGATGACAGTCCTCCCCGAGTAAGTTGCCAAGACCCCCTCGTTTATTAAGGAGAGCAGGGGTTCCTTGACGTCGACTCTAAGCTCTAGGGCCTGCATCAGTCCCATCCCTCTAGCGTCCCTCGCCACCTTAAACCTCTCCTTGACCTCTCTAATCCTGTCGAGCATGTACTTGCCCGTGGACCTGCAGTTCTCGAGCAGGCCGTCCTGCAATATCGCGTCGAGGGTGGCGAGCGCCGCCGCGCACGCCAATGGGTTGCCCCCGAAAGTCGACGTGTGCTCGCCCACCTTCATCTTCGTTGCCACGTCCTCTCTGGTAGCTACAGCACCCATCGGTAGGCCGCCGGCCATGCCCTTGGCCATGCACATGATGTCGGGCTCCACGCCCCAGTGCTCGCAGGCCCACAACTTGCCCGTCCGACCGAAGCCCGTCTGGACCTCGTCGACTATCAATAAGACCCCTCTTCTATCGCACTCCTCCCTCACTTGGTTGAGGAACCCCTCGGGAGGTATTATGACCCCTCCTTCGCCTTGTATCGGCTCGACTATTACGGCAGCGACGTCGTCGCTCAGCGCTTCTCTCAACTTCTCGACGTTGCCATATGGCACGAACTTCACGAAACCCGGGAGGGGCTCAAAGGCCCCTCTGTACTTTTGATCCCACGTGAGCGTCAGGGCCCCCAGCGTCTTGCCGTGGTACCCCCTCATCATCGACACTATCTTCCTCTTGCCCGTGGCCTTCCAGGCCATCTTTATGGCGGCCTCGACGGCCTCAGCGCCGCTGTTGCACAGATAGACCCTCGTCAGCCCCTTCGGCATCACTCTGACGAGTCTCTTGAGGTACTCGGCCCTCACGTCGTTGTAGTATGAGCAGTGACACGCTATGAGCTTCTCGCACTGCTCCTTGATCGCCTTGACGACCCTAGGGTTGCAGTGGCCCACCAAGGCGGCGCCGTAGCCAGCCACGCAGTCCACGTACTCTCTTCCGTTGACGTCCCACACCCTAGCCCCAAGCCCTCTGACTATCGTGACGGGGAACTTCTGATACGTCGGGACTAGGTGAGCGCCCTCTAAGTCCACGTAGTCATTAACCAACCGTGACCACCGTGCCCTTGCCGAGCAGGGCGTCAGTCACAGGCCTCTCCTTGAAGCCCGAGGCTATGACGACTCTTCCGACGCCTCCTTCGAGCGCCTCGATCGTGGCGTAGAGCTTCGTTATCATGCCCGCTCCTACGCGCTTTAGGGCAGCCCTCGCCTTGTTCAAATCCATTTTGTCCACTACCTTGTCGTTTATTATCACTCCCTCGACGTCGGTCAATAGCACCAATGTGTCCGCCTTGAGGGCCCCAGCGATGTGGGCCGCGGCCCTGTCGCCATCGACGTTCAGCACCTCGTTTTCGTCTCCGAGCGCCACGGGGGCCACTACTGGCACCAACCCCTTATCGAGTAAGGCCTTCAAGATCTCTGCGTCCACGCCCACGATCCTGCCAGTGTACCCTCCTTCTATGGCCCTCTTCCTCCCCCTCTCGTCTATTATTACGAGCCTCTTCTTGCGCTCGGCCCTAAGGAGCCCTCCGTCGACCCCCGAGACCCCCACTGCCTTGACGCCGGCCTTTAAAAGGGAGACGACAACCTCCTTGTTTATCTTGCCGGCCATGACCATCATGTATATCTCGGCCGTCTCC
>CAZLVJ010000020.1:0-14267 GCA_964562935.1 uncultured Nitrososphaerota archaeon
GTGTGTTTAAGGTGGCAACCTCCCTTTTTATCGTTTCTTGCCCTCTCATTTTTTTTAACCCCTTGTTAGTTTAGTTGATTTGGCCTCGGCTCGCGGTCGGCAAACCGCCAAGTTCAAGGCCGACGGCCACCTCAGCATCCATGACGACTTCCTGTTTTGAGTCGTTATGTACTCCGGCTGATCACCTTGTAACCGCCCTATCGAGGGGTCCCTAAACCGCAAAAGAGAGCTCGACCCTGTCTAAATACCAGCTCTAGTGGCGCCCTGGCCACCAGCTTTGCGCTCGCCTTATAGTTGCCCAGCAGGGATCCACTTCAGCTATGTCCTTGTCAAGTCGTAGCCCCTGCTCTATTAGCGTACTTCTAACGAGCCTTCCATCGAGCTTCCTTGGCGTCGTGTTATTTTTGACGCACAACGCTGCCGCCGTCCCCGCGGCCTGCCCGGTTTCCATGCATGTGGCAATGACGCGCACGGCCCACGCGGCGTAGAAGTCCGTCGAAATACACCTGCCCGCTACTAGAAGGTTGTCGACCTTGAGAGGGACTAGGCACCTGTAGGGTATCTCCCAATACTCTCCAGGCTTAATGTAAGCTTCATACTTGCCAGCTGGTGCGCCGATGGGGTACATTTCGGCTGTACACTCAGCTGACTTACAAACGGCGGGCTCCATGGGCTTTTTAAGGCGTAGGCGCAACGGCATCATGACACCTATTCTCCTGCTGGTAGGATGGTGAAAGCTTCCCTCGGCCGACCTAGCTATCCCATCCTCGAACTTACGCGCGCTTGCCACGTCCTCGGGCGTCAACACGTATTCACCGATTATGCGTCTCGAATCTCTAACCCCAAGGAGGCTTGCTATTCCAGAGATTCTACAATTCTCGAAGCCGGGGACGTACTTCCTGAAAAACCTCTCTAGCAACATTATCTGCTTGCGTTGTTCAATAAGTTGCCTGGTAAGGTCTTCGGCATCCAGGTTGCGGCAATAGACGCTATGGGCCATCGTAACGGTGACCTCCATGTTTTCTTCGGGGGTCCCCGGTATTGGGTAAAACAGAGCCCCTGGCCAAATGAAGTACGGCAAGTCTCCGTTACGAACAGCTTCCTCTTGTAACTCCGCCAACACACTCTTAGGCGAGGCCTTCGACTCGGCCATTTTCGCCATGTACTCTTTTTCAGCTTCCCTATACTTGCGCATATTCACTCCAGCCAACTTAAAGACCAGCGTTGTGGACATGTTAAGTCCTGCGAACTCCTTGGCGCCTACGGCCACGGGTGCCCCCGCATAGGCGGCTACGTCCGCGTCTCCCGTGGCGTCCACCACTACTTCTGCTTCGACCGCCAACTTCCCTGACTTGTTGCAAAATATGACCTCTTTGATGACGTCGTCTTCAACTGTCACGTCAATTGCGTAAGTGTCGTATAATACTCCAGCACCTTCTTCTATGACCCATTGTTCGAGCACGTATTTGGCCTTTTCAGGATCGAAGGCGGGAAGGCGAGGGCGGCGAAGCACCGCTCCCTCGGCTTCCATCCTATCTAAGAACTCTTTGCAGAGGCCCTCGATGACGCCCGCTATTCCGTTCACCAAACCACTCGTCGCAATTCCGCCGAGGCACGTATGCTTCTCCACCAAGAGGGTGTTCGCGCCTTCTCTAGCAGCGGCGATGGCGGCGGCGACCCCTGCGACTCCACCCCCAACGACTAGAACATCAGCATATATCCTCTTCATACGCACACCTAAACTACTCGATAGAAATTCGGGATTTTAAAAATTACCTAGGTTAGTGTATCAGTCCATTTTTCCAAAGCTTACCTTTCCTGTGTCTTTTGTTAATGGTTTGTGTTAGACTTCTTATGAGGGTTCAAAGAAGTTCTCCAAATCTTTCAACAACTCTCTCAACAGTCCGTCTTTACCTATGGGGCAGAATACTAAGCATCTGCCGCAGAGCCACGTAGGTGTCCTCGTGAATAAGCCCCCCAGCCCGACGGGGACCAATCGGCGGAGTTTCTCAACATCTTCCCACGTCGGGTGTTGGGGCAGGGGTTTGCCAAGCTCCTTTAGCCCCTCACAGGCGATGGCACACTTTACTGGGTCGATATTGGCATACTCATAAACTTTGCCTCCGATGACCACTTTCTTCGAGTCCCTCTCGGGTATGGCCTTCGTGGGGCAAACCCTTACGCACACGTTGCACTTACTCCTATCACAAAGCTTCGGGCCGTTGTAGAGCGGGTCCGGTTCGAGCTCGGCCCTCGTTATAATTGAAACCCATCTCTGTCTAGGCCCATACTCAGGAGTTACCACCAGCCCCGACCATCCGAACTCCCCCAATCCCGCTGCGACTGCCGCATGTCTATGGCTTATCGTGAGCCCACCTAGAGGGCCTGAGGGCAACGGCATAGACATATGACCTTTTCTCTCAAGGAACTTGGCCACGGCATTCGCCGCAAAGAGTAGGACCAGGTTTGGGACTACTTGATACCCATGTACTCCATATATTTGCGGAGCACTCTTTAACCCCTCATAACCCCTTTTGGCAGCTTCGAGAGTCCCAAAAGGCAACCTAAAGCCGAGCACCACTACGGATCTGGCGCCTGGGAGGAAGTCGGTAGGCCTCAAACCAGGGGGTGCTTCTGAAAACCTATCAATGCTCGTTATTCCCACTAGGTCCACATCCTTCTGCAACGCGAGCTCCTTCACCTTACGGCTCAGGCTCGTGCTCATTTCACCCTCACTTCTTGAAGGTCCTTGGAGTAGTCCTATTTAAGGCTTAGATGGCTAGATGGTAAGTGGGGTCTTGCCGCTTTAAGTCGAATAGGGACAACTTTAGGTCGTTGTTCGAGGATGGAGGGCTTAAATTAGCTTGGCGACCTAGAGGGGGCAAGCTTCGAAGATCGCATAGAGGCTCTATGACCTTGGCGCGAGCGATTTTAAACTTATTGATGTGCTTGATGTTGCGCATAGAGGGACCAAAGTCCTTGAGGACTTGATGGAGACAAGGGGGTTTCCGCCCGATCTGTGACCAAGCCCCAGCGCTAGCCGAGGGTCAACCGCCCCCTGAGAAGTACGCTATGACAACTTCGCTCTTGTCGTCCACCTCTGTGTCAAGCCCTTTGATGAAGGAGGCGTTCCTCCCGTTTACTAGCACGAGCATACCCAGCTCTTCGGCGTCTACGCGCACGCCCCTCTCTCGAAGTGCTGAAATGACGTCGCGCAACGTTACCTTAGCGGCCCCGGGTATGTGGAGCTGGAGCTCTCCCGTCCCGCTCAGCTCGCGCGTTCTCCCGACGAACTTTATATTGACCAGCATGGTGTGACTACACTAGGCCCCTCTTTTTGAGGTCCTCAACTACGTAGTCGAGGTCCAGCTCTCTCAGCTTCTCTGGCGTCGGTATGCCGCGCTCGTCCCATCCCCTCACTTTGTAATACTCCTTCTTTAACTCCTCTTGCTCGAACACTTGTCCCTTGTAGGGCTCTCTCGGGTAAGGCCTGAGAAGCCTGGACGGATATGCGTCGTCTTTAGCTGTTATCCCCGCCATGTTGCCGTAAGCCCTCTCGAGGTTCCATATTCTCTCGCCGACTCTCCAGATGTACTCAGGGCTCTTGAAGGACTCTTCCCCTGTCGTTGCGTACAGCAACTTGGCGTAGAACCACGGGTTGGCTATATCGTGGTTTACGAAGATCTTGCAAAACACGGCCGTCTCACAGACGGCCATCTCGTCTTGGCAATATTTGGTGAGCTCGGCCTTTCCCTCTACAGCTAGCGGGTCTACGGGTTGCGGCTCACCTACTATTTCGAATTTATTCCACGTCACAGCATGGCTTGCACCAATGGTCGAAGTGGCTATGCCTATGCCTTGCCCCTTCATAACCCTAGGGTCGTAGGCTGGCATCTCAAGCCCCTTGACCTGCATGGCGAAGTGCTCTGCACCCCTACCTATGATTTGGGCTGCTCTCCTCGTACCCTCGGCTAGCACGTTGCCCAAATACCCCTTCCTTAGTGCCATTCTTTTGATGAGCTCTATTGCTGTGTCTGGGGAGCCCCACCTGAGCTCCAGCCCCTCAGTCTCTGCCTTAGTCAATATCCCGTTTTGATAGAGGTCTATCGCAAATGCTATTGTGACTCCGGTCGATATAGTATCAAGCCCGTAGAGGTCGCATAGCATGTTTGCATAGATTATGGCATCTACATTACAATGGCCTAGGTTTGCTCCCAAAGCCCACTCCGTCTCTAGCTCGGGGAACTCCCAAGTCACGCCAGCATACTCCCCATACTTAGCCTTGTAGACCTTACCACACCTTAGCACGCAACCAAAGCAACCTTTATGACCAACCCTGTAAGTCACTAAGTTTTCAGGTCTGAAGGCCTCTATGCAGGGGAGCTCCCACTGATTGAAGTTATAAGGCGGCAAGTGCCCCATTACATACCAGACGTAGGTAGAACAATTTGTGCCTAACCCCCTGAAGGCATCAGGGGTTTCGGGCCATAGATGGGGATCTTTCTGCAGTTTTTCAAGCCTCTCGCGCTCCGTCTCCCTGAAGAGGTCTTCATTGAATATCGGAACCCTCCTCCTCGTGCCCTTAACGACTATGCCCTTAAGGTTCTTGGAGCCCATCACGGCTCCTCCGCCACCTCTCGCAGCGGTCCTGCTATCATCTGTGACTATTGCAGCGAACCTCACGAGGTTCTCACCCGCTGGCCCCGTAACTATTGCCCTAGCGCTTCTGTCGGTTTCATCTCTCATAAACTCCACCGCATCGCGAGTGGTCATGCCCCATACATGGGAAGCATCTCTGAACTCCACCTCGTCGTCAGAGATCCAGACATAGACGGGTTTCTCTGCCCTACCTTCAATGATCATGGCGTCGTAACCAGCAAACTTGAGCTCTGCTCCGAAGAAGCCTCCACCAGTGCTCCGCATGTAGATATCTGTAAGAGGCGACTTAAAGGTAGCACACCAACGGCCCGCGCCTTGAGCACCTGTACCTGTCAAAGGCCCTAGGGCTATGACGAGTTTGTTTTCAGGCCCGAGAGGGTCCGTCTCGGGCCCCGCTTCGTCGTATACGATTTTTATGCCAAAGCCTCTGCCCCCTATGAAGTCTAAGACCAGGTTCTTTGCTAGGGGCTCTGCCTTGGCCTTTAAATTCGTTAGGTTTATTCTAAGAATTCTGCCCATGTATCCTCCTAAGAGAGGTGGATTGTACTTTTCGCAGATAGACTTGTCAAGCACTCGAACCATGTTCATTTCGCCACAAATTATTAGTTGTAAAAAGCTTAAAAGCTTTGATGAAAGCTAAAGTGAGGGGCTTCGAATGAGCGAATGCCCAGAGGTTTATAAAGCGAAGCTCAAAGAGCTCATAGACAAGGCCAAAAGGTCTGGCAGAAAATACGTAACAATTCAAGAGTTCGCTAATGCCTTGGGGATGCCTGTCAGCGAGGCGTACAAATGGTTCAGCGAGGCGTGCAGAGCGCTCGGCTTAAAGTTCGCGCATGGACTGTGCATGTTCGATTAAGACCGAGGCATGCCTCCTAGTCGGTTAAGACCGAGGCTCATCGCCTTTTTTCCCTATTTTTGTAGCAAGCCTAGTGGACTATACGAGAATCTCTTCAAGTCAAAGGCCTTGACAAAGAGGGCAAAAATCTCAATCATATGAGGCTCGTGGGCAAGTCTGCGAGATGACATTTCCTATGTGGTCGGCGTACTTTATCAAGTCTACCAAGGTCTCAACGCTTAGTTCGTAGGGGATGTATTGTATTTCAAAGGAGCGTAATGTCCTCTCAGCCACTCTGTAAATGTCCTCGTCAGATATCTCCGTGAGATTTAACTCTTTAAGAGTTTGAGGGAGCCCAACGGAGTGAGCCCAACGCACGTACTCTTTTATAGTATGCATGTCCGCCTCTGCCACCAATTCGACTAGAGTAGAGAAAGCCACAAGCTCCCCATGAGTTGGTGGGGGCCTCATTTTGTCCTCTAATGTAGCAAAGCCCATACCTGCTAGTGCGTGCGCTAGTGCAGTACCACCGTTCTCGAAGGCTAGTCCGCTGAGGAGAGTATTAGCATAAACCACTAACTCGAAGCTAGGAGTGACCGACTTCACTCTATTAGCCTCTAAAGCACTAACTCCGTGAGCTTGCAATATCTCCCAAGCCCTTTTCGCGAAGATATGGCCTAGCTCAAATGGTTTAAGTGGATCTCTACCTTTACCAGCTTCAACATCCATGAATACGAAGTTGAAGCCTCCCTTAACTCCTTGAAGAATTGTTTTAGTCTCCCAGTAATGCGAGGAGGCGTCTCCCATTCCCGAGGCCAGATAACGAGGAGGAGCTTTTACCATAACATCCGTATCCACGATGACCATGTCGGGGTTCCTTGGATGCACCATTATGTCAATCATTCTGTTCGGAGGATCTTCTGAGTATATGATCGAGATCGAAGAGGTGGGGGCGTCTGTAGAGGCTATTGTGGGAACCGTCACGGTTACAATATCATTGGGGATGGCCACAGCTTTAGTTGTATCTATAGCTTTACCACCGCCTAACCCTATGACCATGTCTACGTGGTTGTCAAGCGCATTTTTGGCGACTCTTCGAATTTCCTCATAACTACACTCCCCTCTAAAATTCACGTAGATGTACTCTATGCCGTGATCGCTGAGGCTCCTTGTAACCACGCCCTTTACTATCCGCCACACTACATCATCGGCCAGGAGTAAGGCTTTTCTCCCAAATCTCCTAACGAGCTTTCCGAGGTGACTAAGGATCCCCCTTCCCTGAATATATCTGCCGGGTGCCATGAAACCCCGAATTGAGAAAGACTCGGCGAACTCTAAGGAGCGTTCCACCCCACAACCACCCCTTATCAACGGATTATCCAGTTATATATGTATCCTCCGCCCATCACCATCATTGCACTTGTAATGTAAGGGATTTCGTGCTAGACGAGAAAAACGTTTTCGTGTTAGAGCAATTAGAGCAAGAAAGGCCGCATAGCTGACCTCTAATAACCCTATGAGGGTGTAGCTGACCCTGTGTTCACCGCAGACCAGCAGTATTGTGCCTTGGATGTTGCCCCATTAAACACATTTTCTGAACTTTAGTAATTGTAAAGCGATGCCATAACCGTTGCGCATACGTGATGTTGACAGGAACTATGACGCCTCAAGCCCGACAGATTATGGATTGACGCCATTAGATGAGGTCGCGAAAAGCGGTTAGCAAAGTGCGCGTATCGTGCTCATCCACGCTCTGAGGCGTCTAAGTTCTGTGATGTTTCCGGCGTCTGATTATGTGGGCAGAGGGGCCACAAAAGGACGAGAGAAAGCAATTACATGATAAAGACTTAGCATTAATAGACTATGGAAGCTAGTACTGCAAGCGAAGCACGTCCTGTAGTATGGGTCGCTCCCTGCCTTTTAAAAAGGCGGAAGCTTGTCATGAAAAGAGTGCTGGTTCTTCTAATGTTGCACATACTGTTGCACGTATGTTTACGTGCACGCTAAAGCAGAGGGCTCAGCCAGACGGCTCTGCGATGAGGTTGAGAGAGCGCGTAGAAAAATGTGTTAGAATACGTCGTAGCCCGTCTCGACGTATCCCGCACGCGTGTATTTCCCAGGACATAGCAGCATGAATATAAAGGGTCTATCGGCACGCTGAGTTATCAGAGGTGTGTGGGGGATCCACGGACGCGGTATCGTTATAACGGCTGGCCTATCGATTACGTACACCTCACGCTCAGACCCAAACCAGAACTCCAGAGATGCTCCGAGGTCGTATATTCTCTCCGGATCTGTGCTCAGCATTATCAGTAGCTCAGGCTCTGGATGTACGTGGGCGTACCTCGTTGACATCCACACCCCAGGAGTTTTGCAAAATTCCCATGAAAAGCTCATGTTTACGCCCTCGAGATCCTCGGGATGCATTTGAACTATTTGGTAAGCTTCTCCAGGACCTATAGCTCTGAGGTCCATGACCCCTCTTTCGTCTATCGTGATGGGCGCTAGTTGTCTGTACAACTCATAAGCGTCCTTCGAAGTCGTCAACTTCTTAACAAGCCCGGAGTACTTAGATCCCTTAGAGGGCCCTACCTTAACCTCTCTGAACTCGACGGCACACGAAGGCGAGTCGCCCAGCATTATATGAATCATTGGCGCATCGAGCCTCTGAACTCTAGCCCGTCCGTGCGGCACGCCCTTGGGAATGACCACGACGCTGGGCTTGTCGAAGGTGTACTCCTCACACTCCTCGCCTATGACTATCGACACTTCGCCCCTGAGATCCAAAATATCGTTGGTGTTAGTGCCAGCGAATATTAACAACTCGTCGTATGGATGAGACACCATGACGTTCTCGTCGACTGGGTGAAGAGAGCAGGGCTTCGTTAAGTAGGTTACATAGAAGTGGCCTGGATAACCCTCTAGATCTTTAGATTCCATAAAGAACGATGGTGCATCGAGGGGGACCAACTTAAAGGGTACTGAACGTATAGTTAAAGGCTTTATGAGGTTCCTATACTTGTACATACGTTGCTCACCTACTATTCATGTGGAAGACGTAATAAACTTAACCACGGACTTGGCGATGGTATGTGGTAGGGAGAAATGTACTGAAGGACAAGCTTGTCTCCTTGCTTAAAGGCGACTAGTCCTCGCACTTCAAAGGCCCACGAAATGAACGAGCTATCAACGTTGAAAAAGCAACACCGCGCAAAAGACGTACAACCAATCCACACGCCATTTCTAATTGATGTTAGGAAGCGATCATCAGAATACTTCAATCTTTAATGCTAAAACTCATGTCGTTGACATGGCATATCATAGATGTCGTTTTCAAACGCTTTAAGGCAGATGGTAAGTAATAGAGATAGAAAAGAGACGAAAGGCTTTTATGCATTACTTAAACCAATTTACAATTGCAGAGAAAAAGAGACGAAGTTAAGGTGGTAGAGACGTTATGAGACGTTCTGTCCTCGTGGGCGTGATAGCGATTGTAGTAGTCATAGTAGCAGCCGCTTTAGTAGCGTATTATTATTCCACTGCGCCTAGGCCAGTTACTCAAGTTAAAGAAACTATCGAAGTAGGGTCCTATCAATCATTCACGGGCGTGGATGCAGCAAACGGTATAGAGATAGTCTGGGTTTTACAGAAAGCCGTTGAGGATATTAATAAGGAAGGCGGAGTATATGTGACAGAGTACGGCCGTAAGCTACCACTTCGTCTAACGATATTAGATGATGCAAGCTCTCCTTCTGTTGCTGCCGAGTGCGTCGAAAAGCTCATCAACTACTACCATGTTGACTTCATAATAGGCGGTCACGATACAAAGATCAACACTGCGGCAATGCAACAGGCTAAGAAGTACAACGTCCTGTTTATAACATCTTTCACGTGGGGCTTCGACTTCAAATCAGTGGGATATAAACTAGGGCTCTGCATCTTTACTAATCCCGATGTCATAATGAGGATGTGGTACGAGATACTGGCTCACGTGAAAGCACCGAAGACCCTTGCCATAATCCTTGAGGACAACTATGACGGTCGCGCTGTTGGAAATGCATTAAAGGAGTTGGCAAAAGAATACGGCTTCACCATACCAGTAGAGGACTACTACCAGCCTGGAATATCCGAGTTTGCACCTATAATCACCAAGCTAAAGGCTAGCAAAGCCGAACACGTCTTCTTCCACGGCTTCACTTCTGACTTAGCAGCATTCGTTAGGCAAACCAAGGAAATGGGATATGACTGGAAATTCCTATGCACAATAAAAGGTGGATGGCCCATAGAGTTCTACAAGGCAGCGGGCAAAGATTCAAACTACGTCGTAGCTGACGGATTCTTCCACGGAGCGTTCCCGTATCCAGGGGCAAAAGAGCTATGGGACGCCTTTATCGCGAGCTGGGGCAAATTCTCCGTTGGCAGTCCCATGTATTATGCAGCCCCCCAAGTCTTAGTCCAAGCCATTGAAAAGGCTGGCACGTTGAACGCAGAAAAGATAGTAGAGACGGTAAAGAAGCAAGGACCGTGGCAAACAGTAATGGGCCCCCTGCAATTCGACGAGGACGGCTTTGCTGCCATCAGACCAATAGCTCTTCAATGGTACAACGGCGAATTACATCTGATTTACCCATTCGACATAGCCGCTAAGGAACTGGTATATCCAGCTCCGCCATGGAGTCAACGAGGCTAACCCAATGCCCAGATGCCCTTTTCTTTTTATGCGCTTTTCTTTTTATGCGTTGTGAGGGATAGTTTATGGATATAAGCCAAGTGACTCAGATATGTTTGTATGGTGTACTGCGCGGGTTCGTTTATAGCACAATAGCCTTAGGATTAACCCTCATATTTGGGACCATGAAAATTGTAAATTTAGCTCATGGAATCTTATGTCTTTTAGGGGCATACCTCGCCTTCTCTCTTACAGCCCAAGGTCTTGACCCGTACATCTCCATGTCCATGCTTCTACCGTTGTTTTTCGTCATTGGGGCATGTCTTTATTTTGGGATTTTTCAAAAAACTAGAGATCCCAACTCATCCACTGTATCCTCTTTTGGGTTGCTAATAGCAATTCAAACTTTAATACAAATCATCTGGGATCCCACACCCAAGATGGCGCGCTCATACTTCTCAGATCTTTTAGTGCCCATAGGAGGAATAAGCTTATCTTCTTCACGGATTGTCCTCTCGATGTTGTGTGTATTCACAACTTTCCTAGTCTACTTTTTGCTTAGAAAGACATGGATAGGTATTGCCATAAGGTCTACGAGTGAAGACGCTGAAACCTCCTCCGTGATGGGGATTAACGTAGTAAAGATCAACTGTATCGCTTTCTCTATTGGATTAATGTTAGCCTGTCTGTCAGGGATTACTTATGGAACCAACTATGCCTTTGATCCATTTATGGGCCTTTCCTTGACGTTTAAAGGCTTCGTGGTGCTTACCTTGGCCGGTATCGGAAGTATTCTTGGTTTACTAGTCAGCGGTCCCATCTTAGGTATTATAGAGGGCATAGTTGGTTTTCAGCTTGGACTCGGCTGGGTGGATGTGATATCATTTCTTATGATTATAGTGATATTGATAACGAAGCCTACAGGAATCTTTGGAGGAAAGAGGTTATGAAGGCGATCCTCGAAAGCTTCATTGAAGAGTACAGGAGGTTTAAAGGCATAGCCATCTTGGGCTTAATATCAGCACTTATTTTAGTTGTTGTCCCCATCTTCATACCCCTAGAAAAAATATACTTCGCCTTCTTCATATTCCTCATGTTTATTTACATCGCCCTCACAGTAAGTTGGAACATAGTCTCAGGTTGGGCCGGGCAGTTCTCCCTAGGCCATGCCGTCTTCTTCGGGCTGGGAGGATACGTTGCAGCCATTGGTTTGCGAGATAGGGTGTTCGGATTTTTCGATTTAAGAGCCTTTCTACTAAGTGCAGTTATAGCTATGCTCGTAGCGATAGCAGTGGGTTACCCTTTGTTAGGGAGGCTTCGTGGATTTTACTTTACCTTGGGGACGTTGGCTGTTAGCGAGGCTTTCAGGCTCTTATTCATTAATGGAGGCGAATTTACTGGCGGGGCATGGGGCATAAAACTTCAAACAACCTACGATGTGAGCTTCTACGTGTACTATTATGCAGCTTTTGCAATTATGGTTATGACAGTTCTCCTTGCTATAATGCTACGTGGATCTAAAGTAGGCATGAATTTTGTAGCACTACGTGATGATGAAATGGCAGCAGAAAGTATAGGAATAAACACATTAAATTACAAAGTGCTAGCATTTTCAATAAGTGCGGTTACGCCTGCGCTTTGTGGATGCCTATTCGCGTATTATCTTCGATACGTAGAGCCCAATATAGTTTTTAGCCCTACTTGGTCACTCTACCCTGCTTTAATGGGGTTGTTAGGGGGCATAGGGTCACTGATAGGGGCAATAGTTGGCTCAGCAGTGGTCGGCTCAACGCTACAATTAGTTTCCCTGTACTTTCCAGCAATACATCCCTTAATCTCAGGAGTCCTGTTGGTTCTCGTCATGGTTCTTCTTCCAGAAGGGGTAGTAAATAGACTTGCCAAACTATTACGTGGACCTCCTAAGTACTTCAAAAAGGCTTAAATCATTCTTTTTAAAAGCCTCTTGAACCTTTTATCGTAAGTTAAGAGTAGCGCTACGTATCTCAACCTTGACAAGCAGGATCGAATAAGGTTTCATCTAGAAGGATTAGAAGGACAAATTCTTGTCTGTTAGCCCTCTCTAGATGCGACTCCAACTATTTAATCAAGGGTCATGGTAAAAGTTCTATCTGTGTGCGCACTACGTACTTAAAACTATTAAGATGTACATGAAATGGTGCATTTTAACTTTCTTTCATAAATATTGATATTACGACTTGGTATCGTACACTCACAAATATAAGCCATTGAGCGAGAATGCTTTCGAAATAGAGCGTGCTCTCACTTCATGTTCCTAAGTAAGATTTTTTAATGTAGGGGCTGTTTAGTAGGTCTTGGCCTGGACCCGTCATAGTAATGATTCCCTTTTCCATTACGTAAGCTCTATGGGAAACCTTTAAGCCTTGATAAATGTTTTGTTCTACGAGAAGTATTGTTACTCCCTCTTTATTCAAATCTTCTATAACTTTGATTAAGGTCTTTAAAACAGTAGGCGCAAGACCTAGAGATGGTTCATCCAACATAAGTAGTCTTGGACGTGACATTAGGGCTCTTCCGATGGCTAGCATTTGCTGTTCTCCGCCGCTTAAAGAGCCAGCTATTTGGTTAGCTCTTTCCTTCAACCTAGGGAAGAGCTGGTAAACCCATTCTAAGGTATCATGGAATTTCTCTCGGGCTCTTTTTGTATAAGCACCAAGCTTTAAGTTTTCGATCACGGTGAGCGTAGAGAATATTTTTCTTCCTTCAGGGACATAAGCTATTCCGAGCTCTACTCTTTTATTAGCTGGCTCGTGATCTATCTTAAAACCATCAAATTTTATTTCACCCTTGGCGGGCTTTAGAAGCCCTGCTATAGTCTTTAAGGTCGTTGTTTTGCCAGCTCCATTAGGACCGATTATGCTTACGATTTCTCCCTTAGAAACGGTTAAAGATATGTCCCATAAGACCTGGATGGAACCATAAGAGACACATAAGTCTTTGACCTCAAGCAATTTCCTCACCCAGATAAGCTCTAATAACGGCCTCACTTCTAAGAACTTCCTCGCACTTTCCTTCACCTATCTTTATTCCATGGTCTAAAACAATTACTCTATCACAAATTCTTGATATGGATTTTATGTCGTGTTCGATCCAAAAAACGCTTATTCCCATCTCATCCCTTATCTCTCGTATTTTATCAGTGTACATAATGGATTCGCTAGGGTTAAGACC
This sequence comes from uncultured Nitrososphaerota archaeon, assembly GCA_964562935.1. Lineage (GTDB taxonomy): Archaea > Thermoproteota > Methanomethylicia > Nezhaarchaeales > WYZ-LMO8 > WYZ-LMO8. The sequence goes on from CAZLVJ010000020.1 coordinate 13,374, forward strand.
AGCTAAAGGTTCGTCGAGTAAAAGTAATTGCGGCTTTGTGGCCAAGGCCCTTGCTACTTCTACGAATTTTTGCTCAACTAATGTTAAATCCTTAACTGGATGGTGGGCTTTTTCGCTTAAACCCATAAAATCTATTAGCTTCAAAATATCCTCCGAGGTCGATCTCCTGCTGGTTCTTGGACTATTTAAAGCCGCAATTTTTACATTTTCAAAGGTAGTCATCGAAGAAAACACTCTTACTATTTGAAATGTCCTTGCGATGCCTAGCTTGCATATTTTATGAGGGCTTAGGCCTGTAATCTCTTTGTTATTAAACAATATAGTTCCTTTTTGAGGTCTACAGAAGCCAGTGATAACGTTAAACAGAGTTGTCTTGCCCGCCCCATTTGGACCTATAAGACCGACTATTTCGCCTTCTTCGACGTGAAAATCCACGTCATTTAAAGCTACAACGCCTCCGAATTTAACAGATATTTCTTTGCCAACTAACAGCTTTGGCAAACAGGACCCTCCATACCATTTCCATGGAGACTTGCATTTTATGGCTGACCGTACTTTCCGTACTTTCTCAATATCTCCTCGAATATCTTAAAGTGCGTTTCTTTCCCCTCATAGGAAGGGAGGGACCATGTCATTTCCCGCAAGTTTTTAGTTATTACGGGGATCCAATCGTATGGTATAGATATAATGATATAGCCTTCAGGGGGTTCTTTTACGACCTTTGAGCCAAACGTCATGCCGCTCACTACGTAATTAACTTTTCCACTAATGAATGGGTAGACGAAGAGCCAAGCACACCCTAATACAAATGAGTGTATAGAAACCCACGGTTCTCCCGTAGAATAACTCATAGCCCTTAAGATTATCTCTGCTTGACTAACATTGGCAGTTACT
>CAZLVJ010000021.1:0-14191 GCA_964562935.1 uncultured Nitrososphaerota archaeon
AAGATAATGATATGGAGGAGAGGGGACGTCGAGGCGAAGAAGAGGCTGGCGAGGATAATCGCCGGGATAGAGAGGGACGAGTACTTCGAGAGGATCGCTGGCAAGAGCGAGAGTGAGTACTTCGAGGAGCTCCTGAAGAAGGGGAAGGAGGTAAGTCCCTCTGCATAACTTCTACATTTTGGGCAACGCGAAATGCTCAAGGAGTATCCGAGGATGATAAGGAGGGGGGATGTGTTCAACCCCATCGACGTCGCCAAGCAGACCGAGAAGGTCGTCTGCCGGAACGGGGCCAGGAAGTACACGGCCTTCTACGCCACTGGAGTTTACGGAGGGATAGCGACGGGCTACGTCGTCGGTTGTTGCCTCAGGTGCTTCTTCTGTTGGACGGACTTCAGCAGGGACTTCCCCGAGGTCTATGGAGAGTACTACACGGCCGAGGAGGCCTGCGAGAACATAGTCAGGACGGCGAAGAAGTGGAGGGTCACCAAGGCCAGGATAAGCGGCGGCGAGCCCACCCTCTGCAGGAAGCACTTGCTCGAGCTCTTGGAGCTTATCGAGGAGAGGGACGAGGTGAGGTTGTTCATCCTCGAGACTAATGGCATCCTCTTCGGAGCCGATGAAAGCTATGTCAAGGACATAGCTGGGCTCAAGAAGGTTTACGTGAGGGTCTCGCTCAAGGCCGGGGAGCCGAGGGCCTTCGAGGCTAGGACGGGGGCCTCTAGAGAGTTCTTTGAGTTGCCGTTTAGAGCGGTGAAGGCGCTCTTAGACAACAACGTCAGGTTCCACGTGGCGGCCATGACGGATCCGAGGATAATGCCCTCCGATGAGAGGAGGAGGCTCGTGGAGAGGCTAGCGAAAATAGACGAGTTCTTGGCGGCCAACTTGGAGGAGGAGGTCTGCGACCCGTACGAGGGGACCTTGGTGAGGATGCAGTTCTACGGCTTAGACCCCGTCGAGTTCTTCAGGAGGAGAGGGCCTTGACGTTACGTGAAACTATTAGGGCGTTGTTTGAGCTCTGCGAGCTCGAGGGAGAGGACGTGACTCTCGAATCCTTATGCTCGGCTTTCGGCGTCGAGATCCCGCAGGAGTTGAGAGGACTGGAGGACTTGCCCCCGAGGGTCGCCCTAGCCATCGCCTACACGAACCATAACTTGAGGTCTTTATTGAGAGAGGTGGCGTCTGAGATTATGAGAGAGAAGATTTGCAAGGCCTTCGGTTAGCGGATCGCAAGTGAGTAAAAGGGGTGTTGAGTGGGCAAGGCGCGTCTCGGGCAAGTCTTGAAGTCGTCAGACCCCTCTGTTGAAGACCTCTATGACGACGTAATTGGCGAGGAGCTCCGCTATCTCAGGGGGGAGAGTAGCCAGGAGTTCGTATATCAGGGCCATTTCCTTGGGGAATCCCTTCTCTATGCCCAGCGTCTTAAGTATCCTATCGCCGTAGACGCTAAGCGTCTTCTCCAGCTCTGTGAATATCTTGCTGAGGGTCGCCAAGTCCATCTCTCCTGAAACCAGCATGCCAAATATGGTCCCAAATATGTCCAATAAGCCCTCCGCTTCGCTTGGAGGTATCCTCTTCACGGCCTCTGTGCAGGCCTTCAGGTCGGAGATCATGAGGTCTGCGACTTGGTCGTGTATGGGGGTTATCGTCAAGTGCACGCTCGGAGGGATGTTCATGTTGGGTATGCCCTTCTGCGGCAGGAAGAGCCACCCCTTCTTGGCCATCTCGTCACTCAGCCTGAAGAGGTTGAGGTCTTCCGACGTGAAGGCGACTATCACTGTCGGGTCGCCCATGATCTTGTAGCCGGTTTCCTCTAAGCCCTTCATTATCCTGCCCCTAGCATTCATCAGCCTCTTAGCCAACTCCATGTAGCCCTCTTCGCCTAAGAAGTGGAGGACCGCCCAAGCAGCGGCCAACGAGGCCTCAGAGCGAGAGGACAGGACGGCCGGGTTGACTATCGGATACCCCGGCCACCTTATGTTCGCGTACTGGGAGAACATTTTGTAGAACTTCTTCCTGAAGAGCACCACCGAGGCCCCTATTGGGGCGTAAGCGTACTTGTGGGGATCCAAGGATATTGAGGACACTCCTTCGATGCTGAAGTCGAAGTCGGGTATCTTGGCTCCTAGCCTCTTCATGAACGGGAGTACGAAACCCCCGACACACGCATCCACGTGCAACCATATGTTCTTGTCCAAGGCTATCTCGGCGAGGTCTTTTATCGGATCCACGGTCCCGAAAGGCCAGTTTGGAGTTGAGCCAACGATCATAGCCGTGTTATCGGTTATGGCCTCATTTATGGCGTCGACGTCGGCCGTTAGGCTCTTCTCGTCCACCTTGACCCTCTTGACCCTGAGGCCCATGTACTCTGCGGCCTTGTCGTAACAGGGGTGCCCCGTGACTGGCATGACTATCTCCGGAATCGTTATCGCGCCCTTGCTGAGCAAGAACTTGTCTCTAGCGGCCTTCACGGCGAGGAAGACGCTCTCGGTCCCGCCGAAGGTGAACGTCCCTACGACCTCTTCGTCTCCATGCATCAACGATTTCGCCACGTCGATTATGTCCTTCTCCATCCTTATCGCGCTCGGGAACTCAGTGAAGTCGAGCATGTTCTTGAAAGCAAACATCTTAATGGCCTCGAAAGCCACGTCCCTGAGCTCTTCAACCCCTGGCTCAAAGGCTATCGTGAAGAGCCTTCCGCTATATGGATCCGCGTCGTCGACGGAGTACTCTCTCAGCCTTTGTAAAATCTCCTCCTTGCTCAAGCCCTTCTTAGGTAACCCCTCTGCCATAAGATTGTATTTGGGAGGCTTGCTAATAAACGTTTGAAGGTGCCAGCACTGCTTTGCTTTAAGGGATCTCGTTGTTGGGGCTCTTGAACAAGAGCAGGCCGATGAGGCTCAATGAAGTCGCCATTTAGAGGACTTAATTAAAACTTCGCTGAGCTAATCAATCGGCTAGGACCTTGTTAGACTGGTTCTATAGTTGCGGAAAGCGTTGTAAAGCCGATTTGAGGAGAGCGCCTTCAAGTTCCTTGACTTGCCTATAAGCACGCTGTTAAGCGACAGCTCAATTGGCTAGAGTTGGTGGTGGAAGTGGTTGAAGGCTTGGTCTTGAGCTTGAGCATAGCTGTGGCGTTGGCCTCGCTTTACAAAGCGATCCTTGCAATTCTCCAAAGAAGAAGCAATACATGACTTCTTCATATGACCCACTAAAAGCCTAGCCCACGAACCTTGACGAAAGAGAAGCTCAAGGCTTCATAAATGACCTGCAAAGTCGCAACGATGATCGCCTCAATTTACGTACTCCCTGCCCAAGAGCTCTCGAGCTATTATCAGCCTCTGGATATTGAGGGTGCCCTCAGCGCCTATGTAGTACGACATTACGCCGCGGAGGCCCATCTCGAGGGCGCAGTCCTTCGTGTAGCCCCAAGCGCCCATCCACAAGAGCACCTTCTCGAAGACTCGGAAGGCAAGCCTAGTGGCCTTCAGCTTGACGGCGGCGATGTACTTCGTGACCTCTCGGGGCGCGAAGCGTCCGCGCCTGTACCTCTCGTCGTTCATCCAAGCCGCTCGATAGACCAGCGATCTCAGGGCCTCCAGCTCGGCCCATAGGTCCGCGAGCTCGAACTGTATGCCCTGATACTTAGCGATGGGCCTTCCAAAGGCAGTCCTCTCCTTGATCCACTGCATCCCGAGCTCCAAGGCCCTCTGCGCCGCTCCGCAACACGCCGCGCCTATGAGCAACCTCGCGTTGTCGAAGCCCTCCATGGCCAAGTAGAAGCCCCTGCCCTCCTCGCCCACTCGATAGGCGTCCGGCAGCCTGACGTCCTCTATGACTATGCTCCCAGACGATATGGCCATCCTACCCATTTCCTCAAAGCGCTTGCCGACCTCGACCCCTGGAGCGTCTATCGGCAGGAAGAAGGCGGTTATGCCCCTGTGGGGCGCTTCTGGAGGAGGAGGCGAGGTCCTCACGAGCGTGAAGTAGCCCCCGCCTATCCTCTTCGCCTCTTCGGTCCCGCTTATGTAGACCTTCTGCCCATTCAAGACCCAGTGCTCCCCCTCCCTCCTAGCACTCGACTTTATCCCAGCGACGTCGGAGCCGCCGTGGGGCTCTGTCGACGCTATCCCTATGAAGGCCTCGCCCTTAACTGCCCTCTTTACGAATTTCTCTCTGACTTCGTCCGAGCAGTACTTGTCGGTTATGTAACCCCACACCGTCGGGACCAAGAAGGCCACGGGTACTGCCATGCTTATGTCTGAGTACCCCAGCTCCTCGGCCACTATGCAGGCGCTAGTCCAGTCGCTACCCGCCCCTCCGTGCTCCTCCGGCACGGTCATCAATAAGAGCCTCATATCAGCTAGACCCCTGAACACCTCCTGCGGGATCTCGCCTTTGGTGTCCATCTCCCTGACCTTATCGAGGGTCAAGTTCTTCTTGCACCACTCCCGAACCTCCTTCCGGAGGAGCTCCTGCTCTTCAGTAAACTCGAAGCTCACCACAACCATCCACCATTGACGATCTTTAGCGCCACTGGCCGAAAAAACCTTTCGTACCGCACTCAAATAGTCTATCACTTTAATCGATGAGGATGTGTTTCGCAAATACGTCTAAACTTCAGATGAGGAGGCGCGTTGCGAGAGTAAGATTGGAGTCTTGACAATTAAGAAACATTAACACTTCGCCGCTTATTCGTAGCCAAGGCCTACGCTCTTAGGGCCGAGGTAAGCTCGAAGAATGGATTTAACCCCTCGTCTATAGTGAGCTGTTTTGAGGCCCTCTATGAGGTTGTGGTCCATTCACCCTAAGTACTTGGACAGGATCAGGCTCGTCGCTCTCTGGAGGGAGGGGCTCTTGGCCAAGCGGGTCCTGGAGGGCAGGACGAAGGGTTATCGCAGCCATCCCTAGCTTTTGAGGTTTAAGAGCTATGAGAGGCCCATAAACCTTATCGACGCGTATTTGTACCAAGTCTATTTAGTGGCCAAGAGCAGGGGGTTATCTCTTCGACCTTTCCAAGATAAGGACGATCGAGCTCTACGGAGTCTCGAAGGTCACTCGCGGGCAACTGGTCTTCGAGTTTAGCCATCTCCTTAGAAAGCTCGAGAAGCGTTATAGGAAGTGGCTTAAAGAGTTGAAGGGCTTAGACCCGGAGGGGGTTGAGGCCGATCTAGTTTTCCAAGTCGTTGAAGGCGAAGTGGAGGGTTGGGAGGGGGCCTTGAGGGAGAAGCGAAGAAGCGACTGAGGGTTAGGTCTCTAGGATTGATTCTGTGCCTTGAGACGCCGCTATGATCGTAGCGACTCGAGCGCTAGCGCAGGGATCAAGTAAAGGGGCTCCTACGACCTCTTTCATGATTTTGCTAAGCAATTCTTAACTACGCGTGGTGTTGTTGTCACACGAAGGTGGTTGGAACTGGCTTCGACGTTCCTGAAGCACGCTGCTAGAGCTTCTTGGCCGCCTCTTCGTATATGGGGTCTAAGAACTTGTAGCTCTTTACTATGCTCAGGTCCTCTAAGCTCTTCACGACGTTGAAGAGGACGCTGGAAGAAATTGTCGTGCCCTCCCTCTCCTCTACGAACCTCTTCAGCTTGCTCCACGTGTCAGCCCCCTCCGCTATGCCCTTGAGGGCCAGGGCCATTCTCTTGCCCCTCTCCTTGACGATGTTCTTCAGCTCCCTCAAGGCCAACTCGACGGCCATCTCCTTGACGACCTTGAGGTCCCTCGCCCCCCTCGCATACTCATTGCCGAAGAAGGTCAGCCAGCCCGGTATCCCGTCAAAGGCCTCAACCGCCTCCTCTATAACACTCGAACCGACGTCTAGGCCGACTTCTTTGAAGCCTTGCCTGAGGAATTCCGCGGAGACGTCCTTGCTGAACCTCTCGAGCGTCAGCCTAAGGCAGTACCTCCCGTAGAGGGGCGAGGAGGGGTCGTCTATGCCTAGAAAGCCGTAGAGAAGGCCCGCCTCTGAGCCAGTAAACACGAACGTCACGTTCTCGTCGTAGTCGTAGGCGTGCGCAACAGCTTCTAGGACCTCTCTCGACCTAGGCCCTCGCAGCTTCTGCGCCTCGTCGAACGCTATCACGACCCGCCTCTTATTCAGGTGGTCGAAGAGCGTTGACAGCGTTAGAGAGCCCCGGCCCCGCCACCTGATCTGGACCTCAGTGCCGATTATCTTTATCGACGAGAGGCCCCTCAATAGCTCGATCAGCTTGTGGAGCCGAGAGGAGAGGGCCCTGGACAGGAGCTCGTATAGGTCCCTCACGCCGTAGTTGCTCTTTAGATTCCTCAGATCTAATACTATGCTCGGAACCTCGAGCTCGCTCAAGAACACATTCAGGAGGGACGTCTTGCCTATCCTCCTAATTCCAGTTATGATCGTTATGGGGACGTCTCTGTTCGCGTGGAGGGCCTCGAGCTCCTCCCTCCTATCGAACAGCTCCTCCCTCCTAGACTTCGGCCTAGGATCGAACAACATGAATTCTGTCCCAGAACTAAATATCTGCCCCAGAACTATAAGTTTTACGAGAAGGTTTCCCTTCGAGCAAGTCGCAACGAGGCGAGGGCTGGTAGGAGTGACGGCGAGGTTTCAGAGCCACCGACAAACTCGAAGACCGCTCCAGCGCCCGTGTGTCGAAGGCGCGAGGCGAGGTAGCGCGGTGCCAGCGTCGCATTATAAAAGCATGGTTAGACCTATACATGCTGGCGGACGGAAGCGTTCAACCTGTTGGAGCAGGGTCGTAGCCGCCGACCTCTTAAACCTTCGAGGCTCCTTCGCAGGCCTGCGTGGACGCGTCCACCACGCCTACTATTACGCTCCCGGCCACGATCACGTAAATCAGTATGGACATGTCGATCGTTACGCGATAGCCCGCAACAGCCGCCGAAACGACTCCTCCGTTGGTTGCGCAGTAGAGGTAGAGGGACCCCAGAGCCTTAGACAGCAAGCCGAATGTCGCGCCCACGGCCGCTGGCACGATGCTCTCCGCTACGCCCAGCGCTATGAAGAGCGCCAAGGCTATTGAGGGGTCCACGGGGGGCCTGAGCTCCACTGGAAGCCCGGCTATACTTTGAAACATCGCTGGTAGCGCGGCTACGTAGAGCGCATAGTACACTAGGCCCATTGCCACTCCGATCACTCCTCGCGAGATTCTCTTCGCGAGGTCCTTAGCCAATCGCCCTCACCTCCACGCCGTAGATGCCCATTATCTTGAATCGGAGGCTCACGTCCGATGGACGCAGATTCAGCGCCTCGCTGACGCTCAGGGGTATGGTAACTGTCCTCGTCGTCCCCTCACGCAGATCCCCCACGTCTATGGACCTGTTGCCGGCCATTAGCCGAGCGTCCGTGAGCGGAATTGTCCCAACGTAGGAGAGCGTTACGCTCAAGGCTACGTGAGATCGGTTGAGGGCAACAACGTTTATCTGGATTCCGAGGAGGGCCGGGTTCTGCTTTGCCTCAATGGCAAACACGAGGAGAGGGAGGAGGAGCGCAACGATTGCGAAGCCCATCGCTAGAACGAGGACCGCCGATGGCCTCAACCCTCATCCCTTCTCCTCCTTCCCCTCCTCGCGGAGCAACTTGATCCCATTGGATAGGAGCGTGCCCCCTCCCCAGACGATAAACGCCAAGAATATAGCCTTAACGGCCACGACTGAGAAGAGCGATAACATCTCGGTGAGCGAAGACTGTACGTCGCGGGGCAACGCGATGCCTCGAGCGGCTGAGTACTCGCCGTACGCTATGCACACGACGAAGAGTATGAGGCCCGCCCCCATCGCAAGTAGTATCGGTCCGAGCAACTTGTTTAAACTCGGCCTCACTCACTCCACCGCTACAATGTTAATTTTTAATGGAGAAGAGTATATAACGATTATACTCGACAACCCCCAGCCCCTAGAGCCCCTCAAGTCTAGGACTGCTATAGCCATCTTCGAGTTCTCGAGCACCTTCGGGCCCGCTATCTCTATGCAGAAGAGGGCCTCGTCGTCCGGCGACCTAAGGAGCCCCTAGGAGCTATGTCGGTCTTGCCCTCGCCGTTTGCCGTCGCGACAAACGCCAATTGCTGCCCTTGAGTGAGCCCTCATATTGAGGACAGGCTTGGCCACAACACATTGAGTTCTCAGTTAATCCTTGCGAGGACATCTTCGCCTCGTGAGGATTTGCGCGATGCGTAAACGAGCTCGCCTTTATAAAGAGGCAGAGTTTTTGCTCAAGCTTGCTCGAAACGTTATTTTTGGCCCTCATAATTGGAATAGTGAGGGGCGAGAAACTTGTCGGAGTACGAAGGTAAGTGCCCCAGATGTGGGTCTTCGTCAGCAAATTATGGCTTAATCCTGCTGCCCGTGGGCGAGACTAGGAAGGTTAGGGCTTCTGTAAACGTGTGCAGCAGATGCGGCCTGGTGTTCTATGAGTTTAAGCCTCCACAGTAGCTCTATTAGCAAGGTGCAACGTGAGGTTTTTGCAACTCAACTACGCTTATTTCTAGCATTTCTAGCTACGCTGTCCCGCTACACATAGGCCGAGCGCTAAGGCTTTCTACGAGCGAGGGGCTCGCCATTCACGTGGAGAAGATGTTGGTCACGCGACCAGTCCTTCTCTTATCACTTCTGGTCATCATCTTAAGGCTCTCTATCACCACCGCCAAGTCGTCAGTATTGATCTCTTGGAGGCCTATGCCGAATCTGCTACAGAGCTTTTGTATGATCATCCTCTCAAGGATCTTTGACCCAGCCCCGAATACACTTCTGAGGAAGCCGACGAAGGCCTCGGGCTTTTTGAGCACGTCCTCTCTTCGAAGATTGGTGTAGGCCTCGAAGTGGTAGTATAGGGCTCTAGCCCCCGTCTCGCCAACGGCGCTACTCAAGCCCTCGTCTATAGCCCGGAGCATTACTTCGTCGAGGTCTTTTACTCTGGGTTGTTGAACAGCCACCTCTACGCCCCTCCTAGACTATTGGCGTTGGCCTAGACATCGTAACCCTCCTTTTGAGGGGCTCGATGACGCAGGCCAGGCTCCTAGTTATGTCGTTGAACGTCCTGTATAGGACCGTTCTGACCTCGCGTGGTTTTACCAGTGATGAAGCCAACGCCATGCGGGGACCCGCCAAGCGTTTAGCCTTAATACCCTCGAAGTCCCCATGATGTAGGGATTGATGCGAGAAGACAGTATTGCCAGCCAAGGACATTAGGTCCATTCTGGAAAGGCCGCCATCAACGACCTTGTCTAAGCTGCCTACCCCCAAGGGGACGGGATCCAACAAGCCAACCGCCTCAATCAAATTTCTCACATATTAAAAAATATTACAACTTATTTAGTATTAAAGTTTTTACAAGTCGAGCTCTTCATAACGACGCGGGCTTAGCTACGTCGAGGCCATGTCCTTTGTCAGTGAGGCACCCGCAGGCTTAAGGTTTTTAGCTTAACCGTGCCCCTCTTAACGGAACAGAGGCGTTGCTAGATCTCTCAGAGGGTCGGCCGTGGAGAGAGCTGTTAGCTTCAAGAGCGACGGCCTAGTCCTCGAGGGGATATTGCACCTTCCACTTGACGTTGACAAGGGACCTGGCGTGGTGGTCTGCCACCCGCACCCCCTTTACGGCGGCTCCATGTACAACGCCATAGTGGAGGGGCTGTGCAAGAGCTTAGAGGCCTCGGGCCTCGTAGCCCTACGCTTCAACTTTAGGGGCGTGGGCGCGAGTGAGGGGTCCTACGATCAGGGAGTGGGCGAGGTTCGAGACGCGAGAGCGGCCCTCAACTTCCTCAGATCCATCAGCTCGCCTAGAATTACTAAGTTGGGCATTGCTGGCTACTCCTTCGGAGCCTACGTAGCCGCCCGCGCGGCACTGGAAGACCCCAGCATTGACGCTTTAGCCTTAGTGTCCCCTCCCCTCGCTCTTTACGACTTCGACTTCTTGAGGGCCGTCAGGAGGCCGAAGCTCGTAGTTTTGGGGGGTAGAGACGAGTTCGTGGGCGCTTCGATTGAGGAGCTAGCTAAAGTGGTCGACGGCCAGACGAAGGTCTTCTTGATTGAAGGGGCTGACCACTTCTGGTTCGGCTACGAAGAAGAGGCGTGCGGCGTGGTTGCAAGCTTCTTCAAAGAAATATTGAGGCCCGATGCGTGAGTTCCACAAGTCTCGGTGGCAGAAGGGGCCTCGCCGCGCGGCTACATCAAATTTAGCTCTATTTGGCCAACGGCGTGTACTCCGCTCACCTGCATGCGCTCGCTCTACAGTCCCGCTTTCAAATCCCACGTCGACTTAAGAGCAATTCATTATTTTACATTTTCACATCAAAAAGCTCACGGCTTCGGCGCCCCCGCCTTCCCACTTCTCCGCCTCTTAGCTCTCCTCTTTCTCTTCCTCCTAGACCCTCTGGGCTTGTTCCTTCCAGCTCTGGACCTCTTGGTCCTCGCCTTCCCGGCCTTCCTCGATGGTCCAGATCTCTCAAGCGGTTCTTCGCCCTCTAAAGGTCGCAGGCCTTGGCTTGAGGGCTCGGGTCGCTTGCTTAAAGCCCCCGCTACGTCGCGCTTCTTCATGAGCTCTCTAGCCCTTCGAAGAGCGACCGCTAAGCGCTCTAAGCACCTTCTTATGCCTCGACTTCGAGCTCCTTCACTCAACGAGCGCATGGAGTGTCACATAAGAGAGAGGAGTATTACGCCTTTAAAGTGGGCGCCACTTCAGCCTTTGCATAGAACTCCTCCTAAGCTAGGTAAGCCCTAAGGCCGTTCTGGTAAAGCTTTTAATACGTCACGTCACACGATTATTGCGGGGCTCTTTAGTTGGACCAAGGAGAGAGCATCCCAGGAATCAAGGTCGGCGAGAAATTCGTTTCACCCGGCAGGACCATTACTGAGGCCGATATAGTCATGTTCGCAGCCTTGACGGGCGATTGGACTGAGCTCCATACGAACGCCGAGTACGTGAAGAAGACGGTCTTCGGCCAGAGGATCGCCCATGGACTGTTGACCCTAAGCGTAGCCTCAGGGTTGGCACTACGAGCTCGGAAGGTATCTTCTTTGGAGGTGATGGCTCTCTTAGGGCTTAACAACGTGAGGTTCACGGCCCCAGTGTTCATAGGCGATACTATATGGGTCGAGTCCGAGGTCGTGGAGGCAAGGCGCAGCAAGAGCAAGCCCGGTGCAGGGATAGTCAGGTTTAGAAACGTAGTGAAGAACCAGAGAGATGAAGTCGTGGCGACTTACGAAACGGCCATAATGGTGTATGCAGGGGCTGGAACCAATAGCGAGGTAAGCAAATGACGAGGAATTAAGGAGAGCGAAGAGAAATTTCTAAATGTCGAGGAAAAAAGAGTGTCTATCGCTTGCGGGTGAAGGTTCCATGTTCACTGGCTTTGAGCTGACCGAGGAGCAAAGGTTGCTACAAGAGGCCGTCCGCGAGTTCGCCAAGAAGGAGCTCACTCCAGAGAGGTCGAGGGAGTACGAGGAGAAGGAGGAGTTCCCCTGGGACCTATACAGGAAGATGTGCCAGCATGGCTTCCTAGGCCTGAGGATCCCCGAGGAATACGGCGGACAGGGTTACGGCTTGATGGAGGAGCTGATAGTGCTCTACGAGGCCGTGAAGGCCGACCCGCCTCTCGCGAACACCCTTCACGCTGGGCACTTCGGAGCGAACCTACTCATAAACTTCGGGACTCACGAGCAAAAGGCCAAGTGGTTGCCAAAGCTGGCGAAGGGGGAGATCACTAGCGCCGGCATGTTCACTGAGCCGGCTGGAGGGAGCGACCTGACGCGCGTGCTCGACACTAGGGCCGTGAAGGTCGGAGACAAGGTCTGGAAGATCAACGGGACCAAGACCTTCATAACGAACGCGATGACGTTCAGTGTCGCGTGCGTCCTGACCCAAACAGACCCTAGCGCCAGCCCTCCGTACAGAGGACAGACCATATTCGTAGTGGAGAGAAAGCCGGGCATCGACGTGACCCCCATAAAGGGCAAGATGGGCTGGCGTGCTTCGCCGACCGGCGAGGTCTCGTTCAGCGACGTCGAGGTCACGGACGACGACGTCCTCGGCGGGCCCGCCAACCTGAACAAGGGGTTCTACCAAGCGATAGCCTTCCTAGACGAGGCCAGGGTCGGCATCGGGTGCATGGGCGTGGCCACCGCTGAGGCCGCTCTCGAGAGGGCTATTCAGTACGCCAAGGAGAGAAGGGCCTTTGGCAGAAAGATAGCTGGGTTTCAAGGACTGGCGCATCGAATAGTGGAGATGGCGACGAGAATAGAGCTAGGGAAGGCCATGGTATTCAGGGCCGCCAAGGTCGTCGAGAAGGCCAAGGAGGACAAGACCCTCATGGACGAGGCCGTGAAGCTCGCCTGCATGTTGAAGTGGTACGGCGCCAGACTGGCGGTCGAGGCCTGCGACTTAGCTATCGACGTACTAGGGGGCTACGGCTACATAGCCGATTACGACGTGGAGCGCTGGTTTAGGTTCGCGAAGCAACTAGAGATAGTCGAGGGCACGAAGGAGATACAGAAGAACGCGATAGCGAGGTACATACTGGGGAGGGAGGCAGTGCAATACTTTTAGAGGGCTTCTTGGTCCTCCCTTCTTTTTCCCTATAGAATTTTATGGAGGGTGGCTCAGTTAAAAAAGGCTTTCTAAGGGCACACTTCATCGAGATGGCTTGAAGGGCCTTGTGCGGAGCTCTACGCTGAGTTCGTGGCGTCACGCATTATCGCTTAGGCCTTCGGATTTGAGGGCAGATCTCCTTTCAAGGCCTCGTTGCTTATGGGAGAATTCTTATATCTTCAGCGACCGCTTATGGCGTCTAGGAGAAGGCTTATGGACTTCTCGTTTTCCAAGGAGCAGGAGCTGTTGAGGGCTTCCATCGAAGAGTTTTGCAAGAAGGAGATCGACCCACGCATCTGTGATTGGATCAAGGAGAGGGCCTTCCCTCGAGCCTTGCTGGAGAAGTTGAGTCGAACTGGCTTGACCGGGATGAACATACCAGAGGAGCTCGGAGGATCTCCCTTAGACAACGTGAGCCAGTGTTGCCGCCGAGATCCTGGGGAGGCACGAGCTCCCCAGTATCGCCTCAAGCTCTGAAAGGCGGAACTTGCGGTGTAAGCCCGTGGCTCACAACAACGTGATCTGGCTTTTGCTTACGCCGGCCTTTCTCAGCTCTTCTAATATTATCGTGATGGCGGTCTCCCACACGGGCGCGTAGCACGGGACCGTCGGATCGTCAAAGGCTATCGTAATTTTCCAAGAAGGCTTGACTAACTCACGCAAGGGCTTTGCTTCAAGGGGCTTTCTCAAAGCCTCCCAAATGGCCGAGCCCGAATCTTCGACGGGCTTGAGCGGGACGCCGGAGACTGGCCTGACGAGACGCGCTGCGTCTGGCAAATCCACGCTTATCCATTCATCGCCAAAAACAAGTTCCACCTTCATCTAAATTCCCTACGCTAGCTTGTCCTCGAAGTCCCTTCACTCAACTTTTCATGCCAGCACGGCTAAAAAGGTCTTTCTTCACGTTAGCGGGTACCTAGCGACTTTAAGGTTTATTAAGTTTCCTTATCTGACTCCCCTTGTTGTGACGCGCACGATAACGATGGGGTCGACAATTCGTGAATAGCAAGACTGTGGGTTTGCTCCTCGCCGTTGCGACAACAGTCGCGGTCGCGTCCTGCATCTGTGGAGGCGTCGAGAGCCGATGTTCGATAGTCGTGTCCACTACGACTTCTCTCTACCAGCTCGGAGTGCTGGGCGATTTGCTCAGCGACTTCAAGAACGCAGCGGGCATCGACATAGAGTTCAAGGTCTTGGTCAAGGGCTCGGGCGAGGCCCTGAGGGTCCTAGCTGACGGCTCGGCTTACATAGCCTTCGTCCACGCCCCGTCCCTCGAGCTCCAATACGTGGAGCAGGGCAAGGTGGAGCAACTCGCCGTGTTCGCGTACAACGAGTTCGTGATCGTGGGCCCATCCGACGACCCCGCAGGCGTCAGAAATGCCTCGAGCGCGGTCGAGGCCTTCGAGAAGATATACCTCGCGGGCGAGAAAGGGATAGCGAAATTCGTGAGCAGGGGGGACATGTCGGGCACCAACGTCAGGGAGCTACAACTGTGGAGGCTGGCGGGGCTGAGCCCGGAGGGAAGGCCTTGGTACTTGAAGAGCTGTCAGGGAATGGCCCAGACTCTGTTGATGGCCGAGAACGTCGGCGCCTACAGCCTCACAGACTTGGGG
>CAZLVJ010000022.1:0-2739 GCA_964562935.1 uncultured Nitrososphaerota archaeon
GATAGCGATAGGCCACCCGCTTGGAGCGACTGGAGCGAGGCTCGTTGGGACCCTAGCGAGGATATTGGAGCTTGAAGGTGGAAGGTACGGGTTGGCTACAGCCTGCATCGGCGGAGGTCAGGGGATAGCGACAATAATTGAGAGAGTGTAGGCGCCTAACTCAATCCGATACCTCTCCTCTTCCCTCCAATAATTTCTGTCCTAAAAGAAGGAAAAGAAGGAGTGAGGGGCCCAGGGGACGACCGCTACCTTCCCTTTACTACTGGCGACCTCTTCTCTAGGAAGGCCTTAGACAGCTCTTTTTGGTCCTCAGTGCTGAAGCAGAGCCTAAAGAGGTCCGCCTCGACTCTCATGCCCTCACTCAGCGTCGTCTCCAAGGCCCTGTTTATGGCCATTTTGGCAAAGGCCAGTATTATGGGGCTCTGTTTCAACAGCTCGTTGACTAGGTTATTTACCTCCTCCATCAGCTTCTCTTTCGGGACTACTCTGTTCACCATCCCAAGTCTATGGGCCTCTTGAGCCGATATGAACTTCCCGGTGAAAATCATCTCTTTAGCTATCTTCTCACCCACAAGCCTCGGCAATACCTGAGTGCCCCCGCCGCCCGGTATGACGCCGACCCTTACCTCCGGTTGCCCAAACTGGGCGTCCTCCGAGGCTATGACTATGTCGCACGCCAGCGCCAACTCGCAACCGCCGCCAAGGGCCAAGCCGTTGACCGCTGCTATTACTGGCTTCGGTATGCTACGGATGAGCTCGTAGGGGCGTATCAGCTCGGCCCGCTTTACTAGGTCTGCGGGCGTGAGCACCGGGAACTCACTTATGTCCGCTCCAGCGCTAAAAGCTCGGCCCGCGCCGGTTATCACTATGACCCGAACGTTGTCGTCCTTTGCGGCATCTTGAAGGGCCTGTATCAGCTCGGCCCTCATCTGCGCGTTTTGGGCGTTGAGTTTGTCGGGCCTGTTTAGGGTTATCCAAGCCACGTTGTTCTTCTTCTCATAGATTATCGCCTGGAACTGTAATTGAGACACCTCTATCCCCCACTTCTACGTATGATGCCTTTTAGAAAAAAAGAGCTTTTGAGGGGCTTGAGAAATGCCTTTCCAAGACCTTAACTCACGAATTCGATAGGCAAACCGGCGTATAGAGGACGGTGCGTCAAAACAATTTAAAGTCAAAGGGCCTACTTGTTAGAGCGGGAGGGGTTGATTGATGGGCGTTGAGGAGTTTAAGGAGACAGCTGCCAAGGCTGCCCTGCGCGAAGTGCGCGATGGAATGGTGTTAGGGCTTGGAACTGGCTCTACCGTGGAGCACTTCGCGGCACTCCTGAGCCAAGAGGTCAAGAAGGGGACGAAGGTCAAGGTCGTTCCGACGTCTTATCACTCTATACAGATGGCCGTAAAGTACGGCCTCGAAGTCGTGCCCACGGAGCTCGTAGACAGGATCGACTTGGTCGTCGACGGTGCAGACGAAGTCGATAGGAGGCTCAACATGATCAAGGGCAGAGGAGCCGCTTTAGCGAGGGAGAAGGTCGTCGCGTGCATGGCTTTGAGGAGGGTGTACGTGGTGAGCTACGACAAGCTTGTTGAGAAGTTGTGTTCAACCAAGCCCATCCCCGTCGAGGTCTTGCCCTTCGCCTACAAGTACGTCATGAGAAGGCTCGCGGAGCTCGGAGGAGAGGCCGAGCTCAGAGGAGCTGGAAGGTTTAAAGACGGACCGTTAGTGACGGACAACGGGAACTTCATAATCGACGTACGCTTTAAACCCCTAGACGACCCAGAAGAACTGGAGTTGATGATCAAGAGGATACCAGGCGTGGTCGAGGTAGGCCTCTTCTGCAACATAGCAGACGTGGTCTACGTTGGAGGGCCTGAGGGCGTCGAGGTCCTCGTGAGGAGCTGAGGATGGATTACGCTCGATAAGCTTTAAAGGGTTGAGGCCTTAGATTAACTTGGTGCCGGGGTCGCCTAGGGGCCTAGGGCGCCGGACTCATAATCTCAAAGCGTGAGGCCAGGTGGAGTCCGGTTATCGCGGGTTCGAAGGGGCAAGCCCCCGAAACTCCCGCCCCCGGCACCATTAATTCGCACAACCTTAAGTAATAACTTCAAGCGCCTTGTAACCACCCAATGTACCTCTCGAGCGTCATTTACATGCTAATGCTCAATGCACAAGCTTCAGCCTGAGGGCCAAGGGTATTTACTCCTTATGCCCTCCGGGTCCTACAACGTCAAAGTCGACGTCGCAAATGTTGCTTGGCCTAGGATGCGTATCTGGACGCGAGAGAGGGCATGATAAAGGGGTACCAAGTAGCTCGTCGATTTGCTGGCCGATTCATTAGTCGCGCCTTTTGTTTCGTGTCTCCACGCTTAGTAGAGTTGGGGGCTCGAGCTCGTTGCCCCGCTCTTCAAGAGGGTCGCCGCCTTCGCGACCGCGCCGAGGGCCTCTGCCACCGTGTCCCTTATGTCCTTAGGGCCGAGGACGCAGCCGCAGACGAATATCCCGGGAACCTGCGATTCGACGGGGTCCACTTTTTGATGCTTCTCCACGACGAAGCCGTATTCGTCCACTGGTAGCTTCATCTTCTCCGCGAGCTCCTTCAAATCGCGCGGCGGGACTATCGGCACTGCCAGAGCCACTATGTCGTACTCCTCCTCCCTGACCTCGCCGGTGAGCGTGTCCTCGGCTCGGACCACCAGCCTACCGTTTTTGCCCTTGTATATCTCGGCCACCCTGCCGCGT
>CAZLVJ010000022.1:2785-13972 GCA_964562935.1 uncultured Nitrososphaerota archaeon
GGAGTACATGCAACATATCCTACTGCAGTAGGGCACGTGGTTCTTGTCCCTCGACCCAGCGCACAGCGCCAGCGCTATCTTGCGCACCTCGCCCCCATCGGCCTTCTTTAACTGCCCGCCGGTCGGCCCGTTCTTCGATATCATCCTCTCTAAGGCCATCATCGTTATCACGTCCTTGTAGATGCCGTATCCGTAGTTCTCGAGCTTCTTCGCGTCGTAGAGGTCGTAGCCCAGCGCTAGTATTACCGCGCCGACGTTGAGGTCGATGGTCTTGCCAGCGTCCTTCAGGTTTATGGCCTTCGTCGGACAGACCTTCTCGCACTCTCCGCACATAGTGCAAGCGCTGAAGTCTACGACGTAGGCCGGAGGTATCGCTTCTGGATACGGTAAGTATATGGCCTTCCTAGTCGAGAGGCCCTCATTAAACTCGTCCGGGACCTCCACCGGGCACGCCTTTGCGCACATGCCACACGCCGTGCACTTCTTCACGTCAACCCCCCTCGGCTTCACGTACACTCGGACCCTGTGATTGCCAGCTTGGCCGCTAACCTCTTGCACCTCGGCAAGGGTCAGCAAGTCTATGTTTGGATGCCCCCAGACGGCGTCCATCCTAGGCTTTAGGAGGCTCTGGGCGTCGTCGAGCGTCGGGAACACCTTCGTGAGCTTGGCCATGTTTCCGCCAATCGCGGGCCTCTTCTCAACGAGGTGCACCCTGACGCCCATGTTTGCGAGCTCTAGAGCTGCGGTTATCCCTGCGATGCCGCCCCCAACGACTAAGGCCTCTCCCACGGGTTCCTCCTTGACGGGCTCTAGGGCATGCGCCATCGAGCTTTCTCCTCCAGGCTATCACTTGAAGCGTTAAAGACTTCCAAGTGGAGTCCGTTTTAAATTTTAGGTCCCCTAGCCTGTTGAGGTCACGAGGGAAAGTTTTTTAATTCATCGCCTCCTCCTCTACTTTAGGTCCTTGATCACGTTGAGGTAGCTTAGCGATGAGCCTAAGTCTTCAAGAGATCGTGCAGAAGAACAACCTCTTGCAGTGCATTCAATGCGGAGTTTGCACGGGCAGTTGTCCGATAACCATCAAAGCGCCCCTTAATATTAGGAAGTACATGCGCTGGGCCGCCGTTTTGGGAAAGTTCGAAATCCGCCCTCAAAACGAGCTTTGGGGTTGCACCACGTGCGCTACTTGCGCCTCTCGTTGTCCAAAGCAATTAAAGCCCTACGAGTTCTTAGTCGACGTCAGGAGCGTAGTCGTCGAGAAGGGGGAGGTCGCTCCAACCATTAGGGATGCCCTCGAGAGCGTGTACTTAAATGGGAATCCTTGGGGGAGGGCCCGTGGAAAGCGAGTTGACTGGGCCCGCGACTTAGACGTAAAGCACGTCTCTCAAGGGACCGAGGTCCTGTACTTCGTCGGGTGTACTACTTCTTACGACCCAAGGGTTCAGAGCATCGCTAAGAGCTTGGTGAAGTGCTTTAAGGTTGCGGGCGTGGACTTCGGGACGCTAGGCGAGGAGGAGAACTGTTGCGGGAGCGAGGCGTATCACATAGGCGAGAGAGGGCTCTTTGAGCTCCTCGTGGAGGAGAACATGAAGTTGTTTAGTGAATACAACATCAAGAAAATTGTGACTAACTGCCCTCACGGCTTCGACGTATTCAAGAACAAGTACCCTCGATCGGACCTCGAGGTGTGGCACCACAGCCAATTCCTAGCGATGTTGATCGACGAGGGAAGGCTTGTTCCGTCCAAAAAGGTGGAGAAGAAGGTCATTTACCACGACCCCTGCTACCTCGGCAAGCGAAACAAGGTGTTTGACGAGCCGAGAAAAGTCATCGAGAACATAAAGGGGGTCACGCTCCTAGAGTTCGATAGGTCTAGGAACAGGAGCCTGTGTTGCGAGGGGGGCGGAGGGAGGATGTGGATCGACGTCCCAGGGCCCCGCCTCGCGGAGTTCCGCGTCAAGGAGGCCGTAGAGGTGGGGGCCGACGTCATAGCCGTTGCCTGCCCGTTCTGCATGCTCACGATGGAGGACGCCGTCAAGACCACTGGCAACGAAGAGAAGATTCAAGTAATGGACGTAGCTGAGTTGCTGGCCTCTGCTCTATAGCGTGCGAGCGGGCCTCTTGAAACCTCGCCGCGAAAGTCGAGGTCTTTGGCTGTAAAAAATCTAGTTGTAAAAAAGGTTGTAAAAAAGTGTGAGCTCTTAAGGGTCTACGGTTTATGTCCTGCCTCCACGCAACTCGACGATCTTCTTCTTCAATGCTGGCACTATCTTGAAAAGGTCCTCGACAACTCCGAAGTCGGCATGGCCGAAGATCGGCGCGTTGGGGTCCTTGTTCACCGCTATCACGAGCTCAGCGCCCTTAATCCCAACTAGGTGTTGGAAGGCGCCGCTTATGCCGAGGGCTAAGTACACCTTGGGCTTGATGGACTTGCCCGATTGGCCTATCTGCCTGTCCGAGGGCATCCAGCCCTTGTCGACTATTGGTCGCGAGCAGCCGACCACGGCGCTGAGCATCTGAGCCAGCTCCTCAACTGTCGGTATGTTGCTCTTGTCCTTTATGCCTCTGCCTATACCTATCACGAGGGGGGCCGCTGTGATGTCGACTGCACCGGGCGGCGGAGTCACGAGCTCTACGAAGCGCTTCTTGACCTCCATCGGAGGCTGGTAGGGGAATTCCACTAGCTGACCGTTTATCGGGCGCGACGGCTTTTGGGCTTTAAAGGCGGCTTGGCGAACCGTCACCATGTAGTTCTTTGACTTCTTGACTATGACCCTGGCGTTTATCTTCCCGCCGTATATCTGGCGCGTGACCACGAGGGTGTCGCCTTCGAACTCGATGCCTATGCAGTCGGTTGCCAGCGGGATGTTTAGGGCCGCCGCGAGCCTCGGGGCCAGCTCCATGCCTATCGACGAGTGACCTATCATCGTCAGCAGGGGGTCTTCCTGCTTAATCAGTTGCGCGAGGGTGCTCTGATAGTGATCAGAGACGAAGTTCTCGAGGGCGTCGTGCTCTACAACGAAGACCTTGTCTGCGTACTCGGCCAGAGGCTTTGCTAGCTCCTTTATGTTCTTACCGAGTATCACCCCTGACAAAGTGGTGTTCAGCTTGTCAGCTAGCTCTCTGCCCTTGGACAACATCTCAAATGTGACGTCCCTCAATTGCTGTTGCCTGTGCTCGGCCAAGACTAGTATGCCAGCCATCTAGAACAGCCCCCTCGACCTTAATATCTCCAAGATCTTTAGAGCGACCTCCTCTGGGCTACCTTTTAGGAACTGGCAGACCTTCTCCGCGGGCGGTACGAAGAGCTTGTCTATCACCGTCCAGGACCCTGCGATGCCGACTTCGCTCTCATCTAAGCCTATGTCCTTGAGGCCCAAGACCTTTATCTCTTTCTGCATGGCTCTGCGTATCCCAAGTATCGAGACGTACCTCGGCTCGTTTATGCCCGTTTGGACCGCGAAGAGTGCCGGAAGCTTCACTTCCACGACCTCCATCAAGCCTCCCTCGAGCTCTCGATGTACTACGGCCGTGCTCTTATCCTTGAGCTCAAGCTTCTTAACCATAGTCGCGTGCGGGATGTTGAGAAGCTCTGCCAGCGCAGGGCCCACGACAGCGCTCCCATCGTCCTCCGCTTGGACCCCCGTCAAAATGATGTCAAATTGCATATTCTTTATGACCTTGGAGAGGGCCTTGGCTACGACGTAGGGGTCCGAGCCAGCGAGCTTGGGGTCGTAAATCCGTATCGCGTGATCGGCTCCACGTGCTAGGCACTTCCGCAAAGTGCTGTTAGACTCCTCCGGGCCCACGGTTATGACCGTCACGGTGCCGCCGAACTTCTCCTTTATGCGCACGGCCTCTTCGACTGCATAGTCGTCCCACTCATTGATGTCGTAGACCAATCCTTGCTTCTCGATGTCCTTCCCCGTGGAGTCTATCCTCACTTCAGCCTCAGCACACTTCGGGACGTGCTTGACGCAAACTATTATGTTCATTCCTCATCGCCCTTATAAGTCTTTGAGGCCGATATAGTCTCGCACGAGGCCATTTTATAAGTCTTCATTAGCTGGGCCCTTGGAGGTCTTAGAGGTCGCGCTCTACGGGACTGCTTATTTAAAGACGTCCATTGAGAAGGGGGGTACCCGCTACCCTAGGGAGTCGAGAAGAACAAGCTCGCAACGACTTTCTTCACTACTTCGGTCGCATCGACGTCCACGATCTGATAAATAGTCTTGCCCTTTACCACCTTCCTGTCTACGACTCCGAGCTTAGCTAAGAAGTTTAAATGGGCTAGGGTCTCTCCAAAAGTAAGCCACTTGTAAAGGATTGACGTGTACCTCCAAGAGGGATGTTGCGTTTTCCATTTCACTTTTGATGAGATCCAATACGCGTCACCGCTCCGGACTTTCAGTATCTCTATGATTTCGAGAAGCCTTTCCTCATGGTGGTTGACGAGCTCCTGCACCCTCTTCTTAAGGTCTTTGAGGGGTCTGCCGTGTCCTGGGAGCACAATAATGGGGTCGAGATCACGTAATCTCTTGAGGCTTAAGAGATACGCGCTTAAAGAGTCCTCTTCATAGCTCCATGATGATATGTTTGGAGTTATGTCTCTTAAAACGTGATCTCCACTAAATAGGACCCTTTTATCTTGATCGTAAAGGCAGACATGTCCATGTGTATGGCCTGGCGTCTCGACACACTTGAGCTTGTAATGACCGAGCTCCAAGACGTCTCCATCCCTTAAGGGCACTAGCTCCAGCGAGTTCTTTAATCGAACTTCCAACATCAACCTGATGATGCCTTTGGCCAAGTGTTTTGGAAAGCCGTTTTCTACAGCGAAGGCCAGCACTTCTCTTGCTT
This sequence comes from uncultured Nitrososphaerota archaeon, assembly GCA_964562935.1. Classification (GTDB taxonomy): domain Archaea; phylum Thermoproteota; class Methanomethylicia; order Nezhaarchaeales; family WYZ-LMO8; genus WYZ-LMO8. The sequence goes on from CAZLVJ010000022.1 coordinate 7,646, forward strand.
GGCCTTCATCAGACGCCAACTTCCTCAGCTCGTTGTAGCCTATGTAGACTTTAGAGGTCGCCGCGAGCTTTTGCGTTGCGCCGATGTGGTCTCTATGCGCATGTGTTGCGATGAACAGACCCCTATCGAGCCTTACGTTCAATTTCTTCATGTTCTTACGCAATGCCATGATGCTTAAGAAGAGGTCCGGCCCTGCGTCTATCACTATGTCTTCGTCATTTGCCTTCATCACGTACGTGTTGACGTGATCAACCAAACCAATTAGTGGAGTCTTGACGACAAACAAGGCGAGAGACCTCAGAGAGGTCTACGGCTTATTAATGTCAAAGATTTCATATACCTCGTATCAAGTCCTCTCCAGAGTAGTTGAGGTCGCAGGTCCCTCGGTTATCAGAACTCTCATTGAAAAAAGGTTATTTTAAAAATTCACGAGATGGACGGCCTCAAGATTGCTCGGGCCTCGTGAAGACGTAGATCGGGTTCCCGTCTTTCTCTATGACGGTTAGCTTGGCTGACATGCCTACTTTGATCTCAGACGGCTTGAAGCCCACAAGCCATGCCAATATTCGCACACCCTCTTTCAGCCTGCCGATCGCCACAGTGTAGGGCTTTTCGTCCTGAAACGTCAGAGGCCTCACCACTACGTGAGTGAAGGCCTCGATAGTGGCTTCGTTGCTTAACTCGATCCACTCCATGTCTGACGACAGGCACTCCCCGCAGTCCGCGGCTGGGGGGAAGTACACCTTGCCGCACTTCTTGCATTTTGTTGCCAAGACCTTCCCCTGCTTGAGGCCTTCCCAGAAAGGCAGCGTCTTGCTTATTGGAACGTCCTGTGAGACTGTTATAGGCCTGGTCTTTATGGTCGGGAGCGAGGACAAGGACCTTCACCTCTTCAATATCGTGACGTAGCAGTAATGACCAGTGCCGCCGACGTTGTGGGCTAGGGCTATGTAGTTCTTGAATGTTACTTGTCTGCTAGGCTCTTTAGCTTCTCCTCTTAATTGTTTCACAAGCTCATAGATCATGCCAACGCCTGTTGCGCCTATTGGATGGCCTTTGGCCTTCAAGCCGCCGTCAACATTTACCGGGATCTTCCCGCCTATCTCCGTCTGTCCCTCTCGAATAAGCTTGGCCCCTTCGCCCTTCTTGCAGAACCCGAGATCCTCGTAGGCCATTATCTCGGCTATCGTAAAGCAGTCGTGGACTAGTGCCAGCTCTATTTGGTCCGGCGTGACTTCAGCCATCTTGTAAGCTTGTTGGGCCGCCTTTACTGTCGACTCTAGCCCCACGTAGTCCCTTCTCTTGCTGAGATTGGCTGTTCCGGAGGAGTACCCTAAGCCCGCAACCCATACCGGAGTTTCGACCTTGAGTTGTTTGACCTTTTCTTCGGAGGCTAAGATGGCCGCAGCGGCACCGTCGGTTATCGGGCAACAGTCGAACAGCTTCAACGGCCAAGCGATTACTGGGGACCTCAGTGCCTCTTCGACCGTTATTCTGTTTCTAAGGTGAGCTACTGGGTTCATTGAGGCATACTTGTGGTTCTTGACCGCGACTAAGGCCAAGTCCTCCTCCGTCGTACCGTACCTCGCCATGTGAGCCGTGGCGTGTATGGCGTAATAGCCGGGGAACGTCAGGCCGAAGTAGTGGAACTCCCATAGGTAGTAACCCGATCGCCCAATGAACTCGACCATCGTTGGCGTGTCCACTTGCCTCATCTTCTCAACGCCTAGAGCCAGTGCTATGTCTGCTTGGCCGCTCGCCACGGCCCAATAGGCCATTGCAAAGGCAGCGCTTCCAGTTGCGCAGGCAGCCTCGCAACGCGCAAGACCTGCGCCAGTCAAGCCGCAGTACTCCCCGACAACGACGGCCGGAAGGTTCTCTTCGTACCATGCACCAGCCCCAGCGCTACCTAACGCGACGAACTCTATGTCCTTAGGTGATATCCCTGCCTCCTCCACTGCTGGCTTGAAGGCTTCGAAGGCTAACTCCGCCACGTTGACGTCGTTCCTGACGCCGTACTTCGCACACCCAACGCCGATGACTGCTACTTTCCTCAAGACCCTCTACCCTTCCTTTCTACCTTCCCTTGAACTGAGGCTTCCTCCTCATCATGAAGGCTTCTACGCCCTCTTTCAAGTCCTCTGTCGAGAACGTCAAGCCCATGAAGGCCGATTCAATGCGCAACCCTGCCTCCAGGGGCGCCTGAGACCCGAAGTTTATGGCGAGCTTGGCGTACCTCACTGCTATAGGCGGGAGCTCGCAGAGCTTCTTGGCCAGCTTACGGGCCTCATCTCTTAAATCGTCGTACGGTACGATCTTGTGTACCAAGCCTATCTTTAAGGCCTCCTCGGCGGTGATCCTCTCTCCGAGCATGACTAATTGCTTGGCCTTTGCTATGCCGACAATCCTCGTAAGCCTCTGAGTCCCGCCCCAACCCGGTATGAGGCCCAAGTTTATTTCGGGTTGCCCGAACTCTGCGTGCTCCGCAGCTATCCTGAAGTCGCATGCGAGGGCGAGTTCTAGACCGCCTCCTAGGGCGAAGCCGTTTATTGCAGCTATAACTGGCTTGCTCATCTTCTCTATGAAGCTGAAGACCTCTTGGCCGTACCTCGAGAAGGCTTCAGCTGTGACTGGGGTAGCTTTGGGGAAGGCGGTTATGTCGGCTCCAGCGCTAAAGGCCCTGTCCCCCTCGCCAGTAATCACTACGCACCTTATCGAGGGGTCCCTCTCAGCGGTCATTAGGGCGTCGTAGAGCTCCTCCATCATCACCTCGTTAAAGGCGTTGAGCCTGTGAGGGCGGTTTAGGGTTATCCACAGAATGTCTTCGTCTCTCTCAAGCTTTATGGTCTCATAAGCCTTACTCATACGATTCACCAAGCTTAGTGTTCAAAGAAAAGATAATGTAAAAAGCTAAAAAACTTTTGGAGGCCCCTAGTAGAGCCTCGCCAAATACTGTAGAATCGTGAGCAACTGGATTTCGCTCGTGCCTTCGTATATTTCCGTTATCTTGGCATCTCTATGGAACTTCTCTACGCGGTACTCGCCCATGTAGCCGTACCCACCTAGGGTCTGGATGGCAAAGTCCGTGGCTTCTACCGCGACTCTGCTCGCATAAAGCTTAGCCATAGAGGTCATTAGCGGCATAGCAGGATCAATCTTCCTCTCACCGCTCTTCTTCACCTGCTCACGCACTTTGTCTACATACCAAGCGGCCTTATAAGTCAAGAGCCTAGCGGCCTCTATCTTCGTAGCCAGCTCGGCCAGCCTACAGCCTATTAGCTGGTGCTGAAGTATTGGTACTCCGAAGGTCGTCCTCTGCTTCGCGTACTTGAAGGCTATCTCCCATGCCCCCTGCGCCATGCCCACGGCTTGAGCTGCAACAGCGACCCTAGATGCGTCTAGGAACTCTATCGTGTGATAGAAGCCTCTGTTTAGCTGGCCCACTATGTTCCAGTCGGTCACCTTAACGTTGTCCAGCTTGACCTCGCCAGTTACTGAGCACCTTATTCCCATCTTGTTGTGGAGCTTTGTCACCTCCAGCCCGGGCGTCCCTTTGTCGATCACAAAAAGCGTCTGACCTCTGTAGGTTGGCCTGACCTTCGTGTCCGTCTGGGCTAAGACTATTATGAAGTCCGCTATTGGGGCATTTGTTATGAAGGTCTTAGTCCCGTTAATCCACCATTCATCTCCATATTTAGTAGCTACGGTGTCTAGCCTGGTTATGTCGCTTCCGTGGTTAGGCTCTGTAAAGGCCGCTGCAGATATGTAATCGCCCCTGCAGAGCTTGGGTAAGTACTTCTCCTTCTGTTCCTCAGTCCCATACTCTAAGATTAGGTCGCTACCAAAGACCCCTGCCATTATAGCTACTCCCAGCGATGAGTCAGCTCTGCACATCTCCTCTATGACGAGGCACGCCTCCAGAGTTCCATACCCCTGCCCGCCGTACTCGGGTGGGAAAGCTATGCATGTAAAGCCAAGCTGAGCGGCCTTCTTGTAAAGCTCTAATGGAAACTCCTCCTTCTTGTCGAGCTCTAGCGCTAGCTCCGGCTTAAACTCCTTCTCGCAGAACTCCCTAACAGCTCTCTTTATCTCGAGCTGTTCTTCAGTCAACTGGAAGCTTACCATAGAGTTTACCTCCACTCAACCTCCACTCACTTAGATTTGATAAGAAGACTTAAAAAATGTTGTAGAGTTAGTGTTAGTAAGTGTAGAAGCCCCTCTTGGTCTTCTTCCCGAGCCAGCCCCTCTTAACGTAGTCCTCCAGCAACGGGCAGGGCTTATAGAACTCCACCTTGTACTTGTCGTAGAGGGACTTTAGCTTGTCATATATTACGTCTATGCCCTTCTTGTCGGCGTACTCGCATGGGCCCGATGGCCAGCCAGTCCCCAGCTTCATCCCAGTGTCTATGTCGGCCGGAGTCGCCACATCCTCATAAACTAGCCAAGCCGCCTCATTGACCGCGACGGCCCAAGACCTGTCGACGTCGTATTGACCTGCCAGAGCGAACGGTATGGCTGGCCTCCCCTTGGACCAGTCATAGAAGCCAGCCCCAGTCTTCTGACCCAACTTGCCGGACCTTACGAGAGGCTCGATGACCTCTGGGCATGGCTTGAAGCGATCACCGTAGGCCTCGTACATGACCCTACCAGTCTCAACGACTATGTCCAAGCCTACGAAGTCCGCGAGCTCGAACCAGCCCATGGGGAAGCCTCCCTCGTACTTAACTGAAGCATCGATGGCCTCTTTCGTTGCCTCTCCGCGATAGAGCGCCCAGAAAGCCTCGACGAACACAATGCCCAGCACTCTATTGACCACGAAGCCCCTCACGTCTTTCTTGACGATTATCGGAGTCTTCCCTACTTTCTTGCACACGTTTACCAGCGCGTTCACGGTCTCGTCGCTCGTCTTCTCGCCCTTTATTACCTCAACTAATAGCATCATCTGAGGCGGGTTGAAGAAGTGTAGCCCAGCCACTTTGTCAGGCCTATTCGTCGCACTCGCCATCTCAGTTATGCTGAGGGTTGAGGTGTTCGAAGTCAGAATTGCGTGTGGAGGGGCTAGCTGATCAAGCTGAGAGAAGACCTTCTTCTTGAGGTCCATGTTTTCAGGAACACACTCGATTGCCAAATCAATATCTTTGGCGGCCACCTCATAGCTCGTTGTGGTATTTATCCTAGCGAGGACCCTGTCCACGTCCTCTGGCCTTATGCGCCTCTTCTCTGCGAACTTGTTGAGGCTCCACTTGATCTTCTCCATAGCGCTCTTGAGGATCTCGTCCTTTATGTCCAGCATGTTGACCTCGTAGCCGGCCATTGCGAAAACTTGCGCTATGCCGTGCCCCATGGCCCCTGCTCCAATGACCGCTACTCTCTTTATCCTCTCAGCCAAAATAATCCCCCCACATGAGGAATAATGGTAGTTGTTTTTATAAGTTTTATTGCTCGATCCTTGGGGGAGTTGTTTTGTCGTCCACGTTTAGACATTGAATAATCATCTTTGCAATTAATTGCACGGCCTTTTAACTTGTAGGATGACTCGGCGTCACGTCTTAAGAACGCAGTTTTGCGTGGAGACGACGATTTAATTCTCTGAGCTCTTGAAAAGGAAAAGGAAGCTACTTGTACTATCGAGTCCCCGAGAAGACCTTTGGTGAGATAACCGTTGTTGGCTTTAGGCATTTTCGAGGCCGACGTTGCGTTAAGCATAAAAGCCTTTGTCATATCGTAGACGTAGACGCTTAAGGGCTATGCTTTGACCTTGGGGTGTTGGCGTTGTCTAAGGCACTGGTAACCGGAGGGGCGGGCTTCATAGGTAGCCATTTAGTGGACAGGCTCATAAAAGAAGGCTTTGAAGTAGTCGTTTTAGATAACTTGAGCTCAGGCTCTCTAGACAACGTCAAGGCACACATGGAGGATCCGAAGTTTCACTTTATTAGAGGGGACGTGAGAGTTAGGGGCGTCGTAAGGAGGGCTCTCAGGGACGTTGATTTCGTCTTCCACTTGGCGGCCGTGGCGAGCGTGGACCTGTCTGTCAGAAGGCCCGACTTAGTCAACGACGTCAACGTTGTCGGGACTCTAAACTTACTGGAAGAAAGCCGTAGAGTGGACGTCGATAGGCTCGTCTTCACCTCCTCTTGCGCAGTCTATGGAGAGCCCGTTAAGCTACCCGTGGACGAGGAGCATCCGACTAGGCCTCTATCGCCTTACGGCGCTAGCAAGCTTGCCGCAGAGCACTACTGTACGGTGTATCACAAAGTTTACGGACTCGACGTGGTCGTCCTGAGGCTCTTCAACGTCTACGGGCCTAGGCAGGAGAGGAGCCCTTAC
>CAZLVJ010000023.1:0-11519 GCA_964562935.1 uncultured Nitrososphaerota archaeon
CGAGAGAGCGGGGCACGCGGCCCTCGAGGTGGTAGTCGTCGCCCTCGAGGCCCTGTACGGGGTCAAGACCAAGATAAGGAAGGAGTACTTGACGGAGACCTGCAGGCTGGTCGAGAAGTACAGCTTGGTCTACAATCCGCCGAACTACCCGATAGTCGGGAGGAACGCCTTCGCGCACAGATCCGGGATACACGTCCACGGCGTCATAGAGGAGCCCATAACCTACGAGCCCTTCCCGCCGGAGTATGTGGGCCAGACTAGGAGGATAGTCTTCGGAAAGCACACTGGCAAGCACGGCGTGAAGGCGCTCTTGGAACAGTTCGGCATTCGAGCTACCGAAGAACAATTGGTCAAGATAGCTGAGAAGGTCAAGGAGCTCGGGGAACAGAAAAAGGCGGTCATGGAGGAGGACGTCATAGCAATAGCTGAGTCAATCATAGGCGGTATACCAGAGTTCGAGAAGCCCGTAGTACTCAAGGAGCTCGTAGTCGTGACGGGCAACACCATAACCCCGACGGCCTCCGTCTTGTTAGGGGTATACGACAAGGACATCAGGGCGGCGTCGGTGGGCGTGGGCCCCGTCGACGCCTCGGCCAAGGCGATAGAGAGGGCCCTCGGAGCCATAGGCCAGTACACGCTGAGGGAGTTCAGGCTAGAGGCCATAACAGGAGGGACAGACAGCTTGGCGAGCGTGGAGATAGCCATAAGGGACCCAGAGGGCTCCACCTTTAAGGCGAGGGCCGTGGACAAAGACATAGTGATAGCCTCGGTCACGGCGTTCGTCGAAGCGATAAACAAGGCCTTGATCTTCAGAAAGCTTAAGGAGAAGAAGCAAGGAGCGAGGGCTGAGGGACAGTAAGTAGCATGCCACCCATAACCGACTTACTAGCACTACTATGGGCTAAGCTGAGGCTCAAGAAGACTTGTCTAAGCCATTCGAGCGACGCCGACGGGATAGTGTGCGCCGCCCTCTTCCTCAAGCACGTCGGGGGAGATGGGTTCGTCCTCTTAGCCGAGCCCTACGAGATCCAGAAGGGGGGTTGGATAAACCTGTTCAAGTGGGACTTCGTCCTAGACCTCCCCTGTCCGCCTAAGGCTCAAGTCTTCATAGACCACCATAAGACCAACAAGCCGAGCCCAAGGGCGAAGGAAGTGCACCACGACCCCGGATCGCCGTCGGCGGCGGCCCTGGCCTTGAGGGCATTTAAGCTTGAGGGAGACCCCGTAGCGCAGAAGCTCGTCGAGCTAGCCAACGAGTGCGACACCGCCAACATAATTAGCGACGAGGCCTGGGACCTCAACGACGCCGTGAAGGGAGCTCCTAGGAGCAAGAGAGCTAAGTTGGCCAAGCTCTTAAGCGAACTCGGCTTGGAGGCCCTCAAGCTATCCGAGGTCCAGGAGTGGGTCGTTCGAAATAGGGAGAGGAGGGCGAGGACCAAGCAACTGGCCGATAAAATACCCATAGAGGATAGCGTCTTCATAGAGCTGGAGGACGAGGAGGCCGTCTCGCCGAGAAACCTCATGATAACTCTCGAGAAGAGGGGGGCGAAGGTGACGTGCGTCATCACGCCCAAGGACGGGAAGTACAAGGTGCACTTGGGCTCTAGGGAGGACTCGGACGTGGACTGCTCGAAGATAGCGGCCAAGCTCGGCGGGGGCGGCCACAAGCACGCGGCTGGGGCTACCGTCGACGACCTCAACAAAGCCCTAAAGGTGATAGCCAAAAAGCTTGGCCTGAAGAAGGTGAAGCTCCACGTGGTGAGCGGATCTGATGTCGTGGGCGTAAGAGTGCTGAGGGTCAGGCCCCCCCGAAAGAGGGCCGGGAGGCTCAAGCGAAGGGCTGGGGGCTAGTTTAAATAGCTCAACCACGAAGTGGGAGGCAGAGACTGGCTGGACGTGAGAGTATTGCCTAGGGCATCCCCGCCGAGGAAGATGCCGTTAGCTCCAGACGATTTGGCGTCGCAGAGGGTGTTCAACGATGGGGGCTTAGACGACGAAATCGAGGAGCTCATCCAAACCATAGCCTCGGGTCAAGGTTTAGACGTAATAATGAACGTCATAGACTCCTTGATCTCGACCATCGAGTACCAAGAGATTATAATATGGAGCCTAGCTAGGCTACTTGAGGAGAAGGGCCTCATAACAAAAGAGGAACTCTTGAAGAAGGTAGACGAATTGAACAGAAGGAGATTCATTTATAGCATTCACGAGGACTGGCGATAGGAGTAAATAGGGGTTTCAATAACTCACGATAAATCTCCATTCCATAAATCCTTAAGTCTTTTGATAGCCTTTTAATGAAGGCAACGCGCTTACGCGTCCACGGAGCAGAGCAAAGGCTTCGTCGACTCGAAGGTCAGTTGATATTGATCGCGAAGACCAATAATAGTGGCGAGCTCAACGGCCTTCGGCCCTTCCTCAGCAGACCTCATGCATCCACAAGGTCAGTGGGCTCAGCCTATCGCGCTGGGTGATTGGCTTGACCTCCCCGGCCAAGGCTCGCTTCAAGGCCCTGCTCAAGACCTCAGCGTCTAAGACCACCGTCGTGAAGAAGACGGCCAATCCGCACCACCTCCCCCACTTGGCCTCAAGACCCCTCTCCACATCGTCGAGCCCGTAGACCTCTCGCGCTATCCTCTCGAGCCACCTATCTAAGGGCAACAGGCTGTACCTCCTTTGCGACAAGACCAGCGCGAGTCTAGCGGTATAGGTCCCAATGCCCTTGACTTCTCTCAACCTCTCCTCAGCCTCTTGGTCACTGAGCTCCTCGACGCCCTCCAATAGGCCCTCCTCGACGGCCGAAGCGGCTCTTACAACGGTCTCGGCTCTATACCCCAGACCAGCCTCTCTAAGCAGGCCTAGGGCGCCCTCGGCTAGGAGGTCTCGAGGGCTTGGAGGGGTTATTGTCGTCGCACCGTCGAGCTCCACAGCCCTCCCCATGAGCTTGTAGACCCTGCACAGCACCCTCCACCCTTGCACGAAGCTGGCGTTTTGCTGGCATATAGCAATGATCATCGCGTTCCAAAGGCTCGTCGCGCGCATCCTCATGCCTAAAAGGGCCTTGGGGACCTCGTGCAAGATGAGGTCTCTCTCTGCGATCTTGTAGAACTCCGTCAAGTCTTCGTCGACCCCCAACACGTGCTCAACGACCTTAGCTACGTCTACCCGCTCCCTTCCTGTGCCGTAGACCGTGACCGTGAGCTCAGGCTCTTTGTAACGTGCGACGGCAACTAGCGGAGGGGAGCTCGACAGGGGGATGATGCACTTAGACCCGTCAAACCACCAGTTGAAGTTGTAGCAAGAGGCCGTTAAGAAGAAGTTGAAGGGCTTCCTCGGCCTCAACTCGAAGTCGTACAGCGACTTCAGCTTCATCCCAACCCCATAAACGCTTAAGAAATACTCTAAGATAATTCTACTGGGTGCCAAAATTGAAGAAGGACGTCGAGTCTTTCTACTCCTTGCTCCACCCCAGGCCCGTCGTCTTAATTTGTTCTGTAGACAAAGACGGCAAGCCCAACGTCATGGCCTGCTCTTGGATCATGCCCGTCAGCGAGGAGCCACCGATGATAGCTCTATCGCTCTGGAGGAGGGGGTACACCCATCAGCTAATAGAGGCCGCGAAGGAGTTCACGGTCAACATACCGTCGGCGGACCTCGTCAAGGCCGTCTGGATAGCTGGCACTAGGAGCGGTAGGAGGACCGACAAGTTCGCCGTGAGTGGTCTGAAGACTCAGCCAGCTAAGAAGGTTAGCGTCCCGATAATAGAGCAGTGCATAGGCCACTTGGAGTGCAAGCTCGTCGACTACGTCAAAGCCGGCGAGTGCAACGTCTATATAGCTGAAGTGGTGGCCGCCTACGCCGACGAGGAGCTCTTGACGAACAACGTGTGGAGCGATAGGGCGAACGTACTGCTCCACGCTGGGGGGAAGTACTTCACGACACCTCAGGCGTACTTCGAGGTGAAGTAGCGCTTGAGGGAAGGAGCGCGGATAAGGATAACGTTTGAGTCGGGACTTTCGGTCGAGTGTGTCATCGATTTAAACCAGAACCCCGAGACCGCTAGGGCGTTGCTGTCGTCGTTGCCCTTCGAGTCAGAGGTCCACCTCTGGGGGGAGGAGGTCTACTTCTCAGTGCCCTTCTCGGTCTCGCTAGAGAACCCAAAGGACGTGGTCGACTTAGGGGACGTGGCCTACTGGCCGGAGGAGCCCTCACTCTGCCTGTTCTTCGGGCCAACGCTCTCGAGCCCTAGCCCGGACGTGATAAAGCCCTACAGCCCAGTCAACGTCGTGGGCAAAATAGTCGGGGACCCCAAGGTCTTGAAGAAAGTGAGGGAGGGGGAGAAGGTCAGGGTCGAGAGGTCGTAGCCCCATCTTCACCACGACGAGGGCAAGGCCTCTAGAGCCGCCTTGATCATGTCCCGCTTTGGCTTGAAGCCCATTCGCCTAAGCGTCAGCTGGAGCGACGAGACCAGTGCAAGTGCGTCGCTCGGCGTTATCCAGCCCATGTGGCCTATCCTGAAAGTAGCTCGCCTGAAGGGACCGGAGCCCCTAGCCACCGTTACGCCGAGCTTCTCGAGCTCGCTCCTGAGCTTGACGTCGTCGAGGCCCTCGGGCTTGAGCACCACCGTCACGGTGCTCGCCTCGTAGCCCTTCTTGGCGAAGACCCTCAAGCCGGAGGCCCTTACGGCCGCCCTGATGGCCTCGGCTATCGCGCTGTGCCTCTTAAACCTCCTCTCCAGCCCCTCCTCGAATATCATGTCCAGCGCCTCGTTAATCGCGTAGACCATGCTTATCGGCTGGGTAGAGTGGTAGTTCTCGGGGTCCCTCACGACTTTGAGCCACATCTTCAAGTCGCCGTAGAACGTCGGTACGTCGTAATCCCTCGCCTCAAGCTCCTCCACGAACTGCTTGCTCACGGCCAGCAAGGCGCACCCCGGCGGCGCGCCTATGCCCTTTTGGCTACAGCTCCCGCAGATGGTTATCCCCCACTCCTTGCACCTCACGTCCATGGCCCCAAGAGATGCCACCGCGTCGACCAGTAGCTTCACGCCGTACTTGGAGGCGACCTCGCCTATCTCGTCTACGTACGACGTAACCCCTGTCGAGGTCTCAACGTGCGCGACGGCTATGGCCTTGAAGTTGCCCCTCTTGATGAGCTTCTCGACGTCTCTCCCGGTGAAGCCCCTTCCGTCGAGCCTCTCGACCACTTTAGGCCTGCCCCCTGCCCTGAGCACCATGTCCTTGAACCTAGAGCTGAAGAACCCCGTCACCAAGCACAGCAACCTGTCCCCGGGCCTAACGACGTTTAGCACCATGAGTTCTTGGGCCAGGGTCCCGGAGCCAGCCAGCAAAAAGGCCTCTCCGTCGGTCTTGAAGAGGGCCTTGAGCTTCTCCAGCACGACCCTGTACTTCTCCATGAAGCCCCTGTACGAGTGGGGCTCGATGGGCCTGCTAAGAGACCTCAGGATCCTGGGGTGCACGTAGGTGGGCCCGGGCGTGAAGAACAAGACCTTTTCGCTGAGGACCTCGCCCCACCGTCGAGAGCTCTCTCGTACCCCTTCAGGCTCTACTCGGCGTCCGGCTCCCACATCGGCGGCTGACCTCCGCCGACAGGGATTGGCTAAGAGTAAGAATTTAAATTTTGTCCCCGACGAGAGCTCTGAAGGGGCCATGATAGAGATAGGGGAGGACGTGAGGTCGCTGGGAATATTCTTGAAGTGGACCTCTCTCGAGGAGGTCAAGGTCTACGACTCTCGCTTCAGCGAGTACGTCGTAAGAGCTGTGAGAGAGGCCGTAGAAGAAATCAGGTCCAGCTTGACCTTGGAGGGCCTCAAGGACAACCCCGTGATCAGGGCGTATAGGGACTTCTACTGGCGCTTGGGGATAGACCCGACCAAGACCAGGCCCTCGTCTGAGGCCCTCGTGAGGAGGGCCCTGAGGAGCGGATCCATACCGCTAATTAACAACGTGGTGGACCTGGGCAACGTGGCCTCGATCAAGACCATGGTGCCCATAGGGATATACGACCTGGACAAGGCAACACCGCCGCTGACCTTGAGAAGGGCTCGCACCGGAGAGCTCTTCCATCCAATAGGCGGTAGTCCAGAGGTCCTGAGCGACAGAGACGTGGTGCTGGCGGACTCGAGAGGCGTCGTTATGCACGTCTTCCCCCACAGGGACTCCGTGTACACGATGGTCACTAAGGAGACCAGGAGGATACTAATAGTGGCCTGCGGCGTCAGAGGAGTGAGCGAGGAGAGGGTTCAGGAGGCCGTGGAGCTGGCCTCAAAGTTGATAGCTGAGTCTTGTAAGGCTCGAGCGCGAGTCTAGTGGAGGTTCTCGAGCTCAAAACCGATGAACTAAGCAAGGTCGCCCAATGAGGGCCGAGGTCCTTAACGGCAAGCGTTATATGGCCCTTCGCTTACTACATTATCACGCCCGTCCTACAAGGTCTGTCTCGTTTGATGTGGCTCGTTGGTGGGGCCTGTGAACTTTTGTGCGCTAGTCGTGTGGCTCGTGACCGGCGAGTGTAACTTGAGCTGTAGGCACTGCTACGCATCTCGCTTTAGTGGCTTGCCAGAGCTATCGACCGAAGAGGCCCTGAGGGTCGTTGAGGGGGTCTCTGAGATCGGGGTTAGGCACCTCTCGATAACTGGCGGAGAGCCGACGCTGAGGGAGGACCTGCCGAAGCTAGTAATCGAGGCCCAAGAGAGGGGGTTGCACGTGAGCGTCTTCACTAATGCCCTAAGGCTCACGGACGGGCTCATGAAATTCTTGGCCAAGAGGGATGTCGAAGTGCGAGTGAGCATCGACGGCGTATCCGAGGAGTCCTTCACCAAGATCAGGGGGCCCTACTTGCGCCTAGTCTTGGAGAAGGTCGAGAAGCTAAGGGGCTTTGGAGCAGACGTGGAGCCGGTCATGACCGTCAACACAATAAACTATCACGAAGTCGGGAAGTACGTGGAGCTATGTGCTGAAATAGGCGCCTCCGGAGCCGCCTTGATACCGATAATACCCATCGGTCGAGCGGACAGATTAATCATGCCCACGCCGAGTATGACGAAGGAGGCCTTCTTACTGGCGGCTCAAAAGGCAGAAGAGGTCGGCCTCGACGTAGAGCTTTGGTGCTCGCCGTTCGCTTCGTCGTTCATGAAGTCGAAGAGGGTTTACGTCCCGGGTTGTATAATAAGCGTGTGCATGGACATAGCCCCTGACGGTAGCGTGCTCCTCTGTGATACGGTCGACATAAAGGTCACGGACGTCAAGAAAGGGGTCCGAGAGGCTTGGGAGGAGTACTCGAACAGCGAGCTCGTCAGGTACTTGACTAGGCAGGAAAACCTAAAGGATCCTTGCAGAACCTGCAAGCATGCGAGCGCTTGCCTAGGCGGTTGCCACGCGAGAGCCTTGGCTATCTATGGCGACTTGATGATGCCCGACCCGCTATGCCCCCTTGCCTCTAACGAGTAACGCCAGCCCTAAGTGACCGACGTCGAGGCCAATGACCTTCTCGATCATTGTTTCTAGGTACTTGCTCGCCACTAATATGGCCAATAAAACTGTTAGCGACGTCAAGCTCATGAATATTAGACCGGGCAACAACCTCTTCACCCTAGGGTCGGGGGTGCCGCTCTTGCTCACGAGCTCTTGGCACAGGAAGTCAGCATGTGAGCGAAGCCTTCGAATAATCCCGACCATCAAGAGCGTAGCCATCGCGATGACAACGGCCATGAGTGTAAAGGAGGCCAAGACCTCGCCCAGCACTATCGCGAAGGAAAATCATCCCCAAGCGCTTGATGTTCTCGAGGCCCACCTCCCTCCGGACTTCAAGCGCCAATAGGGCTATGGCGATGCCCGAGAACACGTCTAGGAGCGTCGCGCAGCCCTCCCTCACGTTAGAGGCCAGGGGGCTGAGCAAGACACCGGCTACCACGTAACCAGCGACGTACGAGAGGCCGACCCTCTTGGTAACCCAAGCTAGGGCAACTGTTGTGGCAAAGAGCAATGTCAGCAACAAGTAAGGGTCGACGAAGCCCATCGCTTCAAATCATCTCGTGGTTAGACCTCTATCAAAGCACGTCCGACTACGACATTAAGTGACCGGCTAGGCATCAGATCATAAGCTTCCTCCTTGCCATCTCCTTCAGTCCAAGGACATAAAACCCCACTTTCTTGCACAGGCGATTGAAGACGTCGTCCGCCAGCTCGTCTAGCTCCACGTAAGCCACGCCATTCCTCAAGGCCTCGTCGACCAGCGCCTTCAGCTTCTCGTCCTCCTCCTTGAGCGCCCTCTCAATGACGTCGCCCAGCTCCTCCACGACGCCCTCCAAGTTCTCGACCACGTCACCCGCCTGAACCTCTACTATATTGGCCAATATGTCGATCATCGAGCGGGGTGGCCTCTCCTCCTTGAGCTTGATCAGGGGCACGTCGCAGAACTCCACCCTCTTGCACTTCAAGCCGAAGAGCTCGACGCCCACGACGAGGTTCCCGGAGAGGGCCAGCTCGGGCACGGGTATCCTCTCGAACGCGACTCTCTTGCCCATGTTGCTCTTAGTCAGGCCGACGCACGAGCACCAAGAGCCCTCAAGCTCCAGCCCCTCAACGAGCTTGCCGGACAGCCTGACGAGCCTCCAGCACTTGTTGACCGCTTCGAGCCTCGACAGATCCCCTACAAATACTCCCCTGACATTGCTCAGCAACTTCAGAGCCTCTTCAGTGCTCAACTCGTCGGGCCTCTCCAAGAACTTCAAGGCCAAGTCGTGAGAAGGGGGGTTGGGGATAGCGCCCCCTCTGCCGACGACGATCACGCCCACGGCGCTGTCAATCACCTCTCTAACGCCTTCCGTGAGGTCGTACTTGGACCCCGAGTTCAAGACCGTGAGGATCAAGCCTCTCACCAAGCACCTGAAAAGGCCGTCGCGGATAAGACTATCGGCCCTCTTGGCGAAGATATCAGAGGAGGTCGTGCGACCAAGGATAGCGTTATTTGGCCGTCCCTCTAAATAGAACGCGGAAGGCCGAGAGGTCTTCAGACGGATAGGCGGGAGGCAGTCTTGATTGACCCGCGTGAGGGAGTACGAGAGCCTCTTAGAGAGGTCTAGGAGGTTTTGCGAGACCGCGAGCATGCAGGTCGAGAGGGGCTTCTACGACTTGGCGGTCTTCAGCTTGGAGCAGGGCCTCCAGCTCTTCTTAAAGGCTTATTTATTGAAGTTGGGCGCTGACTACCCGAGGACCCATAGCGTCAGGAAGCTGTTGGAGCTTATATACAAGATCTCCGGGAACGAAGCGATAAGCGACCTCCTCCGCAAGTTCAGCGTGGAGCTCGGGGCTTTGGAGGACGCGTACATAACCTCTAGGTATGTGTCGAGAAGCTACAGCCTCGAGGAAGTGGAGAGGCTCAAAAGAGTGGTCGAGGAGGTGATGGCTGTTGTCAGAGGAGTTGTTCGTTGAGGAGGCGAGGCGTAGGGCCGAAGTCTTCAAGAACCTCGAGAGGTACTTGACCGCCATAGCAGAAGCCGTCAAGGAGCTTGACGAGGACGCCGAGGTCTACTTGTTCGGCAGCGTGGCCGAAGGCAGGCACTTGCTCTCGAGCGACGTGGACGTCCTAGTGGTCACGGACCTGAGCCCGGGCGAGGTACTCGCGGCCCTGTGGGAGAGGGGCATAAAGGACCCCTTTGAGGTCCACGTGGTCAACAGGGAAGCGTTGGAGATTTACAAGGCCAAGTCCAAACTCGTCAAAGTCATGCCCCCAAAGCCGAGCGATCTAGCGAGCTCGCGTGAGCCGTCACAGGGCTTTACCAAGACCTCTACGCATCTATAACGGTTAGGCGCGTATGCTCTCACGAAGCCTGGAAGCCCTCTAGGCCCTCGTTCCCTGCTAATGCTTATTTGGCTAGCAAGCTTCAGCTAATGTGAGGGGCTCGACTAATGCCAATAGTCCACGTGTACGTGTGGAGCGGTTTCTCGAACGAGGCCAAGAAGAAGACTATAGCTGGCATAACGAACGTGTTCGTGGAGATGGGAATTCCGAAGGAAGCTGTAGAAGTGGTGATCCACGAAATCCCCAAGGAGGATTGGGGTGTAGGAGGAGAGCAGGCGAGCGAGAAGTTCAAGCAAGTGCGGCCGCCCTAAACCTTAACCTTTTTTAGGACGATGGCGAAGAAGACCCTTCTAGCAGGGATTACGACCTTACTTAAGAGGCCCTACGATATTCTTAACTTTTGTCTTGTGCGCTTAAACGTGTTGCACGTCGAGCTGATGGAGGAGGTCTACGACGCGCTGGAGAGCGCCGACAAGGACGACTCTGTGCAGGCCGTGATAATAACCGGCGTGGGCAAGGCCTTTTGTGCTGGGGCCGACGTCAAGGAGCTAATGCCAGTGGACTTAGAGAGAGGGATTCGATGGCTACAAGCCTACTGGAGAGTCTTCGACCTCCTGAGGGAAACGGGCAAGCCTGTGATAGCGGTAGTCAAGGGGTATTGCGTGGCTGGAGGCAACGAGTGGGTCTTGGCGTGTGACCTCGTGGTGGCTGGCAAGTCGGCCGTCTTCGGCCAGCCAGAGCCGATAATAGTGTCGACTGCCTTCCTCGCGGTCCTTTTCCTGCCGATAGTCGTAGGCGAGAGGCGCGCTAGAGAGATGTTGCTCACCGGAAAGCTCATCTCGGCCGACGAGGCGCATCGCATTGGGCTCGTCAACAAAGTCGTCCCGGACGAGCAGGTCGAGGAAGAGGCCAGGAAGCTGGCCATCGAGATACTTGTAATCGACAGAGTTAACCCTCCAAGCCTTCAGGATAGTCAAGTCGGCGCTCGCACATCTACGGCCTCGACGTGGCCCCTCGCCGACGAGGCGTTTAACGGCTTGGCAGAACTCGTCGAGCAAGCCCTCGTACTCGCGACGAATAAAATGGTTGAGTTCGTGACTCCCCCTTGCCACGACTCACGGTCGCGTCCCTGCTTAACTGGAGAGGTGAACATATGTCCCAGATGTTATGGATGTAGAGAGGCCACGGACGTTCGGCCAGCACATGTTCATGGGGATTCCGGCAAAGCTAATGCATGAGATCGCTGAGTCGCTCGAGTTTCTATCGAAGAAGGCATGATAGCCGTCCGAGAAAGGCGCGTGTACAAGACGTACATGGCGGCCATGAACGAGAGAGCCGTCGAGTAAACTTCAAATCTTTCAACTCGTCGAGGTCAATAGCAGAGGATGTGATCACAGCCCTCTACCACGCCATCCAAGTCGTCGACGACCTTGCAGACCTCACTCAACAATTCCTTCGACAACCCCCTCGGTTTAAGGGACTCGTTGAGCACGAGGACCTCCACGCCGTTCGCGTGAGCCGTGTAGAGCAAATCCTCGAAGCTTACCTTATCGCCTCTCTGGCCTCTGAGCGCGCAGTAGACGCCGTCCTCTACCAGCAGGACCGAGGCTTTGACTCCTTCATCGACGAGTGCCAAGGCCGTGTACAAGCCTCCTAGGGGATGCTCGAAGGTGTAGGGGGGCTTCGTGATGATTATCAGC
>CAZLVJ010000023.1:11529-13666 GCA_964562935.1 uncultured Nitrososphaerota archaeon
CTCCGCTATCTTCGTAGCCACGTCGGAGTGCTCGAAGGTGTAGGGCCCCAGCAATAGCTTTATCACGACCTTCAACGCTGACACCTACAAGACCACGACCTTCTTTACGCGAAGAACATTCTCGACGAAGTCGCCGTAGAAGTCTCTAGGGATCTTAACGCCGTCTATTAAGTCGTCGATGCTCAGGCCCCTGACGTCTAAGTCCTCTCGCGAGACCTTGACCTCGCCCCTCTTGGCGAGCTCAGACACCAAGCCCTCGACAGGGTTTCCACGAACGGCCGCGTAGACCCCGCTGCTGGCGAGGTAGAGCGCGACGGCCCTTGGGGCCAAGAGCTTGAAGACCTCGCTGTGGGACAAGCAGTAGGGAGGGCTAAGAGATAATATCAGGATCATGAAGCCCACTATTCTAATGGCGAGGAAAGCATGGCTTTAAGCTTTTCGTGGAACTCCTTGAACTTCGGCCGCTCTATCAGCGGCCTGCACATGGACAATTGGGCCTCGCCTGACAGGAGCTTCGCGGCGAACGCCATGCAGTTCTGCTCCCCGCAAGCCCCGCAGTTGGTCTTCGGCAGGAGCCTGTAGACGCTCATGACATTAAGCCTCCTCCTGACCTCAAGTTCTTCCTCGCTCGGCAGCCCTCTCTTCGAGGCGAGGTCGTAGGCCTTGGATATTAGCTTCAGGAGTTCGCCCAATATCTCCTTGGCCCTCTCCTCGCTCTCGACCTTCACCACGCAGACCTTGCCGGACGAGTACACCGAGACCATCTCATCCCTCGTAGTCGTGAACGTCAGTACCCCAAGGGGCTCCAAGTACTTGGAGTTCTTGAAGTGTAGGTAGAGATAAGGCATGGCCCTCTCTAGAGGGCCGTCGACCTCGGCTATCACCCTGATCTTGGCCGAGTCTGCGATGCAGGGGAGTATGCGCTTGACCTCGAAGCTCGAGGGCCTAGAGGGCTTTCTGCGAGCGCCGACCACCTCTTTCAACACGTCTAGAGCGTTTATGAAGCTGAAGCCCTTCTTGACCCCCACGACCTCGAGGAACAGGCTCTCCACGTCTCCGAAGGAGAGCGCCAAGTCGGGCGAGCACAGGAGGGCCTTGTTGTAGCCCAGCACTAGGAACCTCTTCATCTCGTCGACCAGCGACTTGAAATCCCCTTTCTCGGCCCTCAAGACGGCCAGTTGCCTAGGGGTCATCTCGTAGACGGCCTTGAACTCTATCAATACGTTTTCGTCGTCCCTCGACGTCGTAAAGACGATCATTTGCTCGTTGGTGTAGGTTCCAGCAACGTGCATGACGAGCTCGTCGAGGGAGCTGACGTGTTCATCGAACCTCTTAAGCTCGCCCAAGGCGTTGGGCCCCACGAAAAAGAAGAGGAAGGAGCCTCCTTCGGCCTCCTTCAGGCGCCGCTTGAGTCCCTCGAGCTCGCCTATGGCCTCGACGCGAACCTCCTCGTCGATGAGGCGTCCAGTAGCTTGGCGGAGCTCTTCAAGCAAATCCTCGTACTCGCGACGAATAAAAATGGTTAAGATTACAAACCCCTCCTTCTGCAGCCCGTGGGCGTGAGCTACTTCATGGACTCCTCTACGGCCTTCTTGAGCTCCTCCTTAGTGGGGACCTTGCCCGAGAAAGCCACTCGGTCATTTATGACGACTGCTGGTGTCATCAAGATCCCGTACTTGTCGGCCTCCTCCGAGAGGGCCGAGAGCTTAACCACTTTAACCTTGTCGCCGTACTCCTTGGCGACCTCCTCTACGGCCTTCTCGACGGCTCTGCACTTAGCACAAGGTGGCTCGCTATGGAACACCTTAATGACCACTCCCACGTCTATCACCTTTTTTCGCGAAATCACGATATGTCGATAATTACATATAAAGCTTTCTCGCCAGCTCCTTTGAACGTCAAAGGTATCGACATATTTAAATATAGCGAACAAAATCCTTAACGTGAAAGTCATGAGTGGAGACGCCTTAGTGGAGTCCAAGGTCAAGATATTAAAGGCCTTGGCGGACCCCACGAGGTTGCAAATACTAGAGCTCTTGAAGAGCGAAGAGAAGTGTGTCTGTGAGCTAATCCCAGCTTTAGGGAAAGCTCAATCGACCACCTCCAAGCACTTGGACATCTTGTACGACGCCGGGAT
>CAZLVJ010000024.1:0-13251 GCA_964562935.1 uncultured Nitrososphaerota archaeon
TGGCGAGCTCGTAGCTGGCGTGATAGACAAGAAGTCCATAGGTGCAGGAGAGCCTGAGTCGTTGCTTCACAGAATAATAAAAGATTTTGGAATAGGCAAGGGATCGTGGTTCTTAGATCGTGCATTTAAAGTCTTCTTAAATTACGCTTTCTTCCATGGCTTTACCATGAACCTCGACGACGTTGTCCTCCCCGTAGAGGTTATTGACGAAATACGAAGAATGTTGAGAGGTGCAGAGGTTAAGGTAGAAGAGCTTATAGAGAAATACAAGAGGGGAGAGCTTGAGCCAATGCCAGGTAAAACCCTCGAGGAGACCTTAGAAACACTGATTCAGGAGGTATTGAGCAATGCTAGAGACAGCGTTGGCAAGCTGGCCGCTCAGTACTTGAAACCCGCAAGCAATGCGCTTATGATGGCCAGATCAGGCTCACGAGGATCCATGCTCAATCTAACCCAGATGGCGGCAAATGTCGGTCAACAAACCGTTCGAGGGGAGAGGATTTTGAGGGGCTACTTCGAGAGGACGTTGCCCCACTTCAAGAGGGGGGACCTAGGGGCCGCCGCGCGGGGCTACGTTTACTCCAGCTTCAAGAGGGGGCTTAGCCCGCTTGAGTTCTTCTTTCACGCTATGGGCGGGCGCGAGGGATTGGTCGATACAGCCCTCAGGACTTCGCAAAGCGGCTACATGCAACGCAGGCTCATAAACGCCCTACAGGACTTGCACGTAGAGTACGACGGTACTGTGAGGACAGCCGACGACAGGATAGTCCAGCTGATGTATGGAGAGGACGGGGTCGATCCCTCCAAGAGCGATCATGGAAAAGCTGTCAACATAGAAAAGACTATAGAGAAGGTCTTGGGGGTCGCGGCCCTAAAATGAAGGCTAAGAAGATCACGTTAGAGGAGTTAAAGAAGAAGCTAGAGGAGTACTCGTCAGAGCTTCCGAGGTCAATAATCCAAGAGCTCGAAGAAAAGTTGACCAAGATAATGGACAAGCTGACTAAGAGCGACGTCGAGAAAGTTGTGGGTGAGGTGATTAGGCAGTACAGGGAGGCCCTAGTTGAGCCCGGTGAGGCTGTCGGCACTGTCGCAGCTCAATCCATAGGAGAGCCGGGAACCCAAATGACCTTGAGGACCTTCCACTTCGCCGGCGTCAGAGAACTCAACGTCACGTTGGGCCTACCACGCCTCATAGAGGTCCTCGATGCAAAAAGGACGCCCTCGACCCCCTTAATGAGGATAGAGTTAGACGAGAAGGCGAAGTACGACAGGGCCAAGGCAGAGGAGCTGGCGAGGAAGATACTACACGTGACCATAGAGAACGTTGCAAGTAGCATAAGCATAGACTTCGGCCAGCAGATGATATACCTACAATTAGACGAGGAGCTCATGAAGGACAAGAGGGTTACGCTGGACATGGTAATTAACGCCTTAAACAAACACAAGATAGGGACCATCGAGGGCATCGCAGAGAGGGAGGAAGAAA
Source organism: uncultured Nitrososphaerota archaeon (assembly GCA_964562935.1). Taxonomy (GTDB): domain Archaea; phylum Thermoproteota; class Methanomethylicia; order Nezhaarchaeales; family WYZ-LMO8; genus WYZ-LMO8. Next base: position 1,487 of record CAZLVJ010000024.1, read on the forward strand.
CGCCAGATGGAAAGAGGAGGAAAATTATCGAAATAGTCATAACCGTGCCTGAAGGGGTAGAGTCCTCAAAGATGATAAAACTCAGGCAAAAGATACTAGGCATAAAGCTAAAGGGGATAAAGGGGCTTAAGAGGGTGGTAGTTAAAGAGGTGTCTAAAGGAGGAGAAACTTATTACTACCTCGAGGTCGAGGGCTCGAACCTCCAAGGTATCTTTAACAACTTAGATGAATTAGAGGGCATCGATCCAACAAAGGTCATGACCAACAACATACACGAAATAGCCGAGGTCTTAGGAATCGAAGCTGCTAGGACTGCCATCATAAATGAGGTCATGGGCGTGCTTAGGGAGCAAGGTCTCGACGTTGATGTGAGGCACGTGATGTTGGTCGCGGATTTAATGACCTTGACAGGTAAGGTGAGGCAGATAGGAAGGCACGGAATAAGCGGTGAAAAGGCTAGCGTCTTAGCAAGAGCGGCGTTTGAGGTGACGACTAAGCATTTATTAGAGGCTGGTGTGAAGGGTGAGGAAGATCCTCTAACTGGTGTGATAGAAAACGTCGTGGTGGGACAGCTAATACCTATCGGGAGCGGCATGGTCGAACTTAGAGTGAGGCATGGAGGTGAGTGAGGCTGTGACTTTGGACAGAGAGCTAAAGGTTGCGCTGAAGACGGGGAGGGTCGTGTTCGGTAGCAGAGAAGTTTTAAAGCTGGCAAGTGCTGGTAAAGGAAAGTTAGTGGTAGTTGCCTCTAACTGTCCCGAGCTCATAAGAGAGCAAATAGAGTACTATGCCAAGTTATCTGGCATACCGATATACCACGCGCCTTACACAAATGTGGAGATTGGAGAGATGTGTCAGAGAAAGCACCCGATCTCATCGCTATTGGTGTTAGAGGAGGGAGAATCCGAGATCCTAAAACTTGTGGAGCGATAGGGTGATAGCGTGCCGAGCATAAGGTTGTCCGACGAAGAAATGAGGTATATAGCGCTCTTCGAAAGCATAACAGGGGCTACTGCTAAGGACTGCGTAATAGACGATGACACCAACAGAATAATCTTCGTGATAAAGAAAGGAGATATGGGGATGGCCATAGGAAAAAACGGTGTAAATATTAAGAGGGCCACGAAGCTCATAGGAAGACCTGTCGAAGTTGTAGAAGCCGGAGACAGCCCTGAAGAGCTTATCAAAAATGCGCTCTTTCCGGCCAAAGTGCATGCAGTTAAGATATCTAAGGATACCTCTGGAAGGCTAGTTGCTCACGTCGCCGTAGATCCAAAAGATAAGGGGTTGGCAATAGGGAGGGACGGCCTCAAGATTCGGAGAGCGAGGATCTTGGCCAAGAGGTACTTTGACATAGTCAACGTCATAATAAAGTAGCAGAGATCAAAGGATTTAAAGCAAAACAAATATACAAGTCCTCTTCGACCTCTATTCCAACCCCCTAGTACTCGGTGTGACGCCATGGGTAAGAAGTCGCCTCAAGGGCTGTTTGCTGCCAGAAAGTTGGCGCAAAAGAGGAAGAAGTTCAGGTGGAGCCAGCGAGAGTACAAGAGAAGAGTGTTGCGACTAGATGAGAAGGTCGACCCCCTCGAAGGGGCGCCGATGGCGCGAGGCATAGTCCTCGAGAAAGTGGGCGTCGAGAGCAGACAGCCCAACTCAGCCGTTAGAAAGTGCGTTAGGGTTCAGCTCATCAAAAACGGCAAGCAAGTAACGGCATTCGTCCCGGGGGACGGCGCGCTGAACTACATAAATGAGCACGACGAAGTGATAATAGCCAGAATAGGCGGACCTCAGGGAAAGTCTCTCGGTGATATCCCTGGCGTTAAGTTTCAAGTGATAAAGGTCAACGGCGTGAGTCTTAAAGCAATTTTGCAAGGTAAAAAGACCAAGCCGACGAGGTAAGGAGCTTGCCCAGAAAGACCGCGAAAGTTAAGGAAGAGAAGGTAAGTGGGCCGTTAAAGGTGGGAATAGAGCCGACGGAGATCAAATTGTTCGGTAAATGGACGTTCCACGACGTCGAAGTGAAAGATCCCGGCTTGAAGAGGTACATTTGTTTAAAGCCGGTCTTCCTCCCACATACCGAGGGCAGACACGAGCACAAAAGGTTTGGCAAGGCCGAGGTCCCCATAGTCGAGAGGTTGATAAATAAGCTCATGAGGCCAGGGAAGAATGCTGGTAAAAAAGCACTAGCAACAAACATCGTTAGAAACGCCTTTGAGATAATACACCTAAAGACGGGTAAAAACCCCATACAAGTCTTAATTGAGGCGATAGAGAGAACTTCGCCGAGAGAGGAGACCACAAGAATAGCCTATGGCGGAATAGTCTATCACCAGTCCGTTGATGTCTCGCCACAAAGAAGAGTAGACCTGGCGCTTAGGTGGTTAACTGAGGGGGCTAGACTTGCCTCTTTCAGCAACCCGAAGACCATAGACGAGTGCCTCGCTGATGAGATCATAGCCGCGGCTCAAGGCGATCCCAAGAGCTACGCGATAGCCAAGAAGGACGAGGTCGAAAGGATAGCTATGGCCTCTAGATGACGATGGCCACTACGCATAGGGTTTAAAAGGGCCCAGCTCAAAGAGGTAGGGTTAAGTCCTATCAGTGAAAAGCTTATTAAAGGGGTTTTGATCTGGAGTTTACGCTATAGGTAAGTAATCCATGGTGGTGTGGGGATGTCATCGGAGAAGGAACACTTGAACTTAGTGATCATAGGGCACGTGGACCACGGGAAGTCTACCCTAGTGGGGCACTTACTGTATTTGTTGGGGCAAGTGGACGAGAGGAAGCTGAAGGAGATAGAAGAAGAGGCCAAGAAGATGGGCAAAGAGAGCTTCAAGTTCGCGTGGATACTCGACACCTACAAAGAGGAGAGGGAAAGAGGACTGACCATCGACTTGTCGTTCTACAAAATCGAGACCAAGAAGTACGTCTTCACGCTCATAGACTGCCCAGGCCACAGAGACTTCATTAAGAACATGGTCACGGGGACGTCTCAAGCTGATTGCGCCTTGCTAGTAATCTCGGCGAAGAAGGGCGAGGCCGAGGCTGGCATGGGCCCTGCGGGCCAAACAAGGGAACACGCCTTTTTGGCTAAGACTATGGGCGTAAATCAAATGGTTGTGGCAATAAACAAAATGGACGATCCCACAGTCAACTGGAGCCAAGAGAGGTACAATGAGGTCAAGGACGCTGCTTCGAAAATGCTGAAGATGTTTGGCTACGACGTCGGCAAGATACACTTCATACCGGTTTCGGCGTGGACAGGAGACAACTTGATAGAGAGGAGCAAGAACATGCCTTGGTACAAGGGCCCCACGCTCATCGAGGCCCTGGACGCCTTCGTGCCTCCGCCAAAGCCTATCGATAAGCCGCTCAGGATTCCAATTCAAGACGTCTATTCGATAACTGGCGTTGGCACGGTTCCCGTCGGGAGAGTTGAGACCGGGGTCTTAAAGGTAGGCGATACTGTGGTCTTCATGCCGGCCAACAAAAAGGGCGAAGTGAGGTCTATAGAGACGCACCACGTGAGGATCGAGAGGGCGATCCCAGGGGACAACATAGGCTTTAACGTCAGGGGGGTCTCTAAGGGCGAGATCAAGCGAGGAGATGTATGTGGACATCCAGACAACCCGCCCACGGTCGCCGAAACCTTCGTCGGAAGAATATTCGTCTTGTACCACCCAACCGCCATAGCTAAAGGCTACACCCCAGTGGTTCACGCTCACACGGCCAGCGTCGCTTGCAAGTTTGAGGAGATACTACAGAAAATAGATCCCAGGACCGGAGCTGTCGTGGAGGAGAAACCGCAGTTCATAAAGCAGGGCGACGCCGCAATAGTGAGGCTCAGGCCGATAAAGCCGCTCTGCATCGAGAAGTACTCCGAGATCCCGCAACTAGGAAGATTTGCCATCAGAGACATGGGCAGGACGATAGCGGCCGGGGTAGTAATCGACGTGGCCCCAGCCAAGCTCTCTTAAGCTTTAAAAACCAATTTTTATTTTTGGAGGTTCTCCAATAATGGTCAGGAAGGCCAGAATAAGGCTTTCGAGCCCAAACCTCGAAGACCTGCAACGGGTCTGCGAGGAGATAAAGGCCATATCTCAGAGGACGGGCGTGAGAGTCAGGGGACCGATACCATTGCCCACGAAGAGGCTTATTGTGACTACTCGTAAAGCGCCTTCGGGACAAGGTTCGCACACGTTTGATCACTGGGAGATGAGAATTCACAAGAGGCTCATCGATATGGATGCGGAGGACAGAGCCCTCAAGTCGCTTATGAGGGTCAGAATACCCGATAGCGTTCACATCGAGATAGAGCTGATATAAGCTCGATGTAAGCTTGTGCCCTTTGGAGTTTTTCAAGTTCTTCCAAGTCTAAAGCTCTTAGCTTAGCTATCCAGCCCTCATCGTAGGGGCTTGCGTTCACGAGCCATGGCTCTCTTACAAGTCTGGTGTTAAACTCTATTACTTCGCAGTCTATCGGAGAGGGCACTGGTATTATCGCCTTCACGGACTCCAACCAAGCTATGGGGCTCTCTCTCTCCACGACTTCGCTGTCCGAGAACTCTACGTTGATTACGGTCCCTAGCTCTCTTTGTAGATAGTCTGTCACGCCGACTACGGCTGCGCCGTTTTGTACCCTAGCCCACACGTGTCCCTTAGAGTATAAAAGGGTTGAGGGGATCTCGTAGTTCATGGCTCTTATAGCGTTCACTTTATCACTTTTTCAGCTCCCGAACCTCTATCGATATGGGATTTTGGCTGAGCGTCGAGGAGCATCTGGGACACTTTCCATCAAACTTCTTGACTATGTCTCTTGGCGGGACGAGCTCGTTGCCCCTATAGAGCACGTAGCCGCACTTCGCACACTTTACTATTTCAGGCAAGTCGAAACACCATATTCTTACTTGGGCACCTGCTCATAAGCCTTAATTTACTTCGTAAAGTAAAACCGATGGAACTTAAAGTTATCATTCGTAATCTGAGGGGTCTCTTACCCCATCTTCGGTTATCTCGAACAAAGCCTCGCCCTCTGGCAAGTAAGGGGAGTCGACTAACCTCGCGATGCGCTTAGAGCCCCTAAGCTTCTTCAAAAATACTCTCGCCCCTGGTACGTGAAAGAGGACGTGTCCACCGACGGCGGCAATGGGATCACCAAAAACCACGTCAGGTCGAGCCATCACTTGGTTGGTCACGACGACCGCTATTTCGTAGCTGTAAGCTAGTCTGGAGAGAGAGTGCAGGTGTTTATTGAGCTTTTGTTGCCTCATGACCAAGGTCTCTCGCCCTGGGTATTCAGCTCTGAAAAATCCTGTCACGCTGTCTACGACCAGAAGCTTCACGTTCTTTTCACCTATTACGTCTTTCGCTTGGTCGACTATTAGCATCTGATGGTCCGAATTGTACGCCCTGGCCACTATTATGTTCTTAAGCGTCTTCTGGGGATCCAGCCCAAGCGCTCGACTCATGGAGACTATCCTCTCAGGCCTGAAAGTGCCTTCACAGTCAACGTACACCGCCGAACCTTCAAGGCCTCCTCTGTCTCTCGGGAGCTGGACGTTGACGCATAGCTGGTGGCATATTTGGGTCTTCCCCGATCCATATTCTCCATAGAACTCGGTTATTATCTGAGTCTCGACGCCGCCTCCCAACAGCTTATCTAAGTTCTTACTCCCGGTCGTTATTCTTGCGACCCTCATTCTCTTCTCATATAGTTCATCCGCCGTCTTAAATCCTAAGTCCAGCGCTTCGCGGGCCGCGCTTATGATCCTCTGGCTCGCTGACAAAGAAAGGCCAGTGACTGAGGCTACTTCTTGAGGGAGGGCTGCCGCGAGGGCCTCGATAGTACCAAACCCAGCTAGCACTAGTTTGTCGGCTATAGTCGAGCTCACGCCTGGGAGATCCGTTAGCTCCCTCGGCCTCCTTGGCTTCTCAGACATCTCGCCACACTTCACTTTAACTCATCTCGAACCGGAATAAAGAGTTTATTAAAAGCAGATCCCTCAGAGAATAGGTCTTTAATCGTATCGACGGTTGCCAACCTTAACCCTGCGTTGCCCGATTCCTTATCTCTGAAGTTTGCGTCTCGTGAGATCTCTTAGAGGTTAAAAAGGCTTTTGCCTCATTTTGAGGAGATAAGCGACGTAATTGCTCGAGACGTGTAGTATAGGGGTCGCTATCAATATTACAACGAGCTGATCCAGAGTTGGAGCGTAGCCTGCGATGTAGCTGAGGAGCAGAGCCACTAGCATGAAGGAGTATTGGTCGAGGAAAGGGGCTGGTTCGCCTTGAGCTATATCGAGCCTACGCTTTATGAAGGAGCCTAGCGCGTCGCCCATCATGGCCCCAAAGCCCATCAAAAGACCTCTCACTGGGTCACTTATCACGAGACCTGTGGCGAAGCCCGCGAAAACGCCGGCCACAAAGCCCTCTATGGACTTGCTGTCTCCTAGGACCCTTTTGCCGTCGAGCCAGCTTTTACCCATGTCCATTGGCCGCCTCCTACGAAGAATTTTGGACAGAATGAGGGGGGTCATATTAGCTATGTAAGCTGGTAGCGCAAAGAGTATGGCGCCAACCACTACTTCGAGGCCATAGGCAAGGTCCATTTAATCAACCTCTTCCAGGAGGCCATCCGCTACGCGGGCTATGACTTCGACTTTAGACTCTCGGCCACGAACCTTCAAAAGGGATATCTTCCTCTGGTGGGGGAGGTCGGTCTTGAGCAAGGAAATTATGTTGTCCGACCAGTAAGTGAGTATGTTCGAAGCTACAAGGTCATTGAAAACTTCCTCGCCTGCTGGAGGGCTCTTTAGGCGACTCGTCAACACTACCCACTTTTTAAAGTCAATGACGTACTTCTTCAAAATTGCGGCTATTTGATTTAGCTTCTTATTGTGGATGACTATTTCTCGCCTGTTTTCCACCCTAAGGGACCTGTAGGGAGCAGTGAACGTATCGAAAACCACTAAGTCGTGGTTTAAGCGTCCGAGCTCAATCTCTCTCACGATCTTGGCCAAGTCGTCTAAACTCCTTAGATGGGCTACGCAGAACTTTGATAGCAAAGTACTTGGTGGCACCCCCTGTCTCCTCATAAGTAGCTCGATGCGTGGATAAGGGAAAAGGCCATCAGTGTACGCGTAGAGGACTTTGAGATCGTCGAGGCAACTTCTCAACACTAATTGTAAGGCTAACGCCGTCTTACCTGAGCCCGGTTCGCCACAAAATAGCGTTAGCTCGCCTTCTCCCAACCCGCCTTCAAGGGCCTCGTCAATTCTCGGTAACCCTAGCTTAAGCCTTATGAGAGACACCTCTAGGTGGATATTGTGGTATGCTAAATAAAGCTTAGAAGTGGGAAAATTTTAAGGCTATGGTGAAGGCCTTGCGGGGATAGGTGAGTATGAAGAGGATTAAAGAGAGACGTGGCACCATGTTAAGAATCGAGGGGCCTGCGGGCTTACGAGTACTAGAGGGCGCTGTCTCAATTTTGGGCTCCGTAATTAAGCCTAAGGGTCAGGCAGTAATACCAAAATATAAGTCGTTGGTCGTCGAGTTCATAGAAGATTCCACGATAGAGCTTCGTCTGGGCGGTGATGCCAAGGTGGAGGCGCTGTCAGAAGACGTAATTCCGGCGGAATGGAGGGTCGCCGCTGAATCGATAGTCTCTCAGGGCTCTAGACCCCTAAGTTGTGTAGTCTTGGGGGACGTCGATAGCGGCAAGACCCTCTTCTGCACATACCTCGCTAACTGCGCGGTCGCTAGAGGGCTTAAAGTCGGAATAATAGATAAGGATCCAGGGCAAACGGAGATATCCGTACCAACGACCGTAGGTCTCGGCATAATAGAAGAACCCGTATACTCTCTCGAAAACGTGGAGGCCGTTTCAGCTCGATTCGTGGGTTCAGTATCTCCAGCCAATGTAATACAGAGGATCATAGCTGCGACGAAGGAGCTCTACGACGAAGCGTTGAAGAGAGGGAGCGATCTCATAATCATCAACACTAGTGGTTGGATTAATGGCCGAGGGGCGCGTGAGCTGAAGTACAGCATTATTGCAACCATACGCCCGAACTATTTGGTTTTAATCCAAAGAACCAATGAAGTGGAGCACTTGGTTAAGCCCTTCGAGAAGAGCCACATCAACATAATTAGAGTGAGGCCATCGCCAGCGGTAAGGCTCAAGACCAAAGAGGAAAGGAAGGCGAGGAGAGAGTCCATCTACAGAAATTACTTCGCAAACGCCAAGGTCAGAAAAGTTAGCCTGACAAGCGTAAAGCTCATGTATGCTTTGCTCGCGACGGGAGCGGTGCTGAGTAAAGAGGGCCTAGAAAGGTACAGCGAGGAGTTGGGGCTGGATTTGATTTATGGCGAGGAGGGCAGGGATTCCCTCTTTCTCGTGAACAGAACACCCGTAGAGGGCAGAGCCAAAACCGAGAGGGAGGTAGCGGAGAGGTACGGGAAGGAAGAGGTGACTATAACGTGGCCCGGCGAAGAGAAGGGGCTCATCGTCGGCCTTCTAGGCCCTGATCTCTCGTACTTGGGGCTTGGGTTAATTCGTGAGATAGACTACTTAAAGAGGGTCATGGAGCTCCTAACGCCGGTCGAAGAAACAATAAGTGCAATTCAGGTGGGCCTGATCAAGCTTGACGAGGACTTCAGAGAAGTCGCAAAATATGATAGGACACGTTTATAAAAAGCCCCTTCTCAGCTTATCCGGGTCATCGAGATGGGCGATCACTTGTTCATAACAGTCGTCGGCTACGACAAGCCAGGAATAGTTGCTGGCATAACTTCCGCGATAGCCGAGGCTAACGGTAACATAAAATCCATCAGGGCCTCCACGTTGTCTGACCTCTTCGTCATGAACATGGTAGTCGACGTCAGCAAGATAAGTTGTAGCAGAGAGGAGCTCATTGGGAGGTTAAAAGAGAGGGCGTTAAGGATAGGCGTCGGCATAGCGATAGAGGACGAGGAGGGCAGATCCAAGACTAAGAAGCTCATAGCCTTTGACATGGACGGCACAATCCTAGAGGTAGAGGCGATAGACGAGATAGCCAAGCGAGCAGGAGTCCAAGACAAAGTCGCTGAGCTCACCAAGAAGGCCATGAATGGAGAGATAGACTTCACCTATGCGTTGAAGGAGAGGGTGAGGCTTCTAAAGGGCCTCCCAGTTAAAGTCGTGGAAGAGGTGGCTGAGGAGCTCCCGATCTCGAGAGGGGCTGAGGAAGTCGTCAGGAGTCTGAAGAACATGGGCTTCATAACAGTGCTAATAACCGGCGGGTTCGATGTAGTAGCGAAGAAGGTTTCAGAGCGCTTAGGTTTCGACTATTGGTTTGCAAATAAACTTGGAGTGGAGGACGGCAAGTTAAATGGCGAGGTTGAGATCTTGGTCTCAGGCGGGGAGTCAAAGCTTGAGATCCTCAAGAAGGTGGCAGAGGCCCACGGTATAGACCTCGAGGAGTGCGCAGCTGTTGGTGACGGGGCCAACGACTTGCTAGTACTCGAGAAGGTCGGCTTGGGCATAGGATTTAAACCCAAGCCTATAGTTGAGGAGAGGGTGAGGGCCGTGGTCAGCATAGGCGACATGAGGACCATTCTCGCGCTAATAGCGAGTGGAAGACTCAAAGAGGGTGAGGGAAGGAGTTGAAGAGGTTAAAGTTGCCCACGGCCATGGCTACTCAGCACCCCGATTCTGCCTCCAAGGCCTTTACGTCGCAGGATGAGGTGGACGAAGCGCTACGCGACCTCTCGCCAGCAGAAATGGGCGGGTTTGAGTGCGATGAAAAGATGGTCGACTTCGAGGGAAAGCTGACTGCTTACGGGCAGATGAGATGGATAATAGAGAAGGTCACGTCGTCCCTCGACTTAGTCCCGGGCGAGGACTTCTTGATAACCCCGAGGATACCTTCTGAGAGGCTCGAAGAGGCTGAGAGGCAGATAATGGTCGTCTGGGCCGCCGTCGCCGCCAACAAGTTCTCGTACGAGGTCTCCGCTAGGCAGTCCATTAAGTACCTCGTAGCGCCGATGGTCGAGAGCTCGCGAGAGCTCCTTGTGACCCATAGGAGGATACAAAAACTGTTGAGATTGGGCCAAGAGGAGCTGGGCCTACCATCGACGTGTAGCATGAGGCTCATACCCCTATTCGAAGACGTCGTGAAACAACTCCACTGCGATGAAATAGTCGAGGGCTACAGGAGGCTCTTGCTCAAGGAGCTCGGAGAGTACGAAGATCACTTCAGGGTCTTTTTGGGAAAGTCCGATGCCGCTATGACCTACGGCCACGTGGCCTCGATCCTCGCGATAAAGGTAGCCCTTTCAAGGCTCGAAAAATGGAGGCAAGAGGTCCACGTAGAGGTCCGCCCGATAATAGGTGTTGGCCTATTGCCTTTCAGGGGCCACTTAGCCCCATGGAACGTAGAGAACTTCATTAGCGAGTACAAAGGATACCACACCGTGACCATACAGACGGGGTTGAGGTACGATATACCTCATGAAGAGGGCGTGAAGGTCGTTAGGCGTGTGAAGAGCGAGTCGGGCCACGTCCCCGAGGTCTATGACGTAGAGGAGGAGAAGGAGCTTGTAGAGGCCATAAGGGCTTTCGCACGTAGCTACTTCGAGACGCTACTGGAGGTGGCCACCACTATCTGTTTGATAGCCGACGTAATCCCTGAGAGGAGGGAGAGGATGACGAGGGAGAGCTATCCGCGGCCAGTGGCTGGACCGCTAAAGCTAATAGCCGACAAGGCGCTCTATGAAAAGCTGCCCAGCGGCGAGGTCAAGCTTCCTAGAGCGATAAAGTTCACCGCCTCGTGCTATATGCTCGGAGCGCCCCCTGCAATTATAGGCACTGGAAGAGCGTTGAAGGCGTTGAGGAAAGAGAAGGGGGAGGACTTCGTAGAGAACTTGATTAAGAAGTACGTTAGAGGCTTGGAGGGCGACGTGGTATTCGAGTTCAACTTCCTGAATTTAGAGGTCGCGCGAGAGAGATTGAGCAATGCGACCTACGCCAAAATATTGGAGGACGTTGAGGAGATATCCCGTTACTTCAAGGTGAGAGAGGGGGATGTCGACGAGAAGGGACAACAGCACGCGCTGTTAGTGAAAATGTTTTGGGAGAAAATGGGCAAGCCAGAGGCCGCGGAATATGCCCTGAAGGCCGGCATCATTAGGGGGTCGTTAGGCTAGACGTGGTACGTGGCCACTTTCTCGGTAAAGTCCCTTATGTGCCTCATGTAGAGCTCGTACTCCGCCTTCGACATCGGCTTGATCTTCTTTAACGCTTCCTCGAAGTGGGCCATCGTTATCTTGAGCTCCTCTGCGCGCCTCTTGGCTTCTTCAGGGTTCGGGTACTTGTTCAAGAAGTCGCGGAGAGCTATCATAGCTGCCGTGTTGCATAGCGCCGCTATGTCAGCCCCCGTGTAGCCCTCTGTCAAGCTGACGAGCTTTTGTGGGTCGACGTCCTTGTCGAGCGGCTTACCTCTCAAGTGTATCTTGAATATCTCCTCCCTAGCCTTTGCGTCAGGTAGTGGTACATAGATCAGCCTGTCGAACCTGCCGGGCCTCAAGAGCGCGGGGTCGAGTATGTCGGGCCTATTGGTGGCGGCTATGACCACCACGCCCTTGAGGTCCTCTATTCCGTCCATCTCCGTCAGCAGCTGGTTGACGACCCTGTCGGTGACGTGAGAGTCGCCTATGTCGCTGCCCCTCCTCGGCGCTATCGCGTCTATCTCGTCAAAGTACACGATGCAGGGGGCCGCCTGCCT
>CAZLVJ010000025.1:0-12569 GCA_964562935.1 uncultured Nitrososphaerota archaeon
GCCCCTAACAGAGGCTGAAAACTTACTTCCCTAGGTGTTGACGTCGTAAGAGTAATGACGCGACGTAGTCGATGTTCTTATTAAAAAGCTATAAAAGTTATACAAAATAAATTGATAATGAAGGGCTTTCGAAGACGCGAGCCCTTCTTAACTCTGCTTCTTTTGCTTTTCTAGGAATATGTCCCCTACGTTTATGTCCTTATCTGTCTTGTAAACTCCGAGCACCTTCTCCTTATAGCCTTCTTTCTCCACTTTAAGTAAGTACGCGTGGTTCCATTTTAGGTTCGTGAACCAGAAGTCACCGAACTCGTCTGTAAACACCTCGTACACTTGGCCCGTGTTCAGCTCTAGTGCAGTCACCTTGGCGCCTATTATTACTTCTTTTTCCTCTGGGTCAACCACGCATCCCGCTATGAAGGGCCTCGGCAAGTTCACGTAGTAGACCCTAGGCTTCGTGTTAAGCTCTGGCTTCAGCACTTCGGCCTTGGCCAGGAGCTCCTTGATCTTGGGGTCGTTCTCGTCCCCGTATATTATCGCCCCGGTGGGACACACGTCGTAGCACCTGGGCCCGTACTTCCACTGCAGGTCGTCGAGTAAGTGCGCACACATGGTGCACTTCTGCGCTATCCTCAAGTCCTCGTTAAAGAATATCGCCTCGTAAGGACAGGCGTCCATGCACAGCTTTGAGGGCAACCCTTCACAGCCATTGCACTTGACCGGGTCGATTAACACTATCCCGTCATCCCTCTTCTTTATCGCCTTGACCGGGCAAGCTCTCACACAGGGCGGGCTATCGCAATGCATGCAGGGGCGAGGTATGTACGTCACCTTGACCTTTGGCGTCGAGCCTCGCTCTACCTTGTCGAGCCTCATCCAGAAGTGTCCGTACTCTGGCTGCGGCTTGGAGTAGGGGCTCCAATCGTTGCCCACGAACTCGTCTTTGCAGGCTATGACGCAGGAGTCGCAACCCACGCATTTCCCCACGTCAATTATTATGACCTTCCCCACGCGCACCACCTCCTCAACCGACGAGATAAGCCTCTAGGACCGGCCCTACTATCGGGTGCATCTTCTTCTGGAAGGCCTTGGGGTACTTCCTCATCAGTTCAAGGACGTCGACCTTCTTGACGCCAACGAGAACTCCAGAGCATATCTGCTCTGGCACTCTTATCTCCTCGCCAGGCTTGTACTTTGTTGACGGAGGCGGCAATATGAGGTTTATAGCTCCTCCTCTGTCTATCTTGTCCTCAACGCTGATTATGTCAACCCTGGCGCCGTGGTCCACCGATATCACGCCCGGCTTTATCCTATTGGTGACGAACGCGCCCGCCAAGACCGCCCCGAACTCGTTGTATATCATCACGACGTCCCCCGTCTTCACCCCTAGCTTCTCCGCGTCGACGGGGTTGATCCACACGGCTTCGTACATGTAGCCATCTGGGCCTCTAACCTTGTAGAGCTCCCTCAGCCATATTATCTCGTCTCCCTGCGAGTGGAACCTGTACCTCGGGTGGTTCGACATCAGCAGGAACGGGTACTTCTCCCTCCTAGGCGAAGTGGGCAGGTGCTCGTGCTCCACCCACTTGGCGACAGGGGGCCTCTCCTTGTCGTCTGGAGCGTATTTCAGGATCAGCTGCGACTGGAACTCGATCTTGCCAGATGGTGTCTCTATGCCCTTCCCCGTCTTCCAGAACCTGGTCATCCAAGAGTCGTAGGCGTCGTATCCGTACTTCTTCTTTATCTCGACCCACTCCTCCCACGTCGGGTGCTCGTAGAGCACTATGCGCTTCTTCTTGAACTCCTCCCAGCTGGTCCCTCTGGCATACTCGAGGTGCCTCTCGTAGATCCTAGTCCTGAGGAACGTGTCGGGGTCTGGGAACGCCTCGAGGAGCTCAGGCTTGTTGAACTCCTTGGCCAGCCTCTCCGCAATCATTTTGTGGATTTCGTAGTCGCTCTTGGACTCGCCTAGGGGCTCAATGCACTTGCCGTGATAGGCGATCCCCACTATGTCGCAGAAGGCGCTAACGACCATGTCCTCAGTCTCGAAGTCGGTCAAAGCGGGCAACACTAGGTCCGCAAATAGGGCGTCGTTTTCGAACCACGGGTTAATCACTAAGTGGAACTCTATCTTTGGACTCCTCAAAGCATCAATGAACTTGTACCCATACCAACAGGTCGTGTAGCAACCGTTCTCGTTCCATATCATCCTAATGCCAGGGTGGTCGTCGCTCGGGGGATACCTGTACTTCACAAACATGTCGTTCTCCTTAGTCACGCAGAAGTTGAGGATGCCACCCGAGCACCACCACGTAATCGGCGGGTTGAGAATGGCGTCTGGGACTAACGTCTTTATTAGGATGATGGGCGGGACTTTGACGTATGGAGGCTTCATCGCGCGATGAGAGTACTTCGTCGGCGGGATGTATATGCGCCCAGCTTTCTCAGACGACACTTCTGGGTAGTTCGGGAACGGAGCCAGCTCTAGCGTGTTGAGCGTTGATGAGGTCCAGAACCTCAGGTACTCCCTCCCGGGCTTTCCTAGTCCTTGCATCGCTAGGACGTACACTTCCATTCTAGAAGCCATGTGCGAGTATATGCCCCTGATCTTAGGTCCGCCGAAGACTACTCCTAGGGAGGTTCTCTTTTTAGCCCAAGCCCTTGCTAGAGCCTTAATGGTCCATGATGGTATCCCCGTTATCTTCTCCGCCCACTCAGGCGTCTTCGGGACTCCGTCGTCTTCTCCTAGGACGTGCTTCTTGAACTCTTCGAAGCCTACGCAACGCGTTTGGACGTATTCTTTGTCGTAGAGGTCTTCCTTTATCCAGACGTAGGCGATGGCCAAGTAAAGCGCTGCGTCGGTGTTCGGGTTTATAGGGATCCACTTGTCCGCCCAGACGGCTGCAGTGTAGTTCAGGTCAGGGGCCACCGCAACCAACTTTATGCCGGCCTTTTTGACGTTCTCGAGCAGGAATGAGACGTTATTGCAGAAGGCCGCGGCCGTCGTCTCCGGGTCGCACCCAGAGAGCACTATCATCTCGCAATGCTCCAAGACGTTGTCCCACGCACCATCATTAGCGCATTCCCCGACCAACAGCTCGTCGAAGCCCCACGCCAGCTTCGCCCCCCAGTAGAGGCCTTCCCAGCTGTCCGGGTTCCTGACCTGCTGTGTCCACCCAAAGCCGAGGACGTCGAATAAGTAGTGGCCCCAGTAGTGCTGCGTCCATATACCCGTTTGCCCGTGCCCGTCGGCCTGTACGAGTACGGGCGTCAGATCTCCGTACTTCTCCTTAATCCTCTTGACCATTTTCACGACGAGGTCTATAGCCTCTTCCCAAGAGATCCTGACGAAACCCGACTTGCCTCTGTTCTGCGGGTTAGGATTGTCCGGGCTCCAGTCGACCCTCTTCAATGGATACTTGACCCTTGTGGGCGCGTAAACTCGGCACTTGTACGCCAGCATGTGAGAGTAGGGGACTGACTTCTTTGGCCTAGTAAACGTCCCCCTGCTGGTCTTGATCTCCCATATCCTGAAGTTCTCAGAGAGGTGGCAGGGCAAGATCCTTATGATCCTGCCGTTCTTGACGTGCACCTCCATTGGAGGGGATGAGTAGCCGAAGCCGCAGAGCGTTGATGGTAGGTACTCGACCCTCACCTCGTCCTTGGAATTCTTGATCTTCTCGATCTCCTCCTTAGAAACTCTCTTGAGGGGGCCCACGCCTTCGCTTGAAGCGCTCTCACTTAGTATGCTCTTAAGGCTAGTCGACATGTACATGCCCCCGTGGTTGTAAAACAATTGTGATGTACAAGCGTTTAAAAAACTTTCGAGAGAAAATGATGTCGATGGAAGGCTGATCGAGCACAAGCGGCTTCCTTATGACGGCCATAGCTTAACTCACACATGAGGCCTTTGATAAAAAAATTTAAAAGGTCTCCTACGCCACATACAGTCCGTTAACCTTGAAGGAGATGAGGCGATGGAGGCGAAAGAGGCCGAGGTAGTGTTAAAAGTCATCAAAGAGAGGAGGAGCATAAGAAAGTACAAGCCAGACCCCGTCCCAGACGAGCTGATACTAAAGTGCTTAGAGGCCGCTCGTTGGGCTCCGACAGGGGAAGACGCGCAACCATGGCGCTTCATAATCGTAAAGGACCCAGAAACGCGAAGGAAAATAGGTGAAATCGCAAGAAGGGGGAGCGGGAGGCGCTTCTCGGTAGAGCTCTACACCGGAAAAATGATCGAAAGGCTCGGCGCACACGCGTGGCCCGAGGAAAAGAGGAGGCGCGTTTTCGAGAAGCTAGCATCTGGTAAGGTGTCGGCGTTCCTCGCCGAGGCCCCGGTGAACATAGTTGTATGCGCCGACAAGAACACTTGGGATCCGAGGGAGGACTGCTCTGCAGCCATTCAGAACATACTGTTAATGGCGAAAGCGCTAGGCCTTGGCACGTGCTGGGTCATCGCGCCCTGTACCGACGTCAGGGACGAGATGAGGATGAAGGAACTGCTCAATATACCCGAAGAGTATAAGATAGTTAGCGTTGTAGCGCTGGGATACCCCGACGAGGCCCCGAGGCCCCGTCCGAGAAAGGAGCTTGAAGAGGTCGTCTTTTACGAGCGGTTCGGACAGAAGAAGGAGGGAGCCTCATGAGCGAAAGGGGTTCCGGAATTAACAAAGACTGGGTTAACGCGGTCCTCTACGACCTCCTTAAGGTGGTGTACGACGGTTTCGGTGGAGCCTCCAAATTCAGGTGTTGCATTGTTGGAAGAGGTCTGCTCAAAGACTTGGTCGAAAAGCTCAACCTCGACTTCTCAAACCTCGCAATTCCAGAGGCCACTAAGAGAGTTCTCGAAGCATTAAAAGCGATCGGAGTAATCGGTGGAGGCGATGTGGCGCTGAGTGACGTGGTGCTAGACCTAAGAATACACGACTGCGTGCATCTACCAGTTCAGAAGAGAGTCAAGGAGTCCAAGATGCCTTCTTTCGTCTGCCTCTGCGCAAACCTCTGCCTAGGATTAATCGAAGAACGTTTTGGCCTGGACACGGAGCTCATCGAAATAAACCAAGAGGGAGGTACTTGTCACATAAGAGCCATGCTGTTCAAGTGGGACTAAAACACTTGCTGAAAGTGGTGTTCGATGTCCCCCAAAGTGGACGAATCAAAGTGCATCGGATGTGGAAGATGCATTGATATATGCCCAAACAACGTGCTAGAGCTCATTGACGGTGTTTCACAAGTCAAACATCCAGAGAAGTGCGAAGAGTGCGGTTTATGCGAAGCAGTGTGCATCCAAGGAGCGATCAGATTAAACTAAACTTTCACGTTTTTCTAAAAATCGTTTACAAGTCCCTTCTAGTTGATAAAAAATATATGAGTTTAGATACCATTAAAAAGATGATTCATAATTGGCATATTTGCTCCTTCAAATATGAAAACATATCGCATAATCATACTTCTAGCACGTTATACGATTGTATTATATAGACAATTTGTAAGGTATTGTATGCTGCTCGATATAGGAACCGGAAATTATGAAAGCTGGTAATTCAAGTTTTAGTAAAAAATCTAGCGATAGATATTGTTTGAGAAAGGTTTGATTGGACGCACGTCAAGAGCTACAACTCTCAAACGGGCTTGCAACTCCATTGCTATCACCCTATACCCTTCAGCCCAAAGTCTTTTAAGGAAGCAAAGGAGATGCGCAGACACCTAGGCCTTTAAGGCCTCAAGATGCGTCTCGCAGTGCTCGTCCCTATTATGTCCGCTCCAGCGTCGATAAGCGTCTGCGCCGTCCGTTCATCCCTTATTCCTCCAGCAGCCTTAATCCCGGCCCTCCCCCTCAAGGCCCTCTTTAATACTAAGACGTCTTCTATCGTCACCCCTCTGGGCCCATAGCCTGTGCAAGTCTTCACGTAGTGTATGCCGGCTTCGGCCAGCCTCACGGCCACTCTCTCCGCCTCCTCGACTGTTAGATACCCCGTCTCGATTATCGCCTTGACAACACAGCCGCCAGCTCCCTTGAGCACCTCACGCGCCTCCTGCACTATGTAGTCCAAAAGGCCGCTCTTCACCATCCCTATGTTTATCACGTAGTCCACCTCGTCAGCTCCATCGGTTATGGCCTCTTCAACGGCCCTCCTCTTGACTTCTATTTTAGATGAGCCAAAGGGCAGGTCTATTGCGGCGCATACCAAGATGTTGTCTCCGACGAGCCTTTTTGCGTAGCTGACATAACAAGGGTTGACGCACACGGCCCTGACCCCCAGCTCAAGAGCTCCTCTGCAGAGCTCTTCGATGTCGCGCAAGGTGGCGTCTGGCCTCACGTTCGTGTAGTCAATCCGCTTAGCCAAGCTCACGCGATAACGAATTGCGAAGAAATATATCAGTCTTCTACTCGCTACCTAGACCTCGCAACGAAGTAGACTAAGGAGGCCGCGCTAACGAAGGCCATGAACAAGTACGGAGAAGGACTCCACGAGAAGCAATCGGCCAATACTCCGCCGACCCCGGGGCCCACAACCCATCCAACTCCAAACATGGACTCCATTATCCCGAGAGAAAGGCCGAACTCCCTGTCGAGAGTCCTAGAGATAGCTGATGTAGACGCTGGTACGTGCACTCCAACGGCATAGCCAGCCATCGCTACGGCCAAAACCACCGAGGCAAAGTCGCGAGCGAGGACTATGAGAAGTGAGGCTATCGTCTGGAGAGACAGCCCCAAGTAGACGGCCCTTCTCTCACCGAGTCTCGGGATTATGGTCATGGACCAAAAGCCCGCGACTCTCGCTGCGGCTACTACGCCCACTACGAGCGACACCTCAGGATCCGTGAAGTGGAGCTCTCGGAGGTAGGCCGGGTAGACGCTGTAAATTATCGACAGAACTATGCTAGAGGCAGTAACGGCCAAGTAGAAGGTTAAGCCCCTTGAGAGGGCCTCTTTCACGCGTTGCGCCACGCCACCTTTCGCGACTCGGCTCGGCTCAACGCCCCCCTCAGCTAACAACAACACTGGTAGCGACGTCAAGCCTACGTAGAAGGAGAGCCAGAAAAGGCCCACATAGCCTGCTCGCTCGATGATGGAGGCGCTTATCATGGGCCCGATAAAGTATCCCATGGCCCATGAAGCGTTAAAGAGACCCAAGTATCTGGCTCTCTCTTCTTCTTTGGTCGCGTCGGATATCAGGGCCTCGCCCGCGACCCATAGGAACGATAGGCCCACGCCATGAAAGAGCCTAACGAGCGCTATGTCGAAAGGCGACTTAGAGGTCAAAAGCAAGAGAGGCACAATAGTACTCGTCAATATCCCCACTAGAAAGACCTTTAATCTACCGCTCCTATCACTCCATAACCCAGCGAGCGGGGGGAAGAAGCAGTAGGGCGCCGACCAAGCCACACCTATCAGGCCAAGATCGATGTACGTGGCCCCGAGGTCCTTAGCGTACAGCGGGACTACGGGATTCGCTATGCCCATAGAGGTGGTTATAAGGAACATGGACGACGTTAGGGCGACGACGTTCCTCTTGGACATTGCGAGGCCCCAAGACAGTGGTGAACGCTTATTCGCCCAGCGGGCATAAATAACTTCATGCAAGGGAAATTGGAGCTAATGGCCATAAGCGTCACGAGCCCCCTTCTAAGGGGGAAGGACCTGCTCATTTGTAGTAAGTGCTTGCCAATTGAGCACTCAGAGATATTCGAGGAGGCGGCTAAGGGAAGGATCGCGCTCGTTGTGTGCATGAGCGAGGAGCACTTGGACAAGGTTGGCTTCAAGTTAGCCACTATAATAGCTTATGCAAGGCCCTCCTCAATAACGGTGCTGACGATGGACGGCTCTCCTCATTGCACACAACTACATGTGATGGCAGAGCAAGCGAAGAGAATAGCACAAACCGATGTGAAGATAAGACATCTAGTAGTAGAGAAGGGGGCGTTGATGGAGGTCTCGAGTCAAGCGGTTTACCTCTCGAGGCACCTATCAAAGATAGAGGAGTTACTGAGGGCAACAAAGAAAAACCTATAATCCACCCTCTCAATGTAGAGAGAGGGCGGCCGTAGTCTAGCCTGGACTAGGACGGCAGCCTGCCACGCTGCGAACCCGGGTTCAAATCCCGGCGGCCGCACCAAACTGCTATTCATCAAAGGGTTCTTGGGACGACGAGGTTTTCGCCCCATTTATCCTTAATCCCCTAAGCTAATATCCTAGAGAGCCTTAGCGAGGACGTGCGCGCGGACGTGTTACTCCCTCCTTCTCCTTTGGACCATTATGCACGTGTTGTAAATGACCTCCAAACCGTTCTCTTCGCAGTATCTCACTGCCTCCTCAGATTCCGAGCCAGGTTGCATCCAGACCTTCCTTACCCCCAACTCCTTACAGGCCTTGACGATTTGCTCGGTCGCTCGTGGAGGGACGACGACCACGACCACATCGGGCCTCTCGGGGAGCTCCTCTAAGCTTGGATAACACTTGTCGCCCAAGACTTCTTGAGCATTCGGGTTCACCGGATAGACCTTGTAGCCAGCGTTCTTGAGGTCCTTGTATACTTGATGTCCATACTTCTGAGGGTCGCGGCTGGCCCCCACTACGGCGAAGACGTTGCGCTTGTCCAGGAAAGCTTTAATTTGCTTCTTGCTCGCCAAGAGCCTCAACCCCTTACTTGGCGCGGTCTTCGATAAGCTGTTCTATAGAGGTGCTATAAGTCTTGACCCGACCGTAACTGAGGTGGACGTAAGCCGCTATTTGTGCCCATTCTTGTAGACGAGAATCTCTGGTGACGAGGAGCGCACCATTACTATCTCTCTATTAGGTCGACATCTCTCGGAAGACTGTGCACAACGACAGAGCTCGAGCACATGAACCTTTTCGCCAAGCCCTAGCAATGCGATCAAGGACCGCTTCGAGCATGCTTTGTGGCACGGAGGGTTTTAAACCGGTGCCCGTCAAGGATTATCAGGTGGTTTATGGCTGTTAGGGTCTCTAACCTCGTCAAGTACTTTGGGAAGAGGATGGTCATCAAAAACATCAGCTTCAACGTCGAGGAAGGAGAGGTTTTCGGGCTCATCGGGCCCAACGGCGCTGGCAAGACCACTACGCTGAGGATACTGGCCACATTGCTCGCCCCCTCTGACGGCGTCGTAGAGGTCTTCGGGTTGAACGTTGTGAAGGAGGCCGAGGAGGTCAGGAAGATAATCAGCTACCTCCCCGAGGAAGCAGGTGTATACCCCCGCTTAACCGGGCTCGAATACTTGGAGTTCATGGCCAGCCTCTACGCCAAGGACTACAAGGAGCTCAGAGAGATGGTTGATGAAGGGTTGAGGATTGCAGGCCTAGGCGACAGGATCAGAGATAGGACTGCGACGTACAGCAAGGGCATGAAGAGGAGACTTCTGCTCGCTAGGACGCTAATGGTCAAGCCAAAGCTGGCGATACTCGATGAGCCTACCAGCGGGCTCGACGTAATCCATGCATATCATGTGAGGAGGATTATCAGAGTATGCAAAACAGCGCAACTTGACGGTTGTGCTCTCAAGCCACAACATGCTTGAGGTCGAGTTCCTATGCGACAGGGTCGCGCTCATACACGACGGCAGGATAGTGGTAGAGGGCTCTCCGCGTGAGCTCAAAGAGGCTTACGGGGCCGCGAACCTCGAGGAAGTCTTCACAAAGGTGGCGAGGATTGACTAAACACTTCAAGGCCGTAGTGCTAAAAGAGATCAAGGAGCTCGTAAGAGATCCTAGGATACTCTTGGGCGTAATATTGGTCCCGCTCGTAATCTTTCCGCTAATGGGGGATTGTCCTCGATAGCCTTGGAGGCCGCCCAGAAAGAGGCTACGAGCATTAGGGTCGCCATTGTAGACGAAGATGGTTCTCAGCACTCTTCCTTCTATACGACTTCTTGAAGCACATGCCCAACGTGGTCCTCTTAGACGTTGAGGTGGCCAGCTGGATCGACGATGCGCTAACCAAAGAGGCTAGGGCCGTCATAAGGATACCCAAAGGCTTTGGCAACAACTTGAGTAAAGGGCTTAGAGGAGAGGTAGAGCTCTACGTCGTCGTAAAGTCCCTCAGCGTGAGTGAGGGCGGAGTGCAGAGCGCCGTGAGCGAGCTCTTAAACCGCTTTTCGAGGGCTCTCTCCACGGTCATCATCAGCACTCACGCGCCCAGCCTCGATGCGTCCAACGTTTTGAACCCGTTAATCGTTGAGAGCAGGACCGTGTTTAAGGGGGAAGTAGTCGATGTATTGCCAGAGCGATTCATCTCTTCAGCGATAGGTCAATCGCTCATGATGCCGATAATGATGCTGATAATAATGGTGTTGGCCTCCCAAACGGCTCTCGTGTCGATCGCCATCGAGAAAGAGGAGAAGACGCTTGAAACGTTGCTCACGCTACCCCTCAAGAGGGTCACGGTGCTTTGGGGGAAGCTCGTCGGCTCGGCCGTCGTTGCCGCCTCCCGTTCGGCGAGATTCCCCTGAGCATCCCAACAGAGGACTATTTGATCCTCGCAACCTCGCTCTTCCTCTCACTGATGTCCCTGCTGGCATTGTCTCTACTCCTCGGCGCCTACGCTCAGGACGTCAGGAGCGCGCAGAGCCTCTTCGGCTTGATCTCCATTCCAATATTCGTACCGGCATTCGTCCTGATGTATGCCGACATTTCGCTGCTACCCTTGGGCCTACAGATAATTTTGTATGCAATCCCATTCTCGTACCCGATGATAACTGCGAGGGTCGTGCTCTTGGGCAACTACTTTGTTCCATTACTCGGAATCTTTTACAACGCCGCTTTCACAGCCTTGGTCCTCTTGATAGCTACTAAGTTCTTTAGCTCCGAGAAAGTAGTTACCGCGAGGATCACATCGAAGAGGAAGCGCGCCGAGACAGCGTAAAGCGTAGAGCTAGAAGTATAGTGAGTGGAAGAGCTTTGGTTGTCTTCCCGTCTCCTTCCTGTAAAACAGCACGAACCTATTTATCGTCATCTCTACTATCGTTATCAGCTCCTCTATTGGAACGCCGACTTCCTCGACTTCCTCTCCCACTAGCACTGATGCGCCCGAGGGCATGTCCTCTTCTCCTTGCCAAAACGCTACCCTTATTCTCACCCCGTTTAGGGGTGTGACCTCGAAGCTCCAAGTAGCGTTTAGGTGCTCGACTAATACTCCTCCTATGTCCTCGACGGCTCTCCGCACCTCTTCGGGGGTCGACCCGTCCATCTCCATGGTCAAGAAATCTATGGCCTTCTTATCGTAGAGCCTGGCCGTTTGACCCCCAGCCAGTTGCATTAAGCCTACGAGCTTCTTTGGCGTGGCCGATTTTCCTTGTAAAGCCCTCTCGAGGGCGTTTAGCAAGTAGAGCAAGAGCCTCGAGTAGTCTTCTTCCCTATTCAACGGGTCGTGGACGTCAATCTTGACGGCTCTGTCGGTCACTCTGATTTCGTATTTCACTCCCAACACGTTGGCCCTTAAGGTCCTGACGCGGTTGATCTCCAACCTCCCGTTGACGCTCCTCGCTATAACGTGCGCGCTCGACGCGGGTATGCCATTAATCAGCGATGCGAGCTTGCTCAGGACTTCGGCTTTGATGTTCATAGCGCTTCACCTCTATAAAGGGCAAAAACGGGATACTAGCTTAAGCTTATATCGAGGTTGCCGTAACGCTGTCCCTTCCCATGCCGACTTGAGGTTGCCTGAAGTCTTCGTCTTCAAGGAGTGAATTTCGGGATGGGCGGAGTCGAGCTTAAACCCTTTGAAGGACTATTGCGGCCCCGTCCTCCGCCAAACACAGGCCGTCGCGACCCCAATCTCCACCGCGGAGTCTGAGTATGCGCGAGAACGGTGTCCTGACGAAGCCTGCAACATACACCTGCCTTAAGCTCATAAGCCCACCTCCCCGCACCTGCTGGCGTCCTCTGAGATAATTTTTGTCGAAAGACGAATCAAGGCGCATCAGGGAGAGGCTGAAGGATATTGAAAGGCCATCTCCTGAGGCTACAGTAACGTGCAGCGAAGCCGATCGCACGAGAAGCTCTCAAAACATAAGTGCGATGCTGACTATGGCCTAGACCTTTAAAGTCTTTAGACCTTTAGTAAAGTATATTTACTGCCATCTGGCTCTCTCTAATTCACAAATCTTACTGCAAGAGAGGGCAGGCGATGTCTCAAGAGTTCAGGCACATAGTCAGAATCGCGGGGGTAGACCTAGACGGTGGCCTGAACATAGAGGAGGGCCTGGCTAGGATTAGGGGCATAGGCCCAACGCTCGCTAGGGCTATAGTCAATATCCTCGACTTAGACAGGACCATGAGGGTCGGCTACTTGTCGGACTTCATGGTCAAGAAGATAGAGGACGTCATAGCCAATCCTCTAAGATATGGCATCCCCCGCTGGGCCCTCAATAGGCAGAAAGACTACAAGACTGGGGATTACAAGCTTTTGATAGGGTCGGACTTAGTGCTCACAGTCAGGGAGGACGTCGAGAGGCTCAAGAGGATCAAGTGCTGGCGTGGCATAAGGCACGCTCTCGGACTGAAGGTTAGGGGACAGTGCACTAGGACGACGGGCAGGGTCGGCATGACCGTT
>CAZLVJ010000026.1:0-9819 GCA_964562935.1 uncultured Nitrososphaerota archaeon
AGGCTGAGCTCGAGAACCGACGTCCTCTCCGATTTAGCTCTGGAGCTCACGGACTTAGTCTTCAAGTACGAGCGCGCCTCTAGGGTCGTGGTGATCTCGGCGTTGAGGAGGACCGGGCTAGACAGGCTCTACGACCTAATACGCGAGTCGTTCTGCGTGTGCGGAGACCTAACCTAGCTTCCTCCTCTTCACGGAGCCCTCGGGCGCCTCCTCCTCGAAGACCTCCGCTTGGAATTTGTAGACTTTTGTGTTGGGGTCCAGCCACGCGTCGGGAGGTAGCAACGCCTTCAAGCAACACTGCGTCAAGAACTCCTCCTCGTCCCAGCCGTACTCGACAGCCACTTGAGGCAACAGGAGGCCTCTGAAGAGGCCCCTCTCTATTATTAAGCCGTC
This sequence comes from uncultured Nitrososphaerota archaeon, assembly GCA_964562935.1. Classification (GTDB taxonomy): domain Archaea; phylum Thermoproteota; class Methanomethylicia; order Nezhaarchaeales; family WYZ-LMO8; genus WYZ-LMO8. The sequence goes on from CAZLVJ010000026.1 coordinate 394, forward strand.
GACCCCGACCTTTATCTTAGACGGGTACTCGATTGGCTTGGAGGCCTTAATGAGCTGAGGTGGCGTGAGGACGCTGACCTCGAAGACCACCCTGTTGAGCTCAGACCTGTCCAAAGGCGGGAACCTAGGGTCCTCAAAGGCCGAGGCCAGCGACGCCCTTATGGTCGCCTCGACGAGGGGGTACACGGGCTCCGGGAAGCCTATGCAACCCCTCAATTCGCGACTTGGATGCGTCTCTATAGTCACGAACACCCCTCTCTTCTCGTAGAGCTTTCGCGGCGTGTCCGGTGGAGGATCTATGACCCTCTTGGAGGAGAAGTACACGGCCACGGCCCTTCTAGCGAGCTTGACCAAGAAGGCCCCTTCCTCGTCCGCTATGTGGCTCAAGGCTAGCTCTCCTCCACACATCCCTCCACTTCTCTCAGCGTCTTCTTAATGTTTCGCCAGTGAGAGCCCACCCAGTAAGCTTTCTCGCACCTCTCGCACAGCCAGAACTTGTCGTACCGCTTGGCCAAGTCTTTCGAGGGCAAGAGGGTCATCACTGAATTGGGATCCACTTCCCTAAGTGGACTATTGCATAAGGGACATCGGGTCTCCCTCGGGGGGAAGGTTATCTTAGCGTTCAGCTCTCGGAGCACCTTCCTCATGTTCTCCACGTGGTCCGTCGAGGTGAGCAACAAGCACTTTAAGCCCCTCTTGACTGCTTTGTTGTAAAGCCCTTGGTCCCTCGTGACTATGACCCTACCGGTCCTCTCGGCCTCGGAGAGGAGCGCCTCGTCGTCGGCCTCCTTGGAGTAATCGGCGTCGAACCCTAAGAGGCGGAGCCATCGAGCTAACTTCCCGCACATGCTGTCCAAGAGCAGCTTCTCAGGGCACATGAAGAACGTCACCCAGGCGCGAGCACCACTCCCTCGCCTCCCTTCCCCACTATTGCGTAGTCGTCGTTAACGCACACGCCGTTGACATAGGTCCTCACGGGCAAGCCCGTGAGGGTCATGCCCTCGAAGGGCGTGTACTTGGCCTTTGAAACCAATATCTCGCTCTTCACCTTCAACCTCCTCCTGAGGTCCACCTCGACTAGGTCTGCGTAGTACCCCTTCATTATCGCGCCTCGCCCCCTTAGCCCAAATATCTGGGCTGGCCTGACCGACGCCCTATTCACTACCAAGCCTAAATCGACCCTGCCCCTCTTGACCTGAGTCATGAGCAGAGGCATCATTAGCTGTAGATTGGGGAAGCCGGGCTTGGGGTCCCCGCCCTCTTTTTCAAAGGGGGCGTGAGGGGCGTGGTCGCTCACCACCATGTCCACCATCCCTCTCTTGAGCATGTAGAAGAGGTGCTTAGCCGTGGACCTGCTCCTCAGAGGAGGGTCGACGTGGGCCATCGGGCCGAGGCTATCTAAGATGGAGTAGTCGAGGAAGAGGTGGTGTATCGCCACCTCCAATGTCACCCTAGTGGAGCACTTGTAACCATTTATGAGCTCCACGGTCCTTGGGCACGTGACGTGGCAGAAGTGGACTCTCGCCCCGTACTTCTTTGCTGCGGTCAAGACTTTCTCGGCGAGGCTCTTCTCGACCTTGCAAAGCTTGAAGGCTCTTCTCGATTTCACGAGCTCGAGGACCTCTGAAAACTTCGTTCTAGCGTTGCAGTGCAACATCAATATTTTGTCGAGTCTCGAGAGGGACTCTAGAACCCTCTCGAGGAACGGCATGTCGAGCTCCCCGCGGTCCATGTGCTCATAGACGAACATCTTAAACGCTATGGCGCCGCCCTCAGCGAGCTTTGAGTTAAGGACGTGATCGGCCGACGGCTTACACGTGAAGCCGACGTTCGCCAGTATCCTGCCCTTGGCCAGCTTGATCCTCTCGGCCAAGTTGAATGGAGTGGCCGTCGGGGGGAGGTTGTTGGGCATGTCTATCACCGAGGTGACCCCGCCGAGAACGGCGCTCGCGGTCCCGGTCCAGAAGTCCTCCTTGTAGGACAGCTGTTGGTCTCTGAGGTGCACGTGGGGATCTATCAGCCCAGGGAGTAACAGCCTCCCTCCCGCATCTACCTTGACGTCGTGTGCTAGGTGAGGGCCGTAGTCCACCCCGAACTCAGATATCAAGGGGGTGTCTATGACCAAGAAGCAGTTCTCAACGATCTTGCCATCGACGTAAAGCTTGCAGTTGCGTATGAGGGTTCTCATAGACTCTTACCCTATTGTTGTAGTAGCGAGGGACAACAAATCGTAGCTGCAAGAGACCACGTCACTATCCATACGATTATATAAGTGAAAATCCCTCCTTTGTACATGTACGAAGGATCGTTGAGGGAGGAGGGCGGAACCCTAACGACCGATTTTACGAAGTAATACGAGGCCAAGTACAGTAGAACCGCTACGATTATGGGGATCATCACCGCCACCGCCCCGTGATGCTTTACCTCTAACGCCATGGGGTTAATGATCGCACTCAACACCCCGGCTATTATCGCGAAGACTATCCTGGTCATGTAGACCTTCGACCCAGGTCTCATGGGCCTCGCGAGTTTTTATTCCAGTCCTCCTAATAAAAGCTTCAAGCGAGAGATGTCGGCGCTATCGTCTAAGCTGAAGCGGAAGAGCGCCCTGTCTGCGTTAGACCTCAGGGCCTTGGTCAAGGAGATTAGTCAGCTGATAGTGGGTGGAGTAATAGTCAACGCCTACATGATAGGGGACCTGCTGATGTTCAAGATAAGGTGCGTTGACGGGATCTCAAGGATTCTAGCGGTCAAGCCCCCTCGCTGGATCAGCTTGACGAGCTACGACGTTGAGAAGCCGACGCGACCACCGACCTTCTGTATGTTGCTGAGGAAGCTGATGAGGGGGGCGAGGATAACGTCGTTTGAGCAAGTGGGCTTCGACAGGATAGTAAAGATGAGGGCCGAGGGGGAGAGGGGGGTCCACGAGCTCGTGGTCGAGCTCGTGAGAGAGGGCAACGTGGTCGTCTGTAACTCAAATATGGACATCTTGGGCGTTTACAGAGAGGTCGAGTACAAGGACAGGGCTTTGAAGAGGGGCTTGAAGTACAAACCCCCACCCAACGTGATTCTCGACGTGGACGAGGGGAGGGGCCTGGAGACGCTCAAGGAGCGCAAGCAGAAGGCCTTCTACGTGGCCCTAGCGCTCGTGGGCTCGCCTGAGCTAGCGTACGAGGTCTTGGCCAGGAGCTCCATGGACCCAGAGGGCGAGGTCGACTCGCAAGAGGGCGTCAAGAGGATCGTCGAGAAGGCCAAGGAGCTCTTAAAGTCGCTTGACGAACTTAGGCCAAGCATCGTCTACGTCAACGAGGGGCCCTTCTCGGTCGTGCCCATAGACTTTGCCATCTACGCCGGCTGCAAGAAGAGGACCTACAATCGCTTCTACGAGGCAGTGGCAGACTACTTCTACGAGGATGTCAAAGAGGGCCTCCTGAGGGGCAAGGAGGAGGTCGAGAAAGAGAGGAAGAGGATCGAGGCGACGATGAGAGAGATCAGAGGGGTCATGGCTGAGGTCGAGGCCAAGATCAAGGGGCTGAGCAAGGCCGTGCGCTTCGTGGAGGAGAACGCTGAGGGCTTTCAAGAGCTCCTCGAGGCCTTCAGAGGGGCTTGGGCTAGAGGGGAGGATCGGCCGAGCCCAGAGCCGCGGGTCGAGGGTGCCCGTGTGATTGGGGTGGATAGGAGGAGCAAGACCTTGAAGGTCGAGGTCGAAGGCGTCGAGCTGTCCTTCAGGCCTCACGAGAGCTTGATGGCAAACGTATCGGGCTTCTACGACGAGCTTAAGGAGCTCAAGAGGAGGCTAGAGGCGAGTAGCAAAGCGCTCGCGGACTTGGAAGTCGAGATGGCGAGCTTGGCGGAGAGGGAGGTCGAGATGGCCAAGGAGGTCGAAGGGAGGATAAGGAAGAGGAGGGAGCCCAAGCACTGGTACGAGAAGTATCTGTGGTTTAAGTCGAGCGACGGGTTCCTAGTAGTCGCGGGCAGGGACGCCTCTCAGAACGAGGCCTTGGTGAGAAGGTACTTAGAGGACAGGGACCTGTTCTTCCACGCGGACGTCGTCGGAGCGGCGGCCGTAATAGTGAAGTGCGAGGGGAAGGAAGTGCCTCAAGCCACAATAGAAGAAGCTGCCCAATTCGCCGCCTGCTACTCCAGAGCGTGGAAGGCTGGGCTCGGGTCAGTAGACGTGTACTGGGTCTACGGAAAGCAAGTCTCCAAGACTCCTCCCTCCGGCGAGTACTTGCCCAAGGGCTCGTTCATGATCAGGGGGGGCAGGAACTACTTGAAGGGGGTGGAGCTCAAGCTCACCATAGGCCTCGTGGTGCAAGGTGGAGAGGCGCTCGTCGTGTCTGGCCCTCCATCAGCCATAGCCAGAGAGGCCCTAGTCTACGTGACTTTGGCCCCCGGGAACGAGGAAAGGGGGCGTGTAGCGAAGAAAATAGCCAAGGTCTTTAACGAGCGCTTGAGGGCCATGGGGTTAGAGGGGGTCATTGCGGTGGACGAGGTGATGAGGGTCCTCCCCCCGGGGGCTGTGAGGGTCGTGGAGAGGGGGCCGTTGGAGGAGGGCGACGTTAGGCAATGAGGGCCTGAGGCGGTGCTTTTTTAAGGACATCTATGAAAACTCTCAACCGTTGGGGGCATAGCGAAGTGGAGGTTCCTAAGATCAAGGTCTCAGATGTCATGACGAGCGAGGTCGTAGTCGTGAGGGCTGATGAGAAGGCCAAGATGGCCGCTGTGCTGATGGACAAGCACGGCGTGGGGTGCGTCATCGTGGCAGACTCCTACGGCAGACCCATAGGGATCATAACCGAGAGGGACTTGATATCGAGGGTTATGGCCAAGGGGCTCAGCGCCGAGGAGGTGACCTGCAGGGAGGTGATGTCGAGCCCCCTAATAACCATCGAGCCCCAAGCCCCTCTGACGACGGCAATAAGCAAGATGGCAAGGAACAAGATAAGGAGGCTCGTGGTCCTGGATAGGGGGAAGCTCGTCGGAGTAATTACTGAGAGGGACGTGCTGAGGGTCGCTCCAGCGCTGATCGAGGTCTTGACGTCTAGGAGGGAGGTCGAGGAGGGCTACGTGAGGGAGGTCCAGGCGGGGTACTGCGAGGTCTGCGGAGAGTGGTCCGACGACCTGAGAGAGGTCAACGGCCACTTCCTCTGCGAGGAGTGCAGAGGGGAGTACTCGACCTCGGAGTGAGCCCTCTACGACGTGTTCGCCGCTGAGCTCCGTGAGTAGCTACGAGTAGCCCCCATCCCTCGCCCTTCAGGGCCTGGATCAGAGGTCGACGAGGCCCTCCTCCTTTATTAGGAAGGCGGCCTCCCCCTCGGGCAGTATTGGCGAGGCCTCCAGCCGGCACACCCTCAGGCTGCCCGGCCCCCTGATCAGCCTCAGGCGCGTAATCGAGAGCTCGAGGGCTTGAGAGGAGACTGGCAGTAGGATCTCTCTGTCCTGCGCCTTGACCAAGCGGACGTTGTCCGTCGCTATCACAACGACGTTCCTCCTGCTCGCGTACTCCTGCAGCTCCCTCACGTGGCTCGAGAGGGCCCTCTGCATCTCCACGACGGCCACCCCGTACTCCCCCCTGACTAAAGAGGACAGGGAGTCCACGACGACGAGGCCGTGGGGGGCCCTCTCGTAGGCCTCCTCGAGCAAGCCCGCCACGCGGCCCTGCTCCTCGAATGTCGTCGGCCTGTGGTAGAGGATCCTAGAGAGGACCTCTCTCGGGTCCGAGACCCCGTAGCGCCTAACTATGCTGGCCACTCGCTCCGGAGAGAACGTCAGGTCGACGTCGACGTAGACCGCTAGGGCCCTAGCGTTCTTAGCCAAGTGGTGCGCCACCACTTGGTGGCAGAGCTGCGTCTTGCCAGAGGACCTCTCTCCGTAGACCAAGGTCACGTGCGACGAGGGGAATCCCCCTCCCAAGAGCCTGTCGAGGGCCTTGCAACCAGTGGGTATCGAGAACACTCCACTCCAGAGCTCCTCGAGGTCCTCGAGGTCCAGTAGCTCGACCTCCATTGCTCAACCCAGCAACCCGCGCGCCACTTCTGCTATGATCGCGAGCACTATCGCCCCTACTATTAGGTGCCTCCCCCTATAAGGCGATATGCCGGTGGCCCAGAGGACCAGGCCCAGCAACCCCAGCGCGAAGTAGGAGGCCCTCGCTATCGTTATCAGGACCTCGAGGCCCTTGTGGACGATGAAGAGGAAGAGCTCTTGGACGCCAGCCAAGAACTTGCTTATCGTCGCCTTAGCCCCGCTCATGACGTTGTCGTACATGGACGTCAGAGTTTGATTGACGTCTATTTCTTGAGAGCGCACGACCCCTAAGCTCGAGAAGGACAAGGCGAGCATGAGCGCTACGAGCGAGGCTATCGCGAGCCTCAAGGCCCCCGTAGGGGGTTAGGAGCGCGACCTTAATAAGCCCCTAAATCGAGGGGCCTTCTCTCCCAGACGGCCTATGAGGGGCTTCCCGCATAGGACCGGCTAGGAGGTCCTTCAAAGCAAATAAAAATTGGAGGGTTAGAAGTAGAGAGTTTTACTGGGTCTTTGCGGGGACCTCGGCCGGCGGTGGCGTTGGCGCGGGCGCCCTCCTCCTTATCCTCGTCAGCACTATTATTATGGCGGCCAGCACTATGACTATGACTATCGCTAGGACGATCCACAGCACTACCTCGCCCATGCTGAACGCCTGGTTGCCTATGACCATGAAGACGTCGAGCGGCACGCTTACGCTAACGTCTCCGGTCACCGAGACCTCGGTAGCGCCCTTCTTCCCTAGGAAGGCCACCTCTACAGTGTAGGTGCCTGGGAGTAGCTCGAACGTCGCGACGCCTCCCTTAGCGGTCGCGGATGCGACCACGTAGCCGTCCTTGAGCACCGCTACCGCAGCGCCGTCCAGCAATTGTCCCACGGCACCGACCACCGAGACCTTGAGCTCGTAGACGTTAGTGGCGTAGAACGTCACCTCTCCAGAGGCCTTGATCACCTCGGCGCCCCTGTCAAGCGTTATGGCGACGCCTTGCCAGGTCACGCTCCTTATCTCCAGCTTGTTTTTCTCGGCGTCGACTGGCACTAGTAGCTTGGGCGACCTGCCCTCGGAGTCGAGCACAAAGGTCTCGGTCGCTAGGTTGGGTAGAGACACCTGCACCTGAGCCCCGGCCAGCGGCGTGCCCCTCTTGGTCAAGAGCCTCAGCGTGACCTCGTGCACGGAGGTCTTCAGCGTTATGGGCTCGCTGGACTGTATCCACAGGTCAGAGCTGTAGATCGTGACCACGTTCCACGTGGCCTTGACGGTGTACTTGCCCACGGGCGCTTGGGTCAGAAGTATCGAGCCCGTGGAGTCAGTAGTGGTGGGCCTCACGACGCCGTCCGGCCACGTGACCTCGACCCTTATGCCAGCCGGTAGCGCGGTCCCGAGCTCGCTCACGAGGGTTATCCTCGGGCTGTAGACCATCATCCTCTCCGTGTAGCTGAACACCGGCGACGGGAACTCCAGCTGGTTCTCGAGCCTGTACTCCCTGTTGACGATGGAGCCCATCCACCAGACCTCGACCGTGTAGCGGGAGGCCGTGTTGACCATGGGTATCGTGGCGACGCCCTCATCGTTGGTCTTCTTGACCGCCGTCAGGGTCCCAGCGTACGTGCCGTTTGCCCAGTACAGCCTAACGATGGCTCTCTTGAGAGGATTGCCCTCCCAGTCCAAGGCCTTGACTATCAGGGCTCCTGGGAACTTAAGCCTGACCACGTCTCCGTGCTTCCAGACGTCGAACAGTAAGGCTCCGGCGACCGTCTGCGGATTGGCAACCTCGACGCCCTCCTGAACCTTGAGGAGGGTTGCCACTTCGTAGCTGTAGTTGCCGAAGTAGAACGCCGGTGCCTTCGAGATCACGGCCAATTCGCCCGTGGCGCCTGTCAGGCCGACTAAGCTCGCGTTGACCAACACCACGTAGTTGGCCAACGGCGCGTCCAAGTAGTTGAGGACCCTCACCTTGAAGTCGTAGGCGTAGGTCCTCACCTTGCCCACGTCGTACTTGAGAGCCGTGACGTTGGTCAGCTTGCCGCTAATGTCCACCTTAGTCTCGTCTTTGTGGATCACGAGCTTCGCTGGCGCCGTCGAGGGCACTCCAGGAGTAGTGCCGGGTATCGTGTACACGCCGTAGACTATTGTGGTGAAGTTCAAGTACCTCGTGCTCCAGACGGGCACCCACAGGTACGCGGTTCCGTCCGTCCCCGTGACAGCCGTGGTCTCGTTGTAGGCTATGATGCCCTGTTGCGGTGAAGGCTCGACGTTCTTGAAGTTGCTCAAGTGGGTGCCCCAGTTTGTGGTCAGCAACTGGGCTCCAGTGAAGGCGGTGACATTGACCCCGACCCAGCCGTACCTGACCAGCAGGCCGGGCACAGGGTAGACGCCGCTGTAAGTGGTGGCGTTTATCATAGACCTGTACAGGCTCACCTCGAGCGTGACTGTCTCGGTCTCGGCGGGGTCGGGTAGCGTGACCGTGGCGTTGTAGACTACGACTCCTCCTATGTAAACGACGACCGGGTACTTCCACCCTCCTACGAAGCACACGCCCTCGGTCTGGTTAGACACGTAAGTTATCTGGGCGCTCTTGTTAACGAATATCGGCGACGCAGTGCTCGTGTTAGCCTGCACGACTATGTACGTGTAATTCAGGAGCTCTGGAGGTACGTCGGAGCCGTCAGCCGCCTTGACCACGAACGTCGGGTTGTAGAGCGGTATCCTCATTGTGGCCACGTAGTCGTTGCTGGGCATGGTTATCGTGATCGAGGCGACAAGCCTTCCAGGGGCATTCTCGAAGCCCACCGTGTAGGGCGACGTCATGTTGGTGTACGCCTCAACGGTGTAGGTCCCCCCAGCCGGCATCTGCTCGAACAGGTAGCTGACCTCAGTAGCGTTGTACTTGCCCACCTGCGTCACGCCGGCCCACAACCACTTGGCGAAGGTCGTCGTGGCGTTGAGGCCCCTCACCTTTACGTTGCCGTACCAGTCGTAGACGAACACCTTCAAGTTGTAGACCGGGAACTTCAGCGTAACGGCCGTGCTGCCCTCGGTTATGTTGAACGAGGCTGGCGCTATGGGCTCCAGGCCAGAGACGTCCTTGTAGTCGATCACGGCCGTGAGGCCCGTGCCTCCCGGCAACCTCCTGCCGCCGACTCCGTCCACTATTATGAACGATATGTCAACGCCGTAGTCCGGATAAGTGATCGTCAGACTGGCGGGGCCGCTCAACGAATTGCCGCGGGCGTCGACCAAGCTGAAGCTGGCCCAGTAGACGTCGCAGATGAAGGCTTTAGTGTAGAGCGGCGCCCACTCCTCATAGTCTGTGAGGTCGAACGTCTCGTCCAGCACCGGAATGCCTTCGAGCGTGGCCTTGATCCTATACGTCAGCACGGTCGTGCCGTGCTTCATGG
>CAZLVJ010000026.1:9919-12423 GCA_964562935.1 uncultured Nitrososphaerota archaeon
CCTTCGAGCGTGGCCTTGATCCTATACGTCAGCACGGTCGTGCCGTGCTTCATGGGTAGCTGGATGCGGCCCCCAGTAAGGCCGACTATCCGCGAGAAGTCGACGAAGCCCTCAGAGGCTCCACCAGTGCCCGTGGTTGTCTTGAACTCGTAGTTGTATATCGGGAAGATGAGCGAGACGTCGGTCAAGGGCACTGGATTGTGGCTCTTATCCAGTAGCAGCATGTACATGTCTACGGTGTCAGTTGGGTCCGACAACCTAAATGTGCCGCTTTGAGTGATTGCGCCGAAGACATTTGCTTTGCTGTAGACCAGGTACTCTATCGACGGCCTCTCCCACCTCCAGTAGACCCTGAACTCGTAGCTCGAAAGCCTGCCATTTCCATCCCAGTCGCCGTCGTAGGCGACCGTGGCTATCCTGAACGAGTCTGTAGATCCCTCACAAACTCGGGCCTGCTCCGACATCAGAGTGCCGTTGGAGTATATGCAGGCGTAGACGAAGACATCTCCCATCGATGATAGAGGCACGTTGTTTTGCGTTGATATGCCCTCAACGGTTGCGTAGTAGACGGAGCAGCTTATCGCAGCGTAACCCTTTGCTTCAGTCTCTCCACTAAGCCATATCGTCGTGTCGTACCTGAACGTGCCGTTGAATACCTTCACCTTTGCTGGCGGCGTGGGCGACCAGTGGACCAGCAACCTGAAGTAGTAGTTTGCGTAGTCAAGAGTGACTTCGTCTAGCGGAGCTGGGATGGCTAGATTGTCCGTGAGGCCCTTCAAGCCCACGTTCACCTCGTACATCAGCTTGCTCTCGTTGAGGTCTACGACCTTGACGACGGCGTACTGCAACGGGCGGGGCCCGTCCCCCTTGTCCACTGGCGCTATTTTGACGTTGTATATCGAGCAGTCCACCGCCGTCTCGTTGAGGGCCCCTAGCGCGCCTTCCCTGTAGCCCACGAAGTAGGAGATGCCCCAAGAGGCGTTCCACCACACCCCCACCTCGACGAAGTCGGTCGCCCCGAAGGGCACGTCCTTTATCGTGATCCAGCCTGTGCCGTTGGTCTTCACGTTGCGCGCGACGAAGTCGTCTATCCTCACAGTGACGTACTCGTTTGCCAGGGGTATGGGCGTAGTGCCGTTGTAGTATCGCATTTGCAATATTACCGTCGTCTTTTGGGCCTGCGCGGAAGCTGTCGCCGTTAATAGGACTAGGGCTATCGACAGCAGGGTTACGGCCGCTAATATGGTCTTCCTACTCATACTACCACCTAACTAACCGAACAGCGGAGCTAGGGTTACTAGCGGGAGGGTTTTAAGCGTTCTGAGTTTCGCCCTGCGCTCGACTTTTTAGAGTAGCTCTCGCCACGTAGCATCGCGCTCGGGCCTTGTCGCTCGCCGAGGGCCTGCCCCTAGGAGGGACCTTTCAACGCCCGATGGAAAAGCTGTCGGCGCCCGCCTCGCTCTAAAAATTAGAAGCGATCGAGACCGATGTAAGTTTGCGTCGTGCGACTCCATCGGAGCAGCTCTCAAAGACTTAAACAGCGCGGAGCGATGGACACGGCTGCAAGCCACGGGTCCACGAGGTTCGAGAGCCAATGGCGTTGCAGGGCCAGCAGGCCGAGGACCACGATCCTAGAAGCCCCCATTGTCCGCTAATAATGGTGATCGTCCCCGTCTAATCGCATTTAAGACTTGCGCGCGAAGTGGGCCTCGAGTGGGAGGACGAGGAGGATGACGAGTTGGTCGCCGAGCTCGGACGCGCTATAAAAGAGCTCGAGCGCACGACTACATGCGCGGCCTCTCGCAACCTCCACCCTTTAGTGGATTGCCTCGGGGACTAACCTCTCGACTTACGCGTCCATGAAGATGGAACGTAAAAAATTAGGAGGTTATGGCGGGAAGATGACCGAGTAGGCCCAGTAGACTATGTCCGTCCCCGACCTCCACGTGTAAGCTATCTCGACCTTCCAGGCGGACTACGAGAGGCTGAGCGAACAGTACTCTCTCCTGCACGACAGCTGCTCCAAGCTTGAGACAGTACTCCTCCTTGGAGAGGGACTACAGTTACCTCGTGTCGAGGTACTCAAGCTTAGAGTCAGGCTATAACTTGTTGCTCGACTTATGCGCCAAGCTCAACGAGACCGTTGCCTACGTGATCCGCGTAGTGAACTCCTTCGGCCTCCTCAGAGACGCCATGCCGAGGGTCCTCAACAGCGACGCCGTGAGGGCCACGATCTCGGCGGTCTTGAGAGCGGGCGTCTCCATATCGGACTTCTGGGGCTCGATGCAGAGGATATACAACTACGTGGTGTCAAACGTCGAATACGTCCACGACGTGGAGATGCCAGTCTGGTACGTGAGCTCGACCATAAGGCTCAACGGCCAAACCTACGTCCATGAAGTGAGGTACCATAACGTCTGGAGCTACGTCCAGAATCCAGAGCTGACGTTGAGGATAGGGCAGGGCGACTGCGAGGATCAAGCGATCTTGGTCTACGCCATGGC
>CAZLVJ010000027.1:0-12215 GCA_964562935.1 uncultured Nitrososphaerota archaeon
CCATCGAGAACTCCTCACCAAGTAGTACCTTTCAATTCTCTCTTCGTGAGATTCGGGGATCGAGGAGGCCACCTGCTCTCGGGTGGCCTTCAACTTTCAATTCTCTCTTCGTGAGATTCTAGATTTAGACCTAACCGGAAGCAACGTGCCGGACGTCCTCTTTCAATTCTCTCTTCGTGAGATTCCTGGAAAACTTGCGACGGCTGTTCCTCGACTTGCCTGATGGCCCTCTCCCTGTCGCAGAACTCCACCTTTAGGCCAGCGAAGTCGAGCTTAACCCTCTTCATCGAACTTGGCTCCCGTCGGTGGACGCCTCGGCTCGAGGCAGCCTTCACAACTCCTCTAGCCACCAAGGATTTAAGCTTGTGGCGTCGAGCAAAGCCCACCTCGCCTCGATGGCGGCGTGGCTCGTCGAAGTTCGACGATGGAGTGAGTTGGACGAGGGTCGAGACGCCTCGCGAATCATGCTCATGGCGTCGTAAGTCGAGCTATCGGTAAAGAGGGGCCGTGACAACTTCGCCAGCCGAGAGGCTAGAGCACGCGAGCTATCCGCTGGCCTTAGCGTCCTTTGGCTCTACTCGCTTGGCGTCGGTCTTGTCGAAGTCCTTATCGAACGAGACTATCTTCAGCCCCATCTTCTTGGCGTAGTAGTACTGCAGCCCGTCGTCGAAGTCCAGCCCCACGTTGCTCGCCAGCTCGCTCGCCACTACCTCCTCCTCTATTGGCAGGTCGACCACCGTCAGGCCGCGCCACGTCGAGACCTCGGAGAGGAACTTCGAGACCAGCTTCGGGTCTCCGAGGACGGCCGAGACCCCGTGTAGCGTGAAGTGCAGGACGTGCGACTTAACGGCCCCCGCCTTGACCTTGTTCAAGAAGTCGTAGCACTCCCTCCACCTATCCCTCTTGTAGAGCAGCTCCAGGAACACGTTGGCGTCCACCAGGTACACGGGCCCTCCTCCTCAAGGCCTCGACCAAGTCCTCTCCATCCCACGAGTAGTCGGATTCGAGGCCCAAGCCGACTATCGGGTCGACGGTCTCCGCAGTAGGCCCCCTCGCCTCGGACAGCTTCTCTTCTATCAAGTACACGATGGCCCTAGTTATGGAGCCCCTCCTCAGGCCGTACTTCTCGGCGACGTACTTGCGGAACTTCTCGGCCAAGGCCTTTGGGATCTCGACCTTGATGACCTCTACGTCCTCCCTCTTCACTTCTCTCACCCAAAAGTACTAAAGTACTAAAGAACTAAATATATTTAGTGGCTCATAGGCTCTGCGCTGGCTTCGGCACAGTACTCGAGCTTTGGGGCTCGATGGAGGGCTTTGGGTTTTCGCTATCCGCCTTCAAAACTCCTTGACCTCCATCAACGAGCGAACGCCATTGCGTGTTGCCCGCCTCACCGCCTCAGAGCGCTTAAATAGGCCACTCAGCATGGTTTAGGCGGTGGTCGTGGCTCGGAAGGCCGTCGGCAGGGTCGAGCTGCGCACCAAGGCTAAGAGCGTCGAGGCCGAGGCGTTGTTCGATACAGGCGCCACGAAGAGCTACGTGAGCTCGAGGGTCGCCGATGAGCTCGGCTACGTGAAGTACAGGGAGCCCAAGAAGGTCGTGCTAGCCGTCGAGGGCATGGAGGGGCTCGTGGTCGGCTACCTAGCCGCGAGGGTCGTGATAGAGGGGTGCGAGCTCCCGCTGGAGCACGCGTTCGGCGTCGTCGAGGGGTTGAGGCACGACGTCGTAATCGGGATGGACATCATGGAGCCCTACGACATCGAGCTGGACGTCAAGGAGGGGAGGGCAAGGTTCAGGAGGTTCCCGCCGACGTTGGAGATGGTGTAGCCGCCAGCGAGGCCACCTCCATGGAGGTTCGGGAGAGGATAGTGAGGCAGGCGAGCTTGGTCGAGGACCTAGTCGGGGAGCTGGAGGTCGAGAAGAGCTACGGAGGGGTCGAGAGGCTCGTGCAGCTGATACTCCAGGCGCTCTTGGACCTCGGCGCCATGGTCATATCGGCGCTCGGCGGGCCCAGGCCTAGGTCGTACTCCGAGATAGGCCCCATTCTAAAGGAGATGGCCGTGATAGGGGAGGAGGAAGCCAAGTTGCTGAAGTCGATGGCAGGGCTGAGGAATTTACTGGTCCACGCCTACGCGGTCGTGGAGAGGGAGATGTTGCTTCGTAAAGCGCTGGCGAGGAACTACGAGCTTTCGAGCTACGTAGCCCCAGCTCTCCGGCGAAGCTCAACGTCGGAGCGAGATGGCAAGCGAGAGGCCGACAGAGCGATGAAGGCTATGCCGTCAAGACAGAGAAGAGATCATCTACGAGCCCTATGCACGGCGGTGTTGGTCTTGGCAAGTCGTGGGTCCGCCGGGAAAAATTATCCTTAGACCTTTTTCTATAAATTGGCGGGTCGGTCGCGGTATGTTCGAGATCGGTAAGAGGTTCAAGCCGGACCCTGCTCTAAAGAAGGTGTACGGCATCTACCTCTCGCTCGCCAGCATTCCTCCTCTCATAGCCGCGGTGGTGCTTCCCTTGGCGGTTTCCATCTACGACCCGCGGCTCTGGCGCGGGGCTTGGTTTCTCACCCTCATGCCGCTGATAGTGGTGCTCGCGTGCGTGGGCTTCGTGGCCTACTGGATCTCGAAGTACTACGACTCCATCTGGTTCGCCCTCGAGAAGGACGAGGTGGTCGTTGAGAGAGGCGTCTGGTGGAAGATGAGGCACGTGGTCCCGTACTCCCGCGTAATGGCGGTCGACACGATTCAGGGCCCCATCTCGAGGCGCTTCGGGCTGGGCTCGGTCTACATCTACACAGCTGGCTACACGGGCGCCGCTGGCGGGACCGCGGGCCCGGGGACGAGGGGCGCTGAGGCCGTCATCTGGGGGGTGCGAAATTTCAACGAGTTAAGGGATGTGATAATTAGCATGGTAAGGGGGAGGCCCCTCCTCGGAGCGCCCGAGGCAGCGACGCGCGACGTAGGATTAGAGATCTTGGAAGAGCTTAGGAGGATAAGGAAGGCGATAGAAGAGAGGCGCCCTGCCCTCTAACGCGTGACGCCCTCACCCTACTTCGAACCATCGCCCTCGTTTTCAGGGCTAAATGACGTCGAATCAACGCTCGAGGTTAAGGGTCGTAGACGAAGCCGTCTTGGGCGTGGCTGAGGTCTTGCCAGTCGAGGGCTGTGAGGAAGACGGTAGCGCATCGGCTCGATAGCGACCATCGACATCGGCTTAAAATCCCACGTGGAGGCCTTCCAAGCGATGAAGGTGAAGCCGATGCGGATCTAGATGGCCGAGCGCTATGATGGCTTAACGCCTACGGCACCACCTTGTGCACGCCTATGAACTTCTTGTACAGCCTCTCGTACTCGTCCCTGGTGACGATGTGCACTTCGAAGGGGCCATCGAGGCCCACCTCCTCGACTATTGCCCTGAACAACCTCCCCCTCTCCAAGGGGCTCTCGGCTAAGCGGGTTATCACCAAGACGTCGATGTCGCTGTCCGGCCTCATGTCCCCCTTGACAAAGCTACCGAAGACCACCACCTCGCAGGAGTCGTCTAGCCTCCTGCAGGCCCTCTTGATCTTCGCCAAGTAGTCCCACGCGTTCTCGACGTACTTCTTCCTGATGATGGAGCGGCTCAGCTCTAAGTCGGTCAGCGTGACCTCTCCTCCAGACATCTGAACACCTCGTGCATCTTCTCGGCCAGCTTCAACATCTTCGAAGCTATTTCTTTGTCGTACTCCCTCGGGATGTAGCGCGACGACACGTAGGATTCCTCTAAGAGGTAGAGGGCCTCTAGGTTTTCGCTGATGACCTTGCTCAGCTCGCAGTCCCCGTACACCTTGACGAGGTCTCTGAGCAGTCTAATCATGCTGTGGGTCTTCGGGTAGTCGCCGATCCTCTTATAAAGTAAGTACTTGGAGTAGAGCTGGACGAACTGCTCCACGTGAAAGAGGGCCAAGTCGTAGTCCTCGCGCTCGTAGTCTATCACGGCGTCCCTCAAAAAGCTTAGGGCCCTTCTCTTGAGGAGCTCGAAGCTCACTGAGCTCACTGAAAATACGGTCATGCAGAGGTTAATAAGCGCCACGTCTAGGCCCTCAAGCCGAGTCGTGAGGGCAGTTAAGAGGCTAGGGGAGATCGAGCCCTCATCGCCGGTCGGACTCGTAGTTGCGCACGTGGCAGGTAACTACGCGGTCGTGGTGACCAGAGGGTGCTTCGAGGCCTTGAAGGAGAGGGCGGTCGAGGGCTTGAGCGGGTCTGGAGCGCTAATAATTAGCGCCCGCGCAGGTAGCAACCTTTGGCCGACGAGCAGAGATATCCCGAGCCAGGAGTCGGAGCGCTGATCTTGAGCCCCGAGGGGAAGATCCTCTTAATTCGGTCCCACAAGTGGAAGGGCAAGTACTCCGCCCCCGGAGGGCACATCGAGCTCGGCGAGAGGATGGAGGACGCCTTAAAGAGGGAGGTCAAGGAGGAGACGGGCCTGGACGTCTTCGACTCGAAGTTCGTCTGCTTCCAGGAGTTCATATTCGACGACCGCTTCTGGAAGAGGAGGCACTTCATCTTCTTCAACTTCGCCTGCAGGGCGAACTCGACGGAGGTCAAGCTGAACCAAGAGGCCCAAGAGTACGTGTGGGTGACCTTGGACGAGGCGTTGAGGATGGAAGACCTCGAGCCCTACGCCAAAAACGCCATCAGAGAGCTCATTAAGAAGTACGGCTCTCGAGGCCCCTAAGGAGGGTGCACCTGAACAAATCACGAGGGAGCATGCCCTGACAGTTATTCGCCGTTGGCCCCAAGTGATGAAAGCTCGGTCGAGCAACGCGAGGGGCCCGAAAGCGGGCGAGATAGCTTTAAATCGTCACGACGGCTACACCTCCTCCTAACGGCCTCTAGAGGTGGCTCTGCTTGAAGAAGCCCAAGGAGCTGAGCTCCAGGGCCAAGGCCATAACCCCCTCCGGCATAAGGAGGCTCTTCGACCTCGCCCAGAAGGCGTCCGGCGTTATAAACTTCGGCATCGGGGAGCCCGACTACGACACCCCTCCCTTCATAAGGGAGGCTGGCAAGAGGGCCGTGGACCTCGGCTACACCCACTACACGCCCAACGCAGGCTTCGCTGAGCTCAGGGAGGCCATAGCGGAGAAGCTCAGGGCGGAGAACGGCATAGAGGTCACTGCAGAGAACATCATGGTGACCTCCGGGTCCACGATAGGGCTCTTCCTGGCAACCTTGGCGCTGGTGGACCCAGGCGACGAGGTCCTGATACCCGACCCGGGCTTCGTGGCCTACGAGGCAGCGGTGCGCATGGTCGGTGGCGAGCCCGTGAGAGTCCCCCTCAGTGAGGACGAGGACTTCAGGATGTTGCCCGAGAAGGTCAACGAGCTCGTGACCCCTAAGACGAAGTGCATCTTCGTGAACACGCCCAGCAACCCGACGGGGACCGTCTTGGAGTTCAGCGACATCAAGGGGATAGCCGAGGTGGCCATGGACAACGGCATCTACGTGATCTCGGACGAGGTCTACGAGAAGTTCGTCTACGACGGGGCCAAGCACTACAGCATAGCCTCGATACCGGGCATGGAGGAGCTGGCGATAACGGTCAACTCGTTCTCGAAGACGTTCGCCATGTGCGGCTGGAGGGTGGGCTATGTGGCGGCTAGCAAGAGGATAGTGGACGAGCTGATAAAGCTCCAGCAGTTCACCGTCGTGAACGCGCCCAGCGTCTCTCAAAGGGCGTGCATCGAGGGCCTGAGGAACCCCGAGGCGAAGAAGTTCGTGGAGGAGATGGTGAGGGAGTACGACAGGAGGAGGAGGTTCATGGTCGAGAGGATAAACAGGATACCTGGCTTCAAGGCCAAGACGCCTAAGGGGGCCTTCTACGTCTTCGCGAACGTGAAGGAGCTCGGCCTCAAGTCCATGGACTTGGCCGAGCACATACTCAAGGAGGTCGCCGTGGCCACGGTTCCTGGATCGGCCTTCGGCCCTAGCGGTGAGGGCTACCTCAGGTTCTGCTACGCGACCTCGCTCAAGAACATAGAGGAGGGCCTCAATAGGGTCGAGAGGGCGGTGGAGAAGCTCAGGGCTGGGGCCACCTCTAGGACGCGAGGACCTTAAAGGCGTAGGCCACTGCGAGCCACATCAACAACCACAAGACCCTGTACAATATCTCTACGCTCGCTAGGAGCAACCCCGTGAACCCCATGACGACGCACCCTATTGAGATCGAGTAAAAGGCCAGCCTCCTAGGGCCAAGCCTCCTCAAGCTGTAGAGGAGGGTCGAAAGGGCGCTCCGCCCTCGCGCCCTCAGCTTGAACCCCTCCGCGTCCACTGGCTTGCTCAGCGCCGTCGGCTCGGCCCTGACCCTCAGGAACGTTATCGCCATGACCCCCTTGTCGGTTATGTAGTACTTGGGCCTCTTGCCGTCGCTCTTCGACAAGAAGCCCTTCTCGACCAGCTCCTTCAGGTGCCTCTTGACCGTGCTCTCATCGCGCTGGGCCTCGTCGACCAGCTCCTTTAAGGTGCACGGGCCCTTCTCGTGGATCTTCATCAAGAGTCTAAGCCTGACGGGGTTGCTCAAGACGCCGAAGTCGTCTGCCAGGCCCTTGAGCTCGTCCTCTTCGCCCCTCTCGCTCAAGCCCAAGCGACCCGAGTAGATTGAGGGGGCTCGCGAAATTAAGGGTTGCCTCAAGAATCGCCAAGCCTCGGGCGACGACTCGCTTGGCTCGACGACCTCGACGGAACTCCGAGCAAATCGAAGCGCGCAGGGGGGACAGCAAGACTTCGGGCCTAAGGAGGCCTCAAGTCTAGGATCTCCACCACGTCGCGCCTGCCTAGGCGCTTTATGCTCGAGACCTCGGCGTCTATCAACCCCTTCACCAGCTCTTGCCTCGATGCCTCTCTCAGGAGGTGTATCGCCAGCGCCCTCTTCCTGAGGAAGTACTCCTCCAAGGCCCTCTCGAAGGGCCCTCCGTAGAGCTTCAAGAGGGCGTAGCCCCTCCCCCCTGGACAGCCCCTCCTCCTCATGCAGCAGTACGACAGCGAGCCGAAGCAGACGAGGTCGGACCTCCAGCCTACCACATCGGAGAACCACTCCTTCACCTCGACGTACCTAGCCTCCGAGAGGCCTATTTCCTCCAAGGCCCTCTTCCTCGAGCAGACGTCGGAGAAGGTCAGTGGATAGCCTAGGTGACAACAGAACGTCAGCGCCCTGTAATCCCCTCCGTGGCATAGGGGGACTGGCGCGCAGTCCCAGCCGGGCACGTCCCTCGTCATCTCCTTGACGATCCTCGCCCTCGAGCTTATCTGCGCGAACCCCCGCAAGCGATCGTCGCTCATAGTTCGGCCCGCCGTGCGGGCCGAGGTGAGCCGCGTATTATCGTTTTCGTGCGCACTCGCCGTGGCCCGCTCACCTCTTCGACTTTCAGCGCCCGGCCATCCACAGAGGCGGCCCCCTCGCATCGCAAAAAAGCACTAATATCGATTCGAACGCGAATCAACGCGACGAGCCCGCGTCGCGGCTTAGGTGTCGACATGGTAATAGAGGTGGTCGGCGTCTCCAAGTCTTTGGAGGGCCAACCTCAGTAGCTAGCCTCTTAGTGGACGCAGTTCGGGAGGAGGTCGACAAAGGAGGCGAAGGTCGAGGCCGCCTCGTTCATCGAGATCGAGCCGCCCAGAGGGCGCCGTCAAGCCCTCGATTGCGTGACCTCAAAGAAGTTCGCCACGCCGTGGCACTTGCAAGCCGTCGCTATCGCCACTACTAGGCCCCCCTCGGTCGCCCCCGCCTCCACTTCCTTAATGAATCCCCACAGCTCGCCGAAGTCGAAACCGCCGACGACCTCGCCTATCCTCCTGCTCTCCAGCACCAAGGCCACGTCGGCCGAGCGCAGCGCGCTCCTGATGAGCTCGAACATCGGCTTGGGCTTAAACCTCCCGGTCGCGGGGCAGATGTTCGGCTGAGCGCATGGGACGGCGCACCTAGACCGAGGGGGCATGTAGCTCGACGTGAACATGGCGCTCTCGGCGCTGGCGCTGAGCACTAGGTCCCTCGGGAACGACCTCAGGGCCCCCTCCAAGGCGTGAGGCGCTGGTAGCACTCTGTGGCCGCGCGCCTCGAGCCCCCGCCTCAGGAAGTCGGCGGCGAAGTGCTTGGGGATTGCCGGAACGACTATCTCGGGCCTGAAGCCGATGCTCAGGGCCTTGCTCAACACCTTGGCCGCGTCGCCGACCACCAGCGTCGACTTGACGGCCTCGAGCACCTCCTCTCTTAGCTCTTCCTCTCGAACGACGGCCTCGACTAGCCCCCTCGCGGGGCACCTCTCGTCGACGTCGGCCACCAAGACCCTCGCGCACTTCATCGCCTTGCGCACGTCGCTCAAGGCCTTGGACCCAAAGGTCCCTCCGCCGGCTATGAAGATCGATGGCCCCCTCCTGAGGGTCAGTCCCGCGGATTCCGAGCACGAGGCCCTCCTCATCCCTTCCTCATCATCCCGGAGTCCTAAGTGAGGCCCTAGGCTAAATTGGTATCGAGCCTTCTCTTATGCCCCTGAGAACCCTCCCTATGGAGATGAAGTCCTCCATCAACGTGCTCTTGAGCTTCGGGTTGTAGAGCCCCGCCGCCGGGTGGTACGTCGGCATCACCAAGAAGACCAGGTCGTTGAAGCGCGCTTTGAACACCTGTCCCCTGACGGCCGATATGCTCGTACCCCCAGACCTAGAGCGCACCCTCACCCCGCCCCTCGAGAGCACGTAGCTGGCCGAGTGCCTGCCGAGGCAGACGACTAGCTTGGGCCTTATTATCGATAGTTGCCTGTCGAGGTAGGGGCCGCAGGCCTCGACTTCGTCGGGTAGCGGGTCTCTGTTCCCCGGGGGCCTGCACTTCAAGACGTTGGTTATGAAGACCTCGCTCCTCCTGAGCCCCGCGAGGCCTAGGAGCAGGTCCAAGAACTTGCCGGCGGCCCCGACGAAGGGCTTGCCCTCGAGGTCCTCGTTGTACCCTGGGGCCTCCCCCACGAACACGACGTCTGAGTCTTGGTCGCCGTGGCCGGGGACGGGGTTGGTCCTCGAGGACCAGAGCCTGCACTTCTTGCACCTCGCGACCTCCTCGGCCACCTCCGCTAGGGCTCTGGACTTCTCGTCGAGGCCCGCCACACGAAACAAATCCCCGAAGGGCTCTTTAAGCTTTGCAAGCTGGCCGAAGCGTCACAACAGCGCGGCAGAGGTGCGCCCCTTTGCATTGATGCCTCAAGTACGCTTGGGCGTGTGGAGGTGCGCTCGCGACTTTTAGCCCTCTTCAGCCCTCGTCGGCTCGGTGAGGTCGTGGTGAGGATCGTCGAGAGGGGCGCCAAAGGGAGAGGGATCATAGGCCTCAGGACGGCGCTATTGATATTCCTAGTGCTTTTGTTGGCGGCCGCGTGCCCTTGGCTTCTAATACCGCTAGCCATCTACGTCGCGTACAAGGCGGGGAAGTGGCTCTATAGGCGAGCCAAGGCGGTCAAGTGGCCCAAGTTCGACAAAGGCGAAAGGCGCGCCGAGGCGACCTCCGTCATAGGCGACCTCCAGGTGTACGAGGTCGAGGGCGTCGGACCGGCGCTCGTCGTTAAGAACGGCATCGAGGCCCTCGGCTTGGGCTGCTTAGAAGTCAAGTCCCTCGGAGGAGGCGCCGTGGCCGAGCTCCTGAGCGCCGTCGACGCCGCCGCCAAGGCGGGCTTCGAGAGCAACCTCATAGTGTCGAGGGCGGCGTCGGGCGAGTCCCGGCTAGTGATAATGGTGAAGGCCCGCAAGTCGCTCACGAAGGGCTTCCAAGAGGCGGCCAAGGAGGCGGTGGACGACGTGGTCAGGGGCCTCGCCGCGGCCGCGGGCGCCGTAAAGGCCAGGTTGCCCAGGTCCGAGGTCCAAGTGCTGGAGTCCGACGACTTGGTAAGGGCCGTCAGGGGTGTCGTGGCGTGAGCCTCGTGGTGGAGGTGGGCTGGGTAGTGGACCCGAGCGCTGAAGCGGCCATCGACAGGCTGAGAGTGGACCTGCGGATCGACAGGCCGCTGATCATAAGCGGCGCTTGGGGCTTGAACGCCGTGAGCCACTTGGTGGAGCAAGTGGCCGACGCGGCGGACGTCGTGGCGCTGTCGCCCTACGGCGACGAGGCCCCTCGAGGGCTCCGGCACCTGAGCCTCGGCCTCAACGCCTCTTTCAACCCCTTCAAGCCGATAGGCGACAGGGGCTCCTACGCCATATTCGTCGCCGAGGTCTTTAGAGGAGTCTTCGACCTGAATAGCGCGCAGGCCTCGGCGCTCAAGAGGGCCTTGATTAGGGCCTACTCCAGCGGCAAGGAGCCCTCGGTCGAGGACGTAGTCTCGGCGCTCGAGGTGGAGTCGACAGAGCTCGCGAGCCGAGACGCCGTCGGCCTAATCGAAGTGCTCGAGGCCATGGAGAGGGGGAGGCTAGGGGCGGCTTGCAGGGGAGGCACCTTAGAGCCCCGCTCGGCCATCTCGATGTCCGAGTTGCCACCGAGCTACGCCACCGCGATCTCCATGACCGTTCTGATGCACGCGCTGAGGAGCGGCTTCAGAGGGGTAGTGGCCGTGTGCGACGCGGACTTGCTAGAGGGCTTCTTGGGTCCAGCCCGCAAGCTCGCAATCGACTTGCTGAAGAGGCTGGACGCCGCGGGCTCGACGGTGATCGTGTGCGCTGGCAGCGCGTCGGCTCTGCCGCTGGAGCTGAGGTCGAGGTCTCGCGCATCGATGATCGGCGCCCCCCTTACGGCGGAGGACGCTAGGAACTTAAGCGCCGTGCTCGGGCGGAGGGCTCTCAAGCTGCTCAACAACAAGGAGAGGTTCGCCTACAAGCTCGTGGGCTCGGCCGGCGTGGTCGAGGTCCCGCTCAAGGAGACCGTCAAGGTCTCCGTGGTGGAAGGAGCGGAACCGCCTCAGGAGGCCCCGAGGCCCACGCTCTACGCCAAGCTGGGCAACAAGGCCAAGATGGCCTACGAGGTCCTGAGCTTCCTCAGGGACGGGCCCTCTAGCAGGGATTCGGTGATATCCTACGCCATGCACAGGCTGGACGTGTCGTCGCTCGAGGCCACTAGGCTGATAAACGCCCTCCTGGCTCACGGCCTCGCGAGCGAGGTTGTGGGGGCTGACGGCAAGTACTGGCTCAAGATAACCGTCAGAGGGCTCAACGCCGTAGAGGAGCTTGAAGCGCTCGAGGGGTGGTTGGCACGAGGATAGAGAGGAGGGGCTGCTCATTGACTTGGGTCGCGGGGGCATCGTACAAGGGCATCTACCTCGTCTCCTTCACGCTCTACAGGTCCGAGGGCGGCTGGAGGGTCAAGAGGGAGATAAGGTTGAAGACGAAGAGGTCCCAAGAGGAGAGGACCCTCTTCGTGGAGGACTACAGCCTGCCGGAGTTCCAAGCCATATCTGAGTCCTGCCAAGCCCTAGCGTCCCAGATCCAGCAGGGAGATGACGAGTTCCGGCTGGCGCTGGCCCTCAAGGCCCTAGCGGCCATAAAGCTACTGGTCAAGGAGCTCGAGGGTGAGCCCAAATGAGCGAGAACGTCGAGCTCGAGGACTTGGACGGCATAGGGCCGAAGACGGCCGAGAAGCTCCGAAGTATTGGGATATGCTCGGCCAAGCACCTGTCGCTCTTCAACCTCGACGAGCTCCTCAACATGGTCGACGCCGACGAGAGGGCCCTTAGGAGGGCGCTGGCCCACGCCAGGAGCCTGTTCATGCCGCTGAGGGCCGTCAAGGCCTCTGAGCACTCTACCCAGAGGCCTCAGCTCCAGCTGACGACAGGGGTCAAGAGCATCGACTCTCTATTGGGCGGGGGCATGAGGCCTCGAGCGATATACGAGCTCTGCGGGCAGCCCGGTGCCGGCAAGACGCAGCTCTGCCTGCAACTGTCCGTCACGGTGCAGCTCTCAGCCAACAAAGGGGGCCTAGGAGGTAAGTGCTACTTCATGGACGCTGAGGGGACATTCAGCCCCAGTAGGGTGAGGGCCGTGGCCGAGAGGTTCGGGCTCGACCCGGACTACGCTCTCGGCAACGTCTACGTCATAGACGTGATGAACACGGACCACTTGCTCCAAGTGACCACATCGGACCTGGTGCGAGCAGTTGAGGAGGGCGTGAAGCTGGTAGTCGTGGACTCGCTGATGTCTAGGTTCAGGACCGAGTACTCGGGGCGGGAGTCGCTGGCCCTGAGGCAGAGCAGGCTGGGCTACGTGCTCGATTGGCTCAT
>CAZLVJ010000028.1:0-12161 GCA_964562935.1 uncultured Nitrososphaerota archaeon
TCCACCACCTCTCCTTCAGCTCTTCGACGAGCACTTCGATCCCCGATTCGCTTATCCTATCTCCATCCCTCGATTTAGATTTCAAGTTTCTGGCACATTCTGGCCTCTAAGGACGAGAGCTCCTCTGCTGCATAAAGGGGCGCTTTAGTAGCACTACGACGTCGGTTCGGTGCTTACTCCTCAGATGTCTCGTCGAAGCGCATATTAGGCGTGGCAGTCCTTTAACCAGCGCGGGTCCGCCATGTTTAAGAGAGGGGATCTAGTGAGCATAAGGGAGCTAGAAGGCGGTCTGGCCCACGACAGATTTCTCAAGAACGCCGTTCAGCTAAGGGTCAAGGCCTTAAAGGACCTGACGCCCGAGGAGGTCAAGACAGTCGCCATGGCGATAGGTGGCAGGCTGGTGGACTTCAAAATAGACGACGCGACCGCTTGGGCCGTAGCCGTGACCCCCCTGCCGGGCTTCCACATAGTCTTCTGTATGCAGAAGTACTCGCCCGAGTTCGAGGACGCCATAGAGGTTCTGTTCTCCCGAAGGGCCATAGAGCTCGGGATACCCGCTGAGGACGCGAGCGAGTGGGCCATCCTCTACCTGAACGCAATGATATACGCCGTCAGGCGCGTGCTCAAGAAGGACGTCGAGAGGGTCTCACACTACCTCTAATGATCTCCTTCAAGTCCTTCAGAGCGAGCCTCTTATCGCGCTCATTCCTGGTACCGTAATAACCGTAACGCCTAAACTAAATTTTACACCAAGGCTTTTCAGCAATAAAGCTAGATGTGCAAGGCTCATTAAGATTGATAGGCGAGCTCCTTGTCACACCGTTTAAGCTAGCACCAGATACATAGCTAGCTGGGACGGAGGCTCTCAGGCTACCCTGTCAGCAACCGAGACCTTTTAAACAAGCTACATGATGAAAGCATAAAAGCCCCCATATCCCTCGTAAATGAAGGAGGGGCCGGTAGTTTAGCCTGGCCAGAACGCTACCCTTACGAGGTAGTGGTCCCCGGTTCAAATCCGGGCCGGCCCACCAACATAATCGAAGTCGTGGGTGACTTGATACAACAAAAATTTAGCAAGGGAACAAAAGATCTATCGAGGATGCCTCGACGTGGGCTTCGCGCTCTTCGTCTGTAACGAGAACAGCTTTAGGAGCCAGAGAGCTGAGGCCTACTTCAACAAATTCGCCCCGAGAGCCAGAGAGCCATCAGCGTAGGCCCTAAGCCAGTCAAGGAAGTTCACCCGAATGCCGTGAAGGTTATGCTCAAAGATGGAATAGACATTAGTAATAAGAGCCCTTAGCCCTTGACGAGAGGGCTACAAGAGGTCGCTGACGTAGTCGTGATCGTCTGTAGCGGGCCGTCGTGCCCCTTCGTTAGAGCCAAGCACGTCGGGGAATGGGGCTTGCCAGACCCAGCAGAGATGCCCTCGAGGAGGCTAAAGGGTTAGAGACGAGATAAAAGGAGTGCTGGACTTCATCAAGAAGATCGAGCTTAGCGAAATCTCGTGACGTCACGATCTTTTAAAGACGACGCGCAGGGTCGCACTTAAAAATGGTGAAAAGGGGGGTCACGACTAAATTCTAGATTTCCTCTAGCAGGCTCGTGAAGAAGTCGTGGTGCTCCTCTTCGTCGCTTAATATCTTTTCGAAGAGTGTCGCCGTCGTTACATCGCCCTCTCTTCTCGCGACCTCTATTATCCGCTTGTACAACTTCATCGCCTCTTCCTCGTCCTTGGCGTCGCGCTCTATCATCTCCCTCAGGCTCTTGCCCACATATATGGGGGTCGGAGTCGTCGTGGGCTCTCCGCCCAAGTAGAACAGCCTCTCAGCTATCGCTTCCGCGTGCTTCATCTCCGTTATGGCTATCTTCCTCAGCTCGTCCTTAATGCTGAAGGCCTTTATGCCCCTCCACTGAACGTGCTGCCACATGTACTGTATCGAGACCTGTATCTCCCTCGCTATGGCATCGTTCAACAGATCAAGCAACTCCTTAGACGCCGTTTTTCGATCACCCTGCTTTTCGTCTGTTTAAGGAACCCGTTAAAATTTAAATGCTACGAAGTTTTTCGGGTGCCGCGAAAACAACGAGAAGAACGGAGCGCTAGTTGTCAAGAACCAGACAAATCGAGGGCTGTTGGATGCGATTCTGCATGAAGTTAGCACAAAAATAATGAAAGTGGTTTGCGCATCTCGTGTAGTCCTCAACCCTACTCGCGTAGGAAGCTCAATATCGCGCTTATGGCTTTGTCCATTTCCTCTGCAAGCCCATGCCCTGAGCCCTCAAGTATGACCAGCTTGGCGTTGGGTATGCGCTGGGCCATGATAGTCGCGTTCTCTACTGGTAGGAGTACGTCCTTCTTCCCGTGCACTATCAGAGTAGGCGCCTTTATCTGCGGCAACCTGTCGTAAGTATCGAACTGTATTATGGCGTAGAACTGTTGAACAAATGCCTCCTTGGATATAGGGGCTCTGAGCATCCGCTTGATCATGTCCTCAAAGGCTTGAGGATTGCTCCTGGTGAACTCTTCCGTGAAGATCATACTAGCCATGAACTCCATTACCTTCCTTGGATTTGTTTCGAGTTCGTCGAGGGGCACGGGCTGAGGAGGTGGGAGGACCCCCTTCCTCGCGCCGCAGAACGTAGAGCACAGGACGAGCTTCTTGACCTTTTCAGGGTAGTTCAACGCGAGCTCTTGAGCTATCATCCCGCCCATCGAGAACCCTAAGACGTTGGCCTTGGGAATGCCGAGAGCGTCCATTAGCGCCGAGGTGTCGTCGGCGAAGAGCTTTATCGAGAAGGGCTTCTCGCCCATATCGCTACGGCCAGCGCCTCTGTTGTCGAACAATATCACCTTGAAGTACTTCGAGAACTCCGATATCATTCGCGGATCCCACCAGTCCAAGTTACCTGCCAGCCCCATTATCATGACCAAGGGCTCGCCCTCGCCCTTGATCTCGTAGTAGATGTTTATGTCCCCTACCTTCACCTTGGGCATGCCATGGACCTCCAACAGCGTCTTCTCTTTGATAGTTCTAATTAATTATTTATGAGGTTCGTGTCATAAAGATTTCTAACCGAAGCAAGACCAAGATTGTGAATCTCCTTTAGCATAGCACTAAGGCTCTTGTGGTTTAAAGCTTTAATGCACGAGGCTAGTTTGAAGATAGTAAAAGTAGCAAGGTTTAGGTCTAAGCAGTAATGCTTCCAAGCGCTTTGGAAGAGGAAAGGGGCTGCCAATTGACGGCGTCGAGCTTCTCAAGGCAGGTCCGGGACTTAGAGGGAAACTTTTTAGATCGTTAAGTCAAGAATGGTATTACGTGAAGGTCGCTTAGATGGAGGTCGGTAAGTTCTACGCCTTGCCTCAATTGCCCTACGGCTACGGAGATCTATCGCCCTATATGTCAGAGGAACAGTTACGCGCGCACCACTCGATACACCATCAAGCCTACGTTAACGGCGTGAACGCAGTACTGAAGAAGCTCGAGAGCGCTAGGAAGAAGAACGTAGACGTCAAGGCCGCCCTGAAAGAGCTCTCGTGGAACGTCGATGGACACGTCCTCCACTCGATATTTTGGAGGAACTTGGCGCCGCCGAGCAAAGGTGGCGGCAGGCTTGGAGGAAGGCTGGCCGACCTCATAGATGGGGAGTTCGGCGGCTTCGAGAGGTTCAAGAGGGAGTTCTCCCAAGCGGCGATAACAGTAGAAGGCTCTGAGTGGGCGGTTTTAACGCTGTGTAAGCTTACTGGTCGCCTGCTAATCATGCAGGTAGAAAAGCACAACGTCAACGTCGTACCCGGTTGCCCCGTACTGATGGTCTTGGACGTTTTCGAACACGCCTATTACATCGACTACAAGAATAAGCGAGCGGACTACGTGGAGGCCTTCTGGAGCATAGTCAACTGGGACGAAGTGAACAAGAGGCTTGAAAAGGCGCTAGGGTAATCGTGTTCCAAGCCCCTTGCCTCCTAATTTAATCCATTTTTCCCTTTCATCACAATAAAGGCCGATTTAAAGTACAATGTCGGTGAGGTCTTATGTGTCAAGCATGCAATTTATTAAGCCACGCGCCGTGCTGTCTGAGCGGTCGCATCAAATGCTATGTCGGGGCTTGCCACTCCTTCTGTGCGGCGTTATCCGTAGAGGCCTCTGCCTTCGTTCAACCGCGCCTCTGCATGTGAGTTAGCGCTTAAGGGGGTTTTTCGACTATGAGGCCTAACTTTGGCGCTACTTTCTCTACATGCCTGTCGTTCGAGACCTCTACTGGTAGCTTGTTCTCGAGGGCCGTGGCTATTAGTATCCCATCTCCTAGCGGGATGT
Organism: uncultured Nitrososphaerota archaeon; assembly: GCA_964562935.1. Classification (GTDB taxonomy): domain Archaea; phylum Thermoproteota; class Methanomethylicia; order Nezhaarchaeales; family WYZ-LMO8; genus WYZ-LMO8. The sequence continues at coordinate 4,317 of CAZLVJ010000028.1, forward strand.
TCTCCTCTCTCGCTATGTCGAGCCCCTTGACGGATGGGGACACCGCTTCCATTATGAGCAAGGCGACCGACGTCTTCTCCAGGATTGCTTTGCACGGCCTCACTCTGCAGGCTCAGTACAATACGTTGTACGCCTCCAGAAGCGTCGTGTGGGTTACGTAAAGCTCAAGCTCGCCTCGAGCAGCCTTCTCTATAGGGCTCTGCAAGGCGGGTTAAAAGGGGGACAAGTCATAGAGGGCTAGGACAAGACGTCCGCATCGACCAACCTCAACGCTTCCTCCCACCGACTTTGTGCTTGGCCTCAGCCGCATCGAAGTTTACGAAGCACGGGTCTCCAATCAATTTGACCTCGTTAAAACGCTTGAGCACCTCAAGCCTCTCGTCGTACACAGGTCTCAGCTCTATGGCGCCCTCCTTGACGCTGACCAAGAACTTCTTAGACTTTAGCTTATGCCTTATGTCGGCAGGAATTGTGATTCTGCTTCTGTCGTCCACTTCCACGATTATTCCCATACCCACCTATGTGCCGAGACTTATAAGCACTGTGACGAGAAGGCCATGGTCAAGGCTATTTAGAAGTAGCGGCCAACGCTACGCCTTAAGATCAATTCAATTGCCCCCTTAAAGTAATTGTCTAGACAATTATGAGCTTTGAAGGAGGAGGATCGTAGGGTTCGTGTCAAAGCGACGATTTATAAACCGTTAAAGTTCAAGGAGCGGTTCACGTAAGTGAAGATTCCACTCCTTGTTATTCGTCCATCACTCTTACAGCATGCCTTGTTATCTCTATTGAGCATGCATGGTATTTAGAGCAGAAGTCCTCGCACTTCTCGGCCCAGCTCTTATCCTCATAAGCCAGCCCACACTCTTCGCAAATGAATAGAACTTTATCTTTTATCACCTTCTTCTTCACCACTGCTACCAATCCCCTACTTCAATCTCCTATACGCACCACTTCGGTTGCAGAAAAGCTTTACCACGCAATGTCAGGCTAATTTGCCCGGCTCTTTTATCCGATAGTTTTTGACGTCAAGGTCTCGCCTCATTAGATCGTCGGCCCAAATCGCTCGAGCCCTAGGTCTGTGGCCCTAGAGCCCGACAAGTTCGTGGCACTACTTGGTTTAAGGCGACGGATGACCTTGGCCAGTAATGTGGCACGACAAGCCCAAGAGCGGGCCTAGCATCCCAATTAAACCTCCTCCGCATTCAAGTCACTTGGACTTCGTCTTCTCCCGGAGCATCTTCTCAAGCTCTTCTGCTCTCTCTGGCGGTAGCACTCCCAGCTTCTTGAGGTTAGCTATGCATTCCGCCGCCGACTTACACCACATGATGCAGGACTCCGAGGCCTCCCTCTTGACCGTCCTGCCGCACTCTGGGCACTTCCTCTCAGTCTCATACTCAAAGAACTCCACCTCGGCCCCGCAGACCGGGCAGTACGTGGCTATTATCTGGGGCTCTACGAGGCTCCTAGCCCCAGGGCAGTACTTTAACGCCATAACGCCACCTCGCGTGAGCTAGGCAGTCTTGAGGTTGCCGTCGATTGTGACTACGAGCTCCTCTATTTTTATACCCTTTCCCGACTTCTCGAGCGCTTCGCGAGCTATCCTGGTCAGCTCTGAGCAACAGGGGACCTCCATCCTGATGACCCTGAGCGACTTCACGTCGTTGTGCTTCATCATCCCCATCAGCTTGTCCCTGTAGAGGGCCTTGTCACCGAATATCGGGCACCCGGACACCACAACCTTGCCCGCGAAGCTGGTGACGAAGTCTCTGTACACGAAGGGGGCGCAGTCGGCTGACACGACGAGCTCACGACCGCTCAAGAAGGGGGCTCGAGGGTTTACGAGCTCGAGCTTCACGGGCCAGTTGGCTATCCCGCCTTTAGCTCGCGGCTCGGCCCTAGGCAACTCGACTTGAGGAGCGTGGTGGCCAGGTAGCTCGAAAGGCTCCGCCTCCCTCTCCTCAATAGTTATGGCGCCCTTGGGGCACTCCTTGACGCAAGCCCCTAGACCGTCGCACAACGACTCCTTTACCAGAGTGGCTTTCCCGTTGACTATTTGGAGGGCCCCTTCTGGACACGCTGGAATGCAGGCTCCACAGCCGTCGCACTTTTCTGGATCGATCCTGACTATTTTTCTCACGACCTTCCTCACGACGCTCATTTCGAACTCACCAATAAAGTGCTCTCCTGATAATTAATAAGTCATTTGTTAATAATTTATGAAAAAGATTCGCGAACTATGTTAAAGTTATAAGCTTGGGTCGTCGACCTCCTTGCGCTGTTTCACCAGCCCAGCGATTGCGCGATGAGAATTTTTACCGGGGCTTTTATTCCTTAACTCGTGATAACATGGCCAAGTACAGAGTTATCGTCGATAGAGCGGCTTGCATAGCTTGCGGAGCGGCTCGAGTGGCCTGCCCAAAAGTCTTCGAGCGGGGCTCCGACAACGGCAAGAACAAGGTCGTCGACGAATACAGCGTATACCTAGACGAGAAGACCTCCATTGGGGTCATCCCGGAGGAGCTCTACGAGTGCGTGATGAGGGCCGTCAAGGTGTGTCCCTCAAAGTCCATAAAAATCGAGAGGGTCGAGTGACCTCGCCGTCCATACATAAGTTCGAGGCCTTTTCCTCTTAAAGGGAAAAGCCTCGTTCTCTGAGGCAAGTACGTCAGGAGGTGTACTTCCAGACACCCCTTCCTCTGTAATTGTATACCACGGTCTTGTACGCGGTCACGTATTCTATCGAGTAGCCTATCCCCTCTCTGCCCACCCCTGAGTTCTTTCTCCCACCGTAGGGGTAGTAGCTAACGCCGTGCCTGGGCATGTCGTTCACGTAAACGGCCCCCACCTCAAGGTATCTGATGAGCTTTCTAATCTTAGCTTGGTGCTCGCCGAATATCGCCGCGTCGAGGCCGTATCTCCTACCATTGGCCAACTCTATGGCCTCGTCGATGTCGGTGAAGCTAGTTATCAACGCGATCGGCGCGAAGACTTCCTTTTGGTACAAGGTGCACTGCCTCAGCGCACTCTTGTCCCTGAACTCTATGAGGGTGGGCTCGACGTATGTCGGCCCCAACCTCCTGCCGCCGAAGAGTATGAGGCCTCCTCGCTTCACGGCGTCCTCGATTGCCTCCATCATCGCGTCCGCGGCGCTGGAGTCGATCAACGGCCCCATGGTGGTGGTAGGGTCTCTGGGATCACCGACCTTGACCTTCGACAGCTCCTTCACGAGGAGGGCCTTGAAGTCCTCGTATATCGCTTCTTCGGCGAGCACAAGCTTTATGGCGTCGCACCTCTGCCCAGAGTAGCTGTATATCCCTGCTGCGACCCTCTCAGCGGCGATGTTCAAGTCAGCGTCGGCCAGCACTATTGCCGGGTCTCCGCCGCCGAGCTCCATGACGAACTGCTTGATGCCAGCTCTCTCGATGACCTTCTTGCCAGTCTCGCTACTGCCGGTGAAACTTATAGCGCCGATTCTCTCGTCGGCCACTAATCTATCGCTCTCAGCGCCGGGTATGGTCACTACGGCCAGCGAGTCTCGCGGAAAGCCGCTGATCTCCAAGACCTTAGCGAAAAGGAGGACTGGCAGAGGATCTGCAGATGGCGGCTTAATCACGATGGCGTTGCCGGCCACGAAGCTGTAGACGACTTTTGAGGCCACGTCGAAGAGGGGGTAGTTGAACGGTACGATGGCCAGCACGACTCCCACGGGCTCTCTCCTTACGACCGCCTCCGTCTCCACGGTCGTAGAATTCCAGTCGCCGGGCATGTACTCTCCGAAGATCTTCCTGACGTCCAAGTGAGCCGCCCTAATTCTGTCTATGGTGGCCATGACCTCTCCAAGCGCTTGAGAGCGAGTCTTGCCCGCGTTGACCTGTAATGCCCGGACGAAGTCTTCCTTGAGCTCTTCGAGCTTTTGCGCGGCGCTTTCCAAGACTTCGATGCGCCTTTCTCCCGGCATGTCTCTGACGGACCACCTGCCACGGCTGTAAACTTTAGCCAAGGCGCCATCAACGTAGTGCCAGTCTAATTTGGAGACCTTAGCAATGACGGACAAGTCGATAGGCGACTTGACTTCGAAGTATTTTCTGCTGTCTACCCACTCCCCGGCGACAAAGGTCTTGTAGTGAGGGATCCCGCCCCTTTCTTGAAAGACGTCGCCGAAGACCTTCGATTCCGGTTCAAAAATCATGCCCAAGCAGGTCACCTAGTGAAACATAGCCCTTCCTGCCCTTATATATTGTAAACAGAATGATACGAGGTGGAGGTCCTATCATCAGAGCTTAAAGGTCGCTAAGCCATGACTAGCAAGTCCACATCGCCCATCGTAAGGATAATTTTTATCCGATCGATGGTGTATAAGATGTGGTAAATGACTCATAAGGGGTGCCCTTATGAGCTTATTTCTATCGAGAAGGCTTGCGAAGCTCGACGCCAAGGACCTCAAGATAATATCGCTGTACTCCGAGGATCCTGACATCTCCCAAGAAGAGGTCGCCAAAAGGGTGGGGATATCTCAGCCAGCCGTCGCGATTAGGGTGAAGAAGCTCAAGCAGATGGGCGCTCTTGAGAAAAGGGTCGGTATAGACCCTCTAAAGGTCGGGCTCCACGTGGCCAAGGTAGACGTCTCCACGACCGACGTAAGCAAGGTCTTGAGCAAGTTCGTCAACTGCCCTTACTTCCTCAACGGCTTCATCACGACAGGGAAGAACAACTTATGCCTCTTGTTCATGGCCGAGGACTTGTCGACTCTTGAGTCGATAGTCGACAACCACCTGAGGGCCGACGAGGACGTCAAGGACGTGGAGTTCAACATCATGGTCTCGGCCGTTAGAGGGATTGTAGCGCCCGTCAGAGTCTACGACAGGCCCGAGGACAGGCCTCCCTGTGGAAACGCAATAATATGCCGTGACTGCCAGAGCTTCAAAGAAGGCTCTTGCTCTGGATGCCCGGCCTTGGGACATCATAGACCTCCACGAGAGCAGCCTTATTATTTATAAATGCCTATAGGCATTCAGCTGATTTACAATAATAAGCATTTTTATTAATTACAAATGAGAGGAGAAGGCGGTGGCCCTATGAGTCACGAGCTGAAGATGTTTTGCTACCAATGCGCTCAGACCGCTAGGGGGACTGGCTGCACGGTGGTCGGCGTCTGCGGGAAGAGCCCTACTGCCGCCCGCCTTCAGGACTTCCTGCTCTTCGGCGTCAAGGGCGTCTCGGCTTACCTGTACCACGCTAGAGAGTTAAGCTACTCGGATCCCGAGGTCGACGCCTTCTTGGAGGAAGCCCTCTTCACCACCAAGACCAACGTCAACTTCGACGAGAGGGAACTCTTCGAGTACTGCTTGAAGCTCGGAGAGGCCAATGTTAAGGCCATGAGGTTGCTCAAGAGGGCTCACGTGGACAGATATGGAGAGCCAGAGCCCACCCCTGTGAGGACAGGGACGGTCGAGGGTCGAGGGATCATAGTCACTGGCCACAGCCTTAGGGCATTGGAGGGGCTGCTGGAGCAGACCGAGGGGACTGGGATAAACGTCTACACTCACTCGGAGATGTTGCCAGCACACGGGTATCCCAAGCTCAAAAAGTACGAGCACTTGGTCGGGAACTTAGGTAGATCGTGGCATGACCAGCGACAGCTTTTCGCCAAGTACCCGATGGCGATATTAGCTACTAGCAATTGCGCGCTGATACCAACAGAGGCCTACAGAGATAGGATGTTCACCACCGGGCCGGTCAGGTTACCGGGAGTCAAGCACATAAAAGGCTACGACTTCAGCGAGCTGATTAAGAGGGTCGAGGGGCTCCCCGAAGTTAAAGAGGAGGAGAGCAAGGTTACTTTGTGGACTGGCTACTCGAGGTCAGCGATCCTCAGAAACGCAAAAAAGATTAAGGAGTTGATAGAGGAGGGGGAGATAAGGCGGATTTTCTTGATAGGCGGGTGTGACTCGCCGCTGAAGGAGATGGAGTACTTCAGGGAGCTGGCGCTAAAGCTCCCCAAGGACGTCGTAATCCTGACTCTCGCTTGCGGCAAGTACAGGCTCAACGACTTGAACCTCGGGGATGTCGAGGGCTTGCCGAGGCTCATGGACCTCGGTCAATGCAACGACGCTATAGTGGCGATAGACCTGCTACCGGACCTAGCTAAGCTATTGGGTATGAAGCTCGAGGAGCTACCGTTGACTATGGTTGTGAGCTGGTTCGAGCAGAAGGCAATAGCAATACTGTTGAGCCTGCTGTACTTGGGCGTGAAAGGCATTTACCTACTTCCCAGGCTCCCAGCTTTTGTGAACGATGACATCCTCAAGGTGTTGAAGGAGAGGTACGAGATAAAGCTAGCCTCAACCCCTGAAAGCGACTTCAAGGAGTTGCTGAGGGGCTGAAGAGGTCTTAAAAGCTCTATCTCTTCATTAACTTAATAACTTACTTCAAGGCCCTGATTATAGGGTCTAAGGGCCTGTCCTTCACGACTTCTCTAACAATGAACGTCTCGGTCTCCAGGACCCCCTCAATTTCGTGTAGCGAGTCTATGAGGTTCGACAGGTCCTCGCGGTCCTTTGCTAGGACTTCCAATACCATGTCATAGCGCCCGTAGATGTAGTGCGCCTGGGCTATCTGCTTGAGCTTTCTCACTCTAGACTCCACCCTCCTCCTGACGTCTTCACGAGGAGCTACTCTGACCATCACGTACGCTTTGACGTCTAGGCCCAACTTGTTGCGGTCTGGCAAGGCGATGTACTTAAGCGACAGGTCTTGCTCGAGCTTTTTAAGCCACTTAGAGGCCGTTTGCCTGCTGACCCCAAGCTCTTGAGCTAGCTTATACACAGGTGCTCGGGCGTTCTCCATGAGCTTGGCCAAGAGCTTCTTCTCAAACAACTCTCGACAGCTCCCTTAACATTTTGTTAAAAAGAGAAGCCTTTTAAGTGTTCGCTTTGTTAAGGCTGAGAAAAGTGCTCATACGTAGCAGGAGGACGGGGAGTTGGCGAGCGCTGTAAGCGCGAGCGTTGAGGAGCTGTTGAGGAACGTCAAGGAAAACATAAGGTCACTGGAAAGTGCGCCAAATGTAGTGCGCCACAGCTCCGAGGAATTGCGGAGGCTCTCTGAGCAGCACGCGATAAAGACCAAATACGGCAACTTGGTGTTCATCACCAGCGTTAGAAATAGGAGCGCTGGCCTGACGGTCTACATAGGAAGCCCCAAGGTAATGAATTACCAAAGGCTCAGCGAAAAGCAAGTGGAGATACTCGAAAAGGTCCCTCAGACCCTCCATAGAGTTCACAACTACACTAAGAGAGCACCCCTCGTTCGCATAGACAAGGTCATGGGGGACAACGACGAGTTTACGCCCCTCTGCACCATGTACGTGTCAGTGCAGAGGAGGGACAGCATTAGGCTGGCTTACATGCTCGACCTCTTGTTATTCGACGAGAGCGAGGTTGTCTTGGGCAGAGATAGGCCCCACCTCTACTTGCTCTACATCCCCGAGTGGCAGGAGAAGGACAGGCAGGTGCTCGTCTTCCCCGAGATAGGGGTCACCTACGTATTGGGCTCCGACTACTTCGGAGAGGCCAAGAAGGGCTTCCTAAGAATGGCGATGTGGTGCGCGAAGCAGAGAGGCTTTCTAGGGGTTCACGCGGGGGCGAAGATCGTTAGGGCCAGGGGACCCGACGGCAGGCTTCGCAGATACTCCATGCTCCTCTTCGGGCTGTCGGCCACGGGTAAGACCACCCACAGCTGTCATGACCACGGCCTAGACCCTAGCCTCGGCGAGGGGATCGAGATAGTCCAAGACGACGTCGTCTTCTTAAGGAAGGACGGCTCAGCTTACGGGACTGAGAAGGG
>CAZLVJ010000029.1:0-7425 GCA_964562935.1 uncultured Nitrososphaerota archaeon
GAGGATAAGGGAGCTATTGCGGTCTGGAGAGGACCCCGTCGGAAAGGGCGTCATCTACAAGAAGGTGCCAGAGCCGAAAGAGATATTTCTTCACTTCGAGAGGATAATGATCGAGAAGCACCTTGTCGCGTCCCTCGACAAGCTCTATCCTTCCAAAAGCTGAAGTCGCTTCACGAGCTAAGATCGTCGAGGCCCACGATCGCAGGAATTGTAGAATAAAGCTGCCCAAGGCAGAAAAGAGCCCAATTAGGGCGCTTACCGCACTGCCGAGGCCATCTAGGACTAAAAGTCCATTTAGAGACACCGGCGAAGATGAAGCCCTTCGAGAGGGAGCGTGGCACGCCCTTTAACTTGAGGAGGGTTCAGTGATATCTCAGGTACGGCTTTGCTCGTCGGAACTATCACCGGCGGGGCCCTCCTGCTCTACCTCGGATTCATCTGGCTCATGAGAGTGTCATGCGTAATCCTTAGGGGGGTAGGTATAGGCCTTCTCGTGCAGGTCCGGGTTCTAAGAGGGAGGCGAAGATAGCGAGCTTGGTGCGTGCTAAGTGCGACATCCTCAAGCTAGAGCTCTTGGAGTCTCTGAGGGCCCAGAGTGACGTTTACATCTTAACCAGGAAGGAAGACGAAGGCTGAGGCCATAAATGACTGGGTCAAGGAGAACGGCTGGAAGTACGACTTCATAGGGATCTTCGACTGGGATGGCGAGGTCTCGAGGGACTTCTACGAGAAGGTCCTGAGCTACTTCAATGAAAAGACCGCCTTCGTGCAGGCCAAGATCTTGGGGAGGCGGGGCTTCCTCTGCGAGGAAGTAGCGGGCTTCTTCGAAAATAGGCTTCCAATTTACTTCCTCTCGTGTGGGCATAACGTCGTCTACAGGGCCGACGTCTTGATAAAGCACCCCCTGCCGAACGAGGTGGGCGAAGACTTCATCCACTCGATCGAGCTCTTCAAATTGGGCTACAAGTCCGTGCTCGCTGACGACGTTCTCAGCTACGAAGACTCGCCTGCGTTCAAAAAGTTCTTGGAGAGGGAGATCAAGTGGTCTGGGCTCGAGGGGCGGTACATGGCCTTAATCCCGAGGTTGTTGAAGTGCAAGATCCCGTTGCTGAAGAGGCTCGAGATATTTGCCGACCTGACCCGGCGTGTGACCTCGGCCATGATATTGCTCGGGCTAATAGCGTTCCCCTTAGATACCTACTGGCAAGCCCTTGGGCTAGTCCTTGGGATGATAGCCACGAAGCCTAGGACTCTGAAGTCCATGCTCGCGATCCCGATGCTCACGCTCTCCTTCTTTGGTTTTCTCCGAGGGCTCTTCATGAAGACCAATGAGTCAACTCCCACGTCTCACTTCAACGCCTCAAAGACGGTCTACGGCCCGACTTCACTTAATGTACTCCTTAGCTTGGTCCAAGTCTTGAGAGGAGTAAATATCCTCATCTTCTCTTTGATTTTCGCCTTCTCGATCATCTGGACTGTTTTTCTAATAAAAGAGCGCCTACATCACGCGGTCACGAGACGGTCTAGCACTGGGCGCTATCATCTCTCAATAGGAACATTCAGCCAAGGTTTTATGACCTTTATCCGCTGGCCTCAAGGTTAGGTTTATTAGGGATGGGTCTTAAATCCTCACAGGTCTTAGCACCTATGGACGTCAGCGTTGTCTTCCCCTCGAGGAACAGGGAGAAGTACGTCAGGAGGGCCGTGCGCACGGCCTTTAGGGCTAGGCACGTCAAGGAGGTCATAGTTGTCGACGGCGGTAGCTCCGACGGCACCGTGTCTGTTGCCTTAAAGGAGGGCGCCAAGGTCATAATTCAAAGCAACTTAGTCTACCCCGGCAAGGGCATTGCCATGAGGGACGGGGCGTACCTCTCGTCAGGGGACGTAGTCGTTTTCGTGGACGTCGACGTAGCCAACCTCACGCCAGAGTTCATCGAGAAGCTCTACACGCCGATAATGCGGGGAGAGGCCGAGTTCGTCAAGGGGTGCTTCGAGAGGGTAGCGGGCAGGGTCACAGAGCTCGTGGCCAAGCCCCTTCTCAGGATGTTTTATCCAGAGCTGGCCAAGTTCAGGCAACCCTTGAGCGGGGAGATCGCCGGGCTGAGGGAGGTCTTTTACCAAGTGGAATTCGAGAGCGGCTGGGGAGTAGACGTCGGCCTATTGATAGACTTGCACAAGATGGGCGTGAGGATCGTCGAAGTCGACTTGGGCTTCAAAGAGCACGACATGAAGCCCCTCCACGCCCTCACCGACATGGCCTATCAAGTGGCGGAGGCGATATTGAAGAGAGCGATGAGGGACGGGAAGATAGACGAGCTCTGGGCTAGCGAGTACATGTCGAGTATAGGCAAGATGGATCTACGGGGGGCCGGATTCGCGTGAGGTCGGTAGTGATAGGTGGAGGCCACTTAGCTTACTTCGCGATTACGGCCTTGAGGGATATAGACCCAAGGGGGAGGCTGACGATCATTGAATTCACCTCAGAGAAGGTCGAGATGCTCAAGAAGACCTTTCCTTTTGCAGACGTGGTGCTCTCGAGCATAGAGGGAGTGGAGGAGTACATAAGCAGAAACCGCTTCTTAATAGACGTATTGGTGTCCGCAACGGACTCAGACGCCCTCAACCTGAGGTATGCCAAGCACTCCATCAAGATCGACCTCCCCATCGTGATTGCGATCTTGAACAACCCCCTCAATGAGCCGGTATTCGCGAAGGAGAACGTGAGGTACGTAATTAACCCCTACAAGACTATCGGGTCAAAGATAAAGGAGATAGTGGGCAAGTTTAGAGTCAACGTGATACACGAGTTCTCCAAAGTTGAGGGCGGGATATACGCGATTAAGGTCGAAGACGCTAAGACCCTGAGGAGGGTCCAGAGCTTCGTCTTAAAGAGTGACACCCCATTTTTCGTGCTGTCCACCGACAAAAGGATTAGAGCTAGCTCCGCGAAAGACATACAGATTGGAGACGTAATTTACCTCGCATGCCATGATAGGGAGATCAAGGGCCTCTTGAAGAAGATAGGGAGGTTAGAGAGTTGACACCAGAGGAGTACTTCATAGTGAGGGTGGCGCTCGCAATTACCTCGATAGCTTTGGCGATCTTCTTGGGCTCGAAGTCGGGAGCCCTTATAATGAGGAATTTGAGCAAGTTCGGGCGCTCATTCGCCTCGAAGCTCGCTGAGTTGGTGAAGTACTTTATCATAATACTGGGCGCGATCGTGGCGTTCAGCATATTAAGCCTCGACGTGATAGTGTTGACGAGCATATCGATAGGGATCTTCATAGTCTTGCTGATAAGCATGAGGGACGTGTTCTCGAATTACGCAGGGGAGATATACTTGAGGGTCAGGAGGCCCTTCGACGAAGGGGACTTCATAAAGGTCGGGAGGATCTCGGGAAGGGTCGTGTCCATAAACAGCCAGGACGTTGAGCTCGTATCTGTCAAGGGGGAGCGAATAATTATCCCGAACCAATTCTTCCTCAAGTACCCGGTGGTGAACAAGTCGTCGGCCGCGCCGACGTCTATCGAGTTGAAGGTGGTCTTCAGCGGCGTAGCGCCGGAGGAGGCCGAGAAGATTGTGGCGGAGGCGTTGAGTATGATCCAGCCAGAGCTCTTCGAGGACCCCAAGATACTTTCGATCATCACGAGGGACGATAAGACCGAGGTAGACCTCTTGCTAAGCGTCGCGAATCAGCAGAAGATGAAGTGGTTGATAGGCAGGCTCTCGAAAGAGCTCCACGGCAGGGGAGTAGAGGTCGAAATTGTGTAGGGCGCTAGTGCTGGACCTCGACGGAACTCTTACGAGGGGCGGAGAGGACAGGGTCTCCGAAGAGCTGAGGGACAAGCTCTTAGAGCTCAAGAGAGAGGGGTGGGTGTTGATACTGGCCACTGGGAGGGATAGGGGGTACCTCGAGTCCAGAGAGGACATAGAGGGCCTCTTCGACGGGTGGGTGTGCGAGGGCGGCGTCTCGATCTACGTCCCGTCGACGAGAGAGCGCAGGGTCTTAGTCGACGAGAAGTGGTTCCAGTTCATCAGCGAAGTCAAGAAGCTGAAATGCGTTGTGCCCAAGGAGAACACCGTGAACTTGTCGTGTAGCGAGTGCGTTGAGAGAATCAAGTCAATGGCCTCTAGGTTTGGAGTGGAGTTCAAGGTCGTGAACAACAAGGGGTCACTCCTGCTCTTGCCTGAGGGCATAAACAAAAACGTCGGGCTCAGCGAGCTGTTGAGACTGATGAAGTTTGAGGGGCTCGTGGCCGCTATAGGCGACTCAGAAGTGGACGTCGAGATGCTCAGGAGCGTCGACTTCAAGGCCGCGCCCTCAAATGCTGACGAAGTCGTCAAAGAGGTGGTCGACTACGTGTCCTCAAAGGAGGACGGCGAGGGGGTGATCGACATATTAGAGCGCCTCAAGAGCGGCCTCGTGCCACGTCGTCTTTGAGCCCTCATCGCACGTCGCTCATTATAATCTCGCGATCGCTGAAACGCGCCCGAGGCCCTCTTACGCGTTGAGCCTTGAGAAGAGGACTCGCTACGAATCACGCATACGTCATTGATTTGCCCTTCAATGCGCAGTTAACGCTTTGAGCATTATTAGACCTCTACGGTAAAGAGTGAGTGTGAGGGGTCTTGAGTGAGCAACGTGCTCTTCGTGGGCTTGGGTAGGGTCGGGCTTAGGTCTTTAAGGTCGTTTAGGGAGCTCGTCAAGGACGTGACCATTTATGCGGTCGATAAGGACCCTAGCGTAGGGCGCTTGGTTGGTGGTCTAAGCGGCGTCGAGTTCTACGTGTACAAACCTGAAGTGCTCAGCGAATTGGCTAAGAAGGCCAGCTTGGCGGTCACGGCCTTGCCCTCGAGTGTGGCCTTCGACATGATAAGCGAGCTCGTTAAGAGGGGGGTTAGCGTGGTCGACGTCTCCTTCTTCGCAGAGGACCCCTACTCGCTCGAGGACTACGTCATGAGGAGAAACTCCGTGTTCGTGCCAGACGCAGGCTTCGCACCAGGCTACAGCAACTTGGTTGTAGGCCACGCCGTTGAGGAGCTAGGCGCAGTCAATGCGATCGATGTATACGTCGGCGAGGTGCCCTTAGGGCCCGCGCCGCCCCTCGACCACGTCGTCACGTGGAGCCCCTTGGACTTGATAGAAGAGTACACGCGGCTCGCCAGGGTCGTAGAGGACTACCAAGTGAGGTTCGTCGACCCCTTAGAGTCCGTGATCGAAGTGGACTTGGGGGATTTGGGGAAGTTCGAGGGATTCTTGAGCGACGGCCTGAGAACTCTCATCAGGAACGTCAGGGCCAGGCGAATGAGGGAGGTCACGATAAGGCGGCCGGGCCACCTGAGCAAGATGAAGTTGTTAAGGGACCTCGGCTTGATGAGTAAGGAGGTGGTAAGGGTCGGCGACGTCGACGTGAGGCCTGCTGACCTACTGGCCGAGCTATTGGAGACACGTACCCCCAAGGACGTCGAGTGCTTGGCGATACTTTACGTCAGGGTGAATGGCCCTAGCGACGACGTCTCAGAGCTAGTGGTGCTAAAGGGCGACCCCGAAAGCCCGGCGATACCGACCTTCACGGCGCTGGTCCAAGCGTACACCGCCAAGCTAGTGTACGAAGGCGAGGTGGAGAAGGGGGTCCACCCGCTCGAGGACCTCGCGGAGTTCAAAAAAGGGTACGAGGACTATTTGAGGTCTAAGGGTGTCGGCATAGCGTTTGAGACTGCTCGGACTCTGGTGGAGCGAGCTAATCCCTAGACGCGCTCGCCACGACGCCCTCGAGAGCGGGGTTTGAAGCCTATCTACGGCAGGACGCGGCTCGAGAAGTAGTGTAAGGAGTACAGCGGGGCCGCCGGGTTGTGGCCAGTCGCCCTGTCCTTGGCAATTAAGTAGACCGCGGGGGCCTTCGAGTACCTCATGAATATGGCGTCGTGGCCAACGCACAGCCCCACGACAACGTTTAGCTCCGTCCCGACGTGGTTTAGCACCATCGCTTGGAGTACGGGGTTGCACATGGACTCGTGGGACCCTGGAGTCAGCTTGTCTTCATCTCTCAGCCCGATCCACGTCTTGTCTACAGAACCGCACTTACACGCTATCGAATAGACCTCGAGTCCCCACGACTCGAATATCTTGTCCACCTTGCTGGCCTCCTCGCTCAACCCTACGCAGAAGGCGAGCCCTACCTTCTTGATGTTGAGCCTCTTGCAGAGCTCGACGACCTCCCTGACCCTCGGCCAGACGCCGTAGCCCTCCTTCTCTATGAGCGTTGAGGAGTAGTGGACCCTCCTGACGAACTCGTTCTCGTACTCCTTCATGGACTCTCTGACCACCTCAGGGTATACGAGCATGGGGCAGAAGGCGGGCTTCTTGGCCTCTGGATCGCGATAACAGGGCTTCAACGGACACTTAGCGCATTGAGGAGACCTCTCACCACTCATAGGCTGTTAATTGAGGGTCGAAGCAGATTTAAGGTTTAGCGGGTGAGCGATGATGCATAGAGCGGCTTGGGCTGGGACTTAAGCTCGCCGGTTGTGATTGAGGACCTATTCCAACCGGGCCTCAAGCGCCTCGCGAGAGGTCGAAGTAGACGTCGTCCTCCATCTCAACGACGGCCTTTAACCTAACGTCTCTTAACGAGGCCCCTACTCTTATCTCGTACAACCCCTCCTCAACGATCCAGCAATTGCCGTTGAAGATTGTGAGATACTCCATCGGTATGGTTATGGTCACTTGCTCCTCCTCTCCTGGCGCCATGGTCCTCGTACGTATCTTGACGACCTCCGGGGCCCTCGGCCCGTAGGGCGAGAGCTTGGCCGGAAGGTATGGGAATATGAACCTCGTGCCCTTTAAGCCGCTGATGAACTCGTCCAAGTCCCTGGCCGGGAACGCTATGCCGACCCTCGTCCTCTTCGGTCCTTCCCAACGAGACCCTTCGACTTCACGGAATGCTTGTCTGAGATCCTCCGATCACGTGGACGCTGGAGATCGACGGGCAAGCACTCAACATCTTCTCTAACATAAATTATTTATTTAGCTAAACTATTTGTTTATATGACTTTGAATGTGGATGCCTAGATGGCTGGGAGGGGCCTACGTTAAGCTCTACTTGGAGTTTGGCTTAGAGGCTTTTACCCTCAGCGATGCAGTGAAGGTCCTCGGCAGGGGCGAGAAGTGGGTTAACGTAGCTTTCAGCAAGTTGCATAGGTTTAGGTTGCTTTATCTGTTAGAGAGGTCTAGGCCTAGGCTTTACCGCGTCGTTAGCCCCGAGGCCATGATATTGGTGCTCTCGGGCAGGATTAGAAACCTCGACAAGGTCAGGCAGGAGAGGTACTTGCAGCTGATCCTTGACGCCTTTCTACATCTCATGCGCAGTTACAAGTTGACGTCTATTTGTCTGTACGGCTCCGTCGCCCGTGGGACGGCGCGC
>CAZLVJ010000029.1:7435-12044 GCA_964562935.1 uncultured Nitrososphaerota archaeon
GGTCTCCGACGACTTCAGCGGTAGCCTCGCCTCGAGGGTTGAGCGCGTCCTCGAGGACGTCGAGAGGAAGGCCTCAAGCGAGATCGAGAGGCTCAGGAAGTACGGCGTTGATACAGGGCTCAGCGTCTGCCCCTTGAGGAGGGAAGAGGTCCTACGCCTCCCCCCGATACTCCTAGACCTAACGGAGGACGGAATAATCCTGTATGATGAGGGGTCCTTTCTGGAGAGAGCTTTGACCAGACTGAGGGCGAAGCTAAGCGAGCTAAATGCCAAGAGGGTTTTCATAGGCGAGGACTCTTGGTACTGGGATCTTAAGCCCGACTACAAGTTTGGGGAGGTGGTCGAGCTCTGAGACTCGTCGACGTGGCCAGGTCGTATCTCAGGCACGCAGAGGCACGTTTGAGAGATGCTCGAGAGGCGCTGGCGGAGGGCCTGTACCCCTACGCTCTCAGGCTGTCGCAGGAGTGCGTGGAGCTGTCTTTGAAGGCTGCTCTCAGGATCGTTGGCATCGAGTACCCAAAGAAGCACGACGTCTCCGACGTCTTGGTGATGGCTAAGGAGAGGTTCCCAGAGTGGTTTCGGGAGGAGATAGACTTTCTGGCAGACACCTCTAGAGTACTAGCTAAGAAGAGGGAGGTGAGCATGTACGGCGATGAGGCGCTCATGCTTTCACCAGACGAAGTGGTGAGCAGAGAAGAGGCGAGGGTGGCTGTGGAGAGCGCTGAGAAGACGTACCGTTTGTGTAGAAGGTTGTTGAACGAATATGAGAAGATTCATCTAGGTAATCCATAGACGTCTTGAGCCTGTAATGG
Organism: uncultured Nitrososphaerota archaeon; assembly: GCA_964562935.1. Classification (GTDB taxonomy): domain Archaea; phylum Thermoproteota; class Methanomethylicia; order Nezhaarchaeales; family WYZ-LMO8; genus WYZ-LMO8. The sequence continues at coordinate 8,248 of CAZLVJ010000029.1, forward strand.
ATTTTCAATCCTCCGCGAGGTTCACACGATCGCTGACCTACTCTCCTTAGCGCGTCAAGAATGCTAAGTTTAAATTCCCTAAGAGGGCTTGAGAAACGTGAGGTTAAGAACTCTCAGAGGGCCCGCTGGCGTGAGCGAGCTTTCCTTGGCCGAGCGCCCTTTAAGGCCCTCAAGCTTTAAGGCAGAGAGGCGGCTCAAGTTCAGCAACATTCTCTCACGCTTTTAAATAGACCTCGGCCGAGAATTAATAAGTCGATGAGTTCAGGCTCATTTCCGAGGCAATATGAATGTCAAGACCAAGTAGGGCCCCAACCTCGCGTCGTATCCTAGACTTATGAGAGCTCTTGAACCCAGCCGTATGGCGCTGAGGGAACCCTGTATTGATTGTATATCGTCTTCTACTTGCTACCCCTTTAAGACCGCCGTTTTGTTTAGCAAGTCCATGTCCCTCAAATACCGCTCGCCCCCCTTTAACCAACCCGGTATGCAGACGGCTCATGTAGGACTTCTCGTCCGCTACGTATATGTACAAGTTGTCTTCCTCGACCCTCGTGACTACCTTGTCGATGGGCTTAGAGGCAGTTTCGACAGTCGTTTGCGTCAGCCTACCTATGACCACTCTGCTGACCTCAACCTTTATTTCCTTGTCGAGCACTATTACCTTATGGCTTAGCAGTCTTCTCAGAGAGGTCTGATTCTCCAAGGAGGTCTTTGATTAAATCCCTCGCCCTCAAATATCCATTGACCAGATCGGGGTCTAGCGCTTTCCTGGTAACCCACACCCTATATACGTGCTCGGGCTCTACAGCAAATGAATACCTTCTGACTGTTCCGTCAAGCCAATTACGCCTATAACCATGCCGTCCTTCTCAACGTATAAAGCGTATTCTTGGCGCCTTCTAGCGAGGCCCTTTACTTCATTCGTAGTCTACTCAACGATTCATCGCTTGCCGTTAAAGCTCAAAGGCACTCTATTAGCATGGCCCTCATCCTCGCTCTCCTCCTCTCGTGGTAAGCTTCATGATGTAAACCTTATATATGTCTACCAAATGAGGACTACCTGAGGAACGTTGCCTGTCGATTACGTAACAGTCTCGGCCAAGATCCCTAGGCGGTTAAAGGAGTTGCTAGAGAAGTATGACATCAAGCCGGGCCCGATAATAAGGAGGGCCCTCGAAGAGGAGGTGAGGAAGCGCGTGTTAAGCGAGCTCGAGGAGAGGGCCAAGGCCCTTAGCGTGAGGCTCTCTCACATAAGCGATGAGGAGATAGCCTCCTTAATCCACGAAGACAGAGAGAGGAGGTGTAGATGTACTTGTTCGACGCCAGCGCCGTAGTGAACTTGGTCAAGAGGGGCTCTCTCAAGCCCTTCATTAGGGGTGCCACTCTAGATTTAGCCGTCTACGAGTCCCTTAACGCGATCTGGAAGGAGCACAAAATGCTGAGCCACATAGACTTAGAGACCGCTAGGACGTTCGTGGAGATCTTGAAGGGACTCTTCGATTCTATACCGTTGGAGAGTGTCAAGGGCTACGAGACAGAGGTGTTCGAGCTCGCGTCTAAAGAGGGCTTGACGGTTTACGATGCGGCATACCTCTACGTTGCGATGAAGGACGGCCTGACGCTCGTCTCTGACGACGAGAGGTTGCTTAGCAAGGCCACGCGATACGTGAAGGCGCTTAAAACGGCAGAGCTCCTGCAGAACTTGACCCCTAGGGGTAAGTGCGCAGGCTCAGAGACTCCTTGACCCTTCTGCCCATTTCGTTAACCTTCTCCAAGGAAGCAACGTCTCGACCCTCGGCGAGTCGTCATGCTATTCTTTTGTCTTCGAATTTTAATGCTTTGCCCTCACCAGAACTTGATTATACCGTTCCTCAGCATAGGGTCGCTTATCACGTAGCCTTCTAGTGCCTTTTCCACGAAGCCTGAGTCCACGAGGTTCTTGATGATCGAGGCCAACGTATTGTTCGGTATCCTGCCCATCCTCGCCTCAACCCACCTCTTTATCTGGGCCCACCTCGCTGGCTGTGCAAGGGCTATGACCCTCAGGACCTCTCTGTACCTCTCCTCCGCTACGCCGTAAACCTTCAGGGCGTGCTCGAGCTCGTTCAAGGCGAGCCTAGACGCCTTGTCGACTATGGACTGAAGCCCCTCCCCGCCGATGACCTTGGAGTAGCCGAAGTAGGTCAGCCACCCTATCACCCCGTCGAACTGCCTGATGGCCTCCTCAACCTCTTCTTCTGAGACCTCGACCCCGTACTGCCTGAACCCTTCCAGCAAGAACCTCTTCGACCTCTCCTCGCTCAGCCTGCCTACTCTGACCTCGACGTAGGGCCTGCCGTAGAGCGGGGCCTCCGGGTCGTCAACCCTCAGGAACCTGTGCAACAGCCCCACTTGGGACCCCGAGACCACGAGCTTCACGTCCAAGTGGTCGTACGCGTAGGCTAGCACCTTGTCGAACCTGTACTTGGACCTCCTGAGCTCCTGCGCCTCGTCGAGCACCACGACCTTTCCCTCGAGCTCCTGCAGCACGCCGATGAGCGTCTCCTCCCCCTTTAGCCTCACCTTGACGCCTCCCACCATAACTTCCTCGATCCTCTTCAAGGCCCTCCTCGCCCAAGCCCTCCTCTCGAGCTCTTCTCTAAGCAGCTTCAGCACGGAGCTCAGGGATATCATGCCCGGAGGGAGGAGCCTGCAGTCCACGTACACGTAGTCGTACCTCTCCTCGTTCAGGCAGGTCAGGATTAGCGAGGTCTTCCCGTACCTCCTGAGGCCGGAGACCACCACGAGCTTTCCATGCCTCAAGCCCCTCGAGAGCCTCTCGAGCTCCTCCTCTTTGTCGAAGAAGTCCTCCTTCTTGGTCTTCGGCTGTGGGTCGAAGTAGCCCAAAGGTTACCCCCCTAACAAAGTTACCCCCCTAACAAATATCTGTTGCTTTGTCCAAGAACGTCCAGTCACCATTCGGCCCACGTGAACTGAAGGAGGCCTCATGTTGACGTGAGGTGCGAGCCCTAATCGAGCCATAGAGGACCGTCGCCAACACGCATTAGCTCGAGTGAGGTGCTCACGCTCTGAAGTCGCGCATCCTAGCTCTTTAAACTCAGAGGAAGGTCGAGATCGTCGACGAGAAGGTCGTAAGGCTTATTTCATAGCTTATCTTCAGAAAACCACTAAGGGGTTAACGATGTTGGGCGCCAGTAAGAGTGCTCTTCTTGTTTCGGTCATTCTAATAGTTTGTGCGACGATAGGGATCGTCGTGGCTCTAAGGTCATTCGGGGCCATCCAAATAGGCTACAACGTCGTCCCGTCGACTCAGGCCCCGACTCTTGACCCTAACCCGATCCAGGTGAGCTTGGGCGAGAGCATTAGAAAGGCCGAGGCAGTGCCGCCAACGCCGACGGCGCCACCTCCCATCACCCCTGCGTAACCTCGCTCTCCGCACCAAGACTGGTCGCCACTACGAGCTCGGACGAGGAGCGCGCTACAAGTGCTCGACCGGGTTGAGTATGCCATTGGGGTCGAAGATCCTCTTTATTCTCCTCATGATCTCCAGGTGCTCCTCGCTCAGGAACAGGTCGAGGCTCTTCGCCCTCACCTTTCCCAAGCCGTGTTCGCCAGTTATGGTTCCACCGAGCTTGGCGACCACCGCGTAGACGTCTCGCTTTATCATCTCGACGACCTCCAAGCTCCCGACCTCCTTCATTATGTGCACGTGGAGGTTCCCGTCGCCCGCGTGGCCGTAGACCGGCAGGTCGACGCCGTACTTAGAGGCTATCTTGTCAATTACGTCCATCAGCTCG
>CAZLVJ010000030.1:0-11489 GCA_964562935.1 uncultured Nitrososphaerota archaeon
TGCGAGGCTTGGGCCCTCGTGACCCAGGTTCAAATCCTGGCGGCCCCACCAGCTCGCTTTAACTTCCTTCTCACCGAGCCTACCCTTCGCTCGCCCTCCTCTGCGGTAATTGAGGAGGGTAATACGGCGAGGGTATGCACTCGACGCTAGGCCTTATCGGCTGTGCTTGTGGATATAGCTCCTAAGTCGATAGGCCTCGACTGGTACCTCGGTCTTTACTGGAAGGTCGAGCCCTTGAAGTCTCTTGACCGTGAGCGGGTAGTCGTGAGTCCACGTGCCGTAGACTAACGTCTTGGCAAGCTGTTCGGCCTTCTCTCTTCCGAGCTTGTCTGAGCTAGCTCAACGACCAATTCCTCGAGCTGTTTTATTGCCTTCTCGGCTATGTCGGCTTTTATTAAAGTCTCGTCGCTCACCTTGTCAATCCCCTTCTCCTTAACGACCCTGAGCACAGAGACGGCAGGCACGGCCCCCGTTTTTGGGTCCGAGAGTTGCGGGTCTAATGGGCCCAAGACTGCATATGGATCCGTTATTATCTCATCGGCAGCGAGGGCGATCGGCGTCCCTCCGCTCATGGCGTAGTGGGGGACTATGACGGTTTTCTTGGCCGGGTGGGCCTTCAAGGTCATGGCTATTTGCGCCGCTACTAACACAAGACCTCCGGGCGTGTAAATAATCATGGTAATGGGGACGTCCGAGGGCGTGGTCCTCACAGCCCTGAGAACTTTCTCCGAATCCTCGATGTCTATGTACCTGTAAATCGGTATGCCGAAGAGGGAGACGCCTCTTGCCTTTGAATCATAGTTATGACGCGTGGCCTCGTAACGAGCTCAAGCCTTCTGATGAGGTTCATCCCCTCGCTCCGGATCACTCTTTGCCTCACGTAGGGCCACAGGAAGGCAAACAAAAAGAAGTAGACAAAAATTTATCCACAAAATGTCAAACATAGAGCTCACTTCAAAGTCTTTGATAGAGAATGGGTATAAAAGCTTTTTAGGTAGCGCGCTAATTACATCCACTAAGGGGCATCACTTCGTACTTCTTGCTCGTAGGCAGTTTTATAGATCATCACGATGTGAGCTGATGCATCACAAAGCTCTTAAGATAGGCGATGACGAATGCTGAGGAAAGAGACCTAGAAGCTTTCGGGTTCGAATGGGTGAAGCCCCGGGCGGGATTCGAACCCGCGACCTGCGGCTTACAAGGCCGCCGCCATTGCTAAGCCCGTTCCCCTCTGGGGAGCGGGGGTTCGAGTCCCCCACCCGGCGCCACTCTCCTTGCTTGTCATCCCCATCTCGGGAGGCGCTATCACTTATGTAATGATGAAGCGAGGCTTTTCCTATATAAACTTGCAGAAACCTTGAGCATGAGGGTCTCCTATCGCTTCGCGAGGGCAAGGTCATAGAATTAGTGACGAAAAATCGTTCGAGGACGGTACTTCGCTAAAAGGTTAAAACTTATGAAAATGAAAAGGACGCATGCGAGAGCGTCTAGCAACCTTCGGCTTTTCTCCACCCTCTTAGTGACGAGTTCGTATTGCGTGGAAGGCTCATTTGAGACCATAGCGTCACTCACGTGTGAAGGCCTTGACGCAAAAGACGCTTCTCTTTCGAGTCAAGCCCTAATTAAGTGGATGGAATCCCTGCAGAACTTTATTGACCGCAGGTGGACTGATATATTTGGTGGGGCTCCTGTTCCTATATGACGTTGGTTACGGGGCCTTTAAGCGCCTCGAAGAGCTACTCGAGATGTTGAAAACCAGGAGAGTCGAGGTGCTCGTAGACATAAGAGCATTTCCAAGATCGCGGCTTAAGGGGTTTAATCGCGACGAGCTAGAAATCGAGCTCAAGAAAAATGGCATGGAGTACTTATGGCTTGGAGACAGACTCGGAGGCTTTAAGAGAGGGGGTTATGAGAGGTACTCACAAAGCGATAGCTTTAAAGAAGGGGTGGAGATCCTTTTAAGCGTCGCGCGCAACAAGAAAGTCTGCTTGATGTGCTTAGAGAGGGATAGAAGGTTTTGCCATAGAAGGTTCATAGTCGAAGTGCTAAAGAGTTTTGGGGTTGAAGTGAGAGATTTAGTGAGGGATCAATGACGTGTACAAGGTCTTGGACCTCTTTTGTGGGGCCGGGGGCTTTTCACTGGGCTTCGTCATGGAGGGCTTTAAAGTGTTGCTCGGAGTCGACGTGGACTGGATAGTCGCTGAGACCTATCGTGAGAACTTGAAGGTCGACGTCTTATGCGAAGACATAAGAAACATTCACTCTTTGGATTTGAGGGACGTCATAGGAGTTGACGTCGACGTGATAATAGCAAGCCCTCCGTGCGAGCCCTTTACTGGGGCTAACCCTCGAAGAGAGGTTGATGTGCTTGACAGACTCTACGGTGATGACGTTGGCAGGCTCTTCCTTCACGCTATAAGGATCATAGGCGACCTGAGACCTAGGCTCTTCATAATCGAGAACGTCCCCTCGATATTGGAGCCCTCGCTAAAGGAGGCAATAAAACATGAGCTCGAAGTAGTGGGCTACCCCAAGGTGTACTTCAATGTGCTTTACGCTGAGGACTACGGAACTCCTTCTCATAGGAAGAGGGCCTTCATATCGAACTTCAAGTTAAGGCCGAGGCCCCTTAAGAAAATCATTACAGTGGAAGAGGCACTGGCAGGGCTTCCAGACCCAGGGGAGATAAACGACGTCCCTAACCACGTAATTAAGCCCTTGCCTCCAAGGAAGGTCAAAAAGATTGCTAAGTTGAAGTGGGGGGAGGAACTAGTACTATACAAGGGCGCTGGAAGGAAAGTGTTGCCGAACTGGATCAGGTTGCACCCACTTAAGCTCGCCCCGACGGTCCTCGGAAGCTCTAGGTTTGTGCACCCCTACGAGAACAGACTGTTAACCGTGAGGGAGCAAGCGAGGCTCATGGGCTTCCCCGACGATTTCGTATTTAGAGGAGGGTTCGACGCCCAGTACAACATGATCGGGGAGGCCGTGCCTCCGCCGCTTTCGAGGGCCATAGCCAGAGAGGCGCTTAGGTTATTAAGGAGGTCTTGAGAGACTAATAAGCGACCTAAGATGAGCGAAGTCATTCCAGTGATACACAACGTGTTCAGCGTCGAGATAGTCAAGCAGTTCGCGAAGATATGCTATGGGTTGGGGTTCAAAATGGTTGTCGTGAGCAAGCCCAGCGGCGCGGCTGCTCAAGCAGGGGTACCCGAGGCGCAGAAGCTTGCCCTTAAAAAGGGTAAAGCCCTGGTGGTGCTAAGCGAGCTGGGGGACGTAGTCGAGATCTTCAGGCCATCTCTCTTCATCTTCATCACCCCCAAGAAATATGCCAAAGAATTGTTCGACGCCGAGCGAGTGGCCTCAGAGGCGCAGAGAGGTACTGTAGCGATAGTCTTCGGAGGTAGCGAGCCAGGGGTTTCGGCAAAAGAGATGGAGCTTGGCGTCCCAATGCACATAAACGTAGAGGATGACTTAGGGCCCTTGGGCTTTGCGGCCATAGTGTTACACTCAGTAGCGAAGTCGCTAGAAGAGAAGCTAATTATGGTGAAATAACGTGAAGATAGTGATGAAGTTTGGCGGTGTGTGTACGTCCTCAGGGACGAACATCCTGCGCATCGTGGACATCGTGCAAAGACACGTAAGAGAAGGAGACAAAATAGTGCTAGTGATATCGGCTATGGCTGGGGTGACTGACGAGCTCATCAACCTCACAAACTATGCCTTAGCCAGTAACATGAGTGAGGTCGAGAAGTCCGTGGCAATGATAAGAGAAAGGCACGTACAAGCATGCTTGAAGGCTATTAAGGATGAGGGGTTAAGGCTCAAAACGATACATGACATAGAGGAGTTGATCCAAGAGCTTTACTTCACGTTGAAAATAGTCTCTTACTTGAAGGAAGTTTCTCCGAGAACTAGGGATAGGGTCTTGGCTTTCGGCGAGAAAATGGCCACGAGGATGGTGTGGAGGGCATTATTGTCAGAAGGAATAAAGGCCGAGTACTTTACAGGCGGTCAAGCGGGGATTATAACTGACGATAACTTCGGCCGAGCCAATCCAATAATGAGCCTATGCGAAGATAGGTTGAGGGAAAACTTGGTGCCCCTTCTGGAGAGGGGGGTAGTCCCGGTCGTGACCGGCTTCATAGGACAAACTGTAGATGGTGTGGAAACTACGCTGGGCAGAGGAGGTTCAGACTACTCTGCCACAATAATCGGTGCAGCTTTAGAGTTCGACGAAGTGTGGGTGTGGAAGGACGTCGAGGGAATCATGACTGCAGACCCAAAAATCGTGCCCGAGGCAAAGCCCATACCGAAGATCTCCTACGAAGAGGCCACTGAGCTAGCATACTTCGGAGCGAAAGTGCTACACCCGCTCGCCCTAAAGCCCTTAATCGAGAAGCGCATACCGTTGAGGGTGAAGAACTTCTTCAACCCCGAGAACCCCGGTACGATAGTCCACCACGAGACCTCCAATGATAGGATAGTCAAGGCGATTTCCATGATCCCTCGAGTGGCGATCATAACCGTAAGCGGGGCGGAGCTCTACGAGGCCCCACTCGTAATTACCAGGGTATTCAAAGCGCTATACGACGTGGGAGCGAATGCAGTAATGGTCTCTCAAAGCTCGTCGCAAACCAACATATCGATAGTGGTACCAGAGGAAAAATCACAGGAGATTCTAAAAGAGCTCGAAGAGGGCCTTCCCAAGAACTGCGACATCGCTTGGGAGGGCGACGTGTGCGTGATAGCGGTCGTCGGGTCGGGCATGAGGGGGAGGCCAGGCGTTGCGGCCAAGGTGTTCAGCGCAGTGGCCGAGAAGGGGGTCAACGTTAGGATGATAGCTCAAGGGGCCTCAGAGCTGAACATATCCCTCGTGGTCAAGAGGGAAGACGCCATTAAGGCCGTTAAGGCCTTGCACGACACGTTCTTGGGTGGTTAAGATGGACAAGCTCAAAGTGGCGGTGTTGGGCGCCACGGGCCTAGTTGGGCAGAGGTTCGTTAGGTTGTTGGTGGATCACCCGTTCTTCGAAGTAGTCGCCTTGACGGCTTCCGGCAAGAGCGCTGGCAAGAAGTACTGCAAAGCAACTAAGTGGATGTTGGGACCCGACTTCCCCGAGGCCGTCCAAGACCTTGAGGTCCTCGAGACGAGCCCCGAGGCCGTTAAGAGGTGCGGCTACAACGTCGACCTAGTCTTCTCGGCCCTGCCTTCGGACGTGGCGAAGGAGCTAGAGCCTGCATTTGCTAGAGAGGGCTTCAAGGTTGTGAGCAACGCTAGCGCAATGAGGATGTTTGACGACGTCCCACTTGTGGTGCCAGAGATAAACCCTGACCACCTTCACTTGATCCACGTCCAGAGGCGGAAGAGGGGCTGGAAGGGGCTCATAGTCACTAACCCGAACTGCAGCACTATCATACTCACGCTCTCGTTGAAACCAATAGTCGACTACGCGGGAGTGGAGGCGGTCCACGTAACCACCATGCAGGCGGTTTCAGGGGCTGGCTTCTCGGGCGTTACGTCCATGGCCATAATCGACAATGTCATACCGTTCATAGCCAAGGAGGAGGAGAAGATCCAGACTGAGAGCTTGAAGATATTGGGAGGGCTCTACGAGGGCTCCGTGAAATTCGCTGACATAGCGATCTCGGCATCGTGTAATAGGGTCTGCGTGCTCGACGGACACCTTGAGAGCGTGTTCGTTAAGTTGAAGAGGGACGTGGGCCTTGAGGAGCTCAAAGACGTCTTGAGGAACTTTAGAGGGCTCCCACAAGAGCTCAAACTGCCCATGGCGCCGCCCTCACCAGTTATCGTTAGGGATGAGGAGGACAGGCCCCAGCCCAGACTCGATAGAGAGGTACACAAGGGCATGAGCGTTGTGGTCGGAAGGCTCAGGTATGGCAAGGACGGCTGGCTTAAGTACATGGTTCTCGGCAACAACGTTGTGAGAGGTGCCGCGGGCAACTCAATACTGATAGGTGAGCTCATGGTTAAGAAGGGTTTCTTGTAGCACGCGAAGTTGAAACCCTTATCTTAGCCTGCTGAACCTTGTTCTCAGACGTGCTGGTCAAATTAGAATGAAGCTTCATTGAGCGAGGGAGGCTCGTGAGGGGCGAGGAAGTGATCAGGGAGGCCCTCGTGGACTGCAAGCCCTACTTAACTTGTTGGAAAGAGGTCGAAGAAGCAGTTGAGAGGCTCTTAAAGGAGGCCTCTGATGTTCGCGACTTCGTCGAGAGGCTCGAGAGGTTAGCCGCGAGCGAGGCCAACGTGCTCTTGAAGACTGACCTGAGGATACTAGCTTCTGAGGTAAGGTTAAGACTCAAGAAGTGAGCTTTCTATTTGGTCGAGCACTTACAGGGGTTCGCGTCGCACTTAGGACACTTCCCTCCATAGCGCTTTAGCGTTGCCTCCTCTATGTCTATTGAAAGGGCATTGGCGACCGTTACGAGCCAAGCAAAGGCGTCTGCCAGCTCCTCTTCTATTAACTTCCTGTCCCCCTTGACTATAGCACTACCAAGCTCCCCTATCTCCTCCACTAAATATATGAAGTTGGCCTCGGCCGACCGCCGTGCATCCTTGTGCCAATACATCTCCCTGATGAGGTTCTGAAACTCCTTAATGTGCATGAAGCATCCCTTTTTAGATGGGCAGGAGCGCGGGGAGCGCCAGCACTAATGCTATCAGGGCCACCGCGATGGCTATCACTGCGTAAGGGGGCAAGGAGACACCCCCGGTCTCCTCCCTGAAGAACCTTATTAAGCCAGCCCCGGTTATCGGAGTGAACTCGGCCCTCCTTCCACGGGACTTGCTGGCCTTCGCAGATTTAGTTCTAGCCTTCTTCGACACGGCTCAACCCTCAACTCTCAGGGGCTCCTTTATTATCTTTGCTGTCCTCCCACATTTAGGCACTACGGTACTAAGCCCGCTGGGGTCTTCGATTATGAGGGTGAACTTTAGCCTGCCCTCTATCGCCATGGTTAGCTTGTCGAGGGTTTCTAGGCACTTCTTCATCTGCTCTTCGTCTAGCTCGCTGGAGGCCAGGAACTCAATTATCTCCTTGGCCCTGTGGAGGAAGCCCTCTATCGTCGATATGACTCCTTGGGCGTAGGGACCAGGCGTTATCGTCACCCCAAGCTCCGGCATCTTTACGGTGGCGTAGCTCGAGCGGACAACTAAGTGGTTCACGTCGTCGGGCTCCTCGACGACTACGGTAATCCTCAAGGGGTCCTGGTGGGGGTTTACTTCCATGACGTCGGTGTGCTTGAAACCGCAGTTCCTACAAATGGCAGACAAAAGGTACACGCTACCAAACCCTGGAAACTCGTAACATATCTCGCTCACCACTAGCGACGACTCCTTGCCGCACATGAAACACAGCGTTTCAAACTGGTTAACGCGGCGCGACTCGGCGTTCTGCAGCTGCTATCACCTTTTATAGCCTATTTTCCTTAAGAAGCCCTTTCTCTCTTCTTCCTTCTCCTTGTCCTCGACGCCGACGACCGTGTAGCCGTCCACCACCCCTATGACCCCTCTCCCTTGATCGGTTTCTACCACGATGACTTGCAAGGGATTGGCAGTCGCGCAGAATATCCTGCAGACCTCGGGCACCATCTTTATGGCATTCAGCACGTTTATGGGGTAGGCGTCTCTTATGAATATCACAAAAACGTGACCCGCGCCTATGCTGAGCGCTGCCTTGACGGCAGCCTCGATCAACTCGGGGTCGTTGCCGTCCTTCCTCACGAGACGGGGTCCTGAGGCCTCATTGAAGGCTATCCCAAACTTTATGTGCGGCGACGAGTTAACCAGGGCTTCGTATAAGTCCTCAACAGTCTTTATGAAGTGTGCCTGGCCAATTATGACGTTCGATCCCTTAGGGATCTCTATTGGGATGGCCTTAATCTTGAGCTCGCTCATACGTCTTTCCTGTCCCTCGCCCTCGATTTAAGCGTTGAGGTGGAACCTGCCGACCACCGCTTGACCCGCTGAGAGGCCTCCATCGCCGGGAGGTAGGGCTCTATGCCTTAGTAAGGTGAGGCCGTGTCTTGAGACCTCTTTCTCGATAACCTCAATCAATATTTCGTTCACGGCGGCGCCTCCAGAAACACCTACGACCTTTACCCCTTCTTCTAGCGCTTTGGAGCACGCTATCTCGGCTAGCCCCTTGGCTATGGCTACGTGTGCCACCTTAGCTATGGAGCTTGGCGGGTTGTCCCTCATAGAGGTCAAGAGCTGTAGCACTATTTGAGAAGCGTCGACCATGCTAAGCTTGCCTTTATCGACTACCGGAATGTCTACTGCAACGTTAGAGTCGCCCGCACGGGCTAAGGCTTCAAGCTTCATGGCCGGCTCGCCCTCGTAAGACCTGTAGGTGCAGACCCCCAGCATGGCTGAGACCGCGTCTAGGTAGCGGCCAGTGCTCGAGGAAGGCACGACGTTCAGCCCCGAGCGCAACTGCTTCACCACGACAGGTACTTCGCGAGGACCGTACTTGAAGGCGCTTGAGAACTTATTGGTCAAGAGCTCCTCGAGCTCCTCGAGGCTCATTGCTTGACTCAGCAGGCCGGCCAGGGCTCTAATGGGATAGTAGGCGCAGAGGTCTCCTCCGGGCAAGGGGTAAGGCTTGATACATCCCACTCTCTTATATCGCTCATATGTCGTCAAGAGCACCTCGCCGCCCCAAGCCGTGCCGTCGTCTCCCAACCCGACCCCGTCCATTACTATGACCGCCGCCTCGTCGTTGGGCCCAAGTCCCGCCTCTGCCATGAGGGAAGTTGCGTGTGCGTGGTGGTGCTGGACCCTTACTAGTGGGACTCCAAGCTCCTTACTGAGCTCTTCGGCAAACTTTGTCGAGGCGAAGGTCCGGTTCAAGTCGCAGGCTATTGCATCGACTTCTTTTACCCTAAGAGCCTTCTTAAAGAAGTGATAAGACTGGACCAAAAAGTCAAGCGAGTCCAGGTTGTCGAGATCGCCTATGTGTTGGCTCACGTAGCACTTGTTGCCCATCAAAAAAGATGTGGTGACGTTTAAGTCCCCTCCAAGGGCCACAACGCACCCTCTCTTGTCCTCTACCCCTGAAAACAGTATGGGCGACGGCGCGTACCCCCTCGATCGCCGTAGAAATGTGGGCACTCCTCCCGACACACGGACGACTGAGTCGTCACAGCGGTTCACTATGTCTCTATCGTGAGTCAGGAAGTAGTCGACTATCCCCGACAACCTCTTCAAGGCGTCGTCTATCGTTATGGTCATGGGCTCTCCGGGGTAATTGCCGCTCGTCATTATGACGGCTGGCTCATCGACGTACGTCAACAAAAGCAGGTGTATGCCGGTGTATGGCAACATGACGCCTATGCTGTCGAGGCCTGGGGAGACCCAAGGCGATATGGGGCTCTTGGGCTTGAACCTCAAGACGACTATGGGGCGCTCCTTGGACGTGAGGAGCTCCTTCTCGATTTGGTTGATGTATGCGAAGCTCTCTACGCGCTCGAGAGAGGGGGACATGACGGCGAACGGTTGCTGGGGCCTCCTGCGCCTCTTCCTGAGCTTCAGCACCACGTCGTCGTCGGTCGCCAGGCACGCTATGTGAAAGCCCCCTATGCCCTTGACCGCGACTATAAAGCCCTCCTTGATTAGTTTAGCCGCTTCCTCAATAGGGTCCTCGCATGGTACCTTGGCCCCAGAGTTGTCGAGTAACTCGTTCTTGGGGCCACAAAATCGACAACAGATGCCCTCAGCGTGGTAGCGCCTATTGGCTGGGTCCTCGTAGTCTCGCCGACAGAACTCACACATGGGGAACTTGACCATGGAGGTGCGCTCGCGGTCGTAGGGCAGGTCGACTATCATTGTGAACCTGGGCCCGCAGACAGCGCAGCATGTGAAAGGATACTTGGACCAGCGAGGGTCTCCGCTCATTAAGTCCTTCACGCAGTCGTCGCATATCGCTATGTCGGGCGGGATCGAGGAGCCGCTCTGCTTGACCTTGTGGTCGCTGGGCATTATCTGGAAGTCCTTGAAGGCTCCAGTAAAATCGAGCCACTCCACCAATACGCTGTCGATGCGAGCGGGACCCGGCTTCTCCAACCTCAACCTCTCGACAAATTTTTTGATGGCGTCTACGCGGCCCTCGACGACGATCTCAACGCTTGCGTCGCCCAAGTTGACGACGTAGCCCTTGAGATCCATTGACACGGCTAGGCGATAGACGAAAGGTCTAAAGCCCACTCCCTGGACGAGTCCGGTTACGTAAATCGTTGCCCTCGCTAAGTCGTTCATAACCTCCAAGGACGAAGGGCGAGAAGGCTATTAAATCCTGCGGATCGTTAAATCCTTGAGACCTCGACTTTCTTGACTAGCCTGTACATCCTGCTCCTTCTCTCGCCCCGCCTCTCCAAGACGCCGCTGTTATACAACCTCAAGAGGTACGTCGAGACGGTGGACAGCTTCAAGTCCTCGTTGTAAGTCCTCCTGTAGGCGTCGAGCATGTCTTTGCTCGTAAACCAAGAGCCATCTCCGAAGTTTTCTTCGATAACCTGCTTGAACTTCTCCATGAGCGTCTGCTCTTGGGCCTCGTTCTGGTTGTTGGTGATCTCAGCCGACGAGACTATGTCTATCAAGTCCTTGACCATTTGAATGCGCTTCCACGGTATGTTCTTGCCTTGGAAAATTATGATCATCTTCGAGCCATCGGGGAAGGACACCGTGAACCTGAAGTCGTTGAAAGCCATAACTACCACAAATAGACTACACTCTACAACTCACAATCTACTTTCACACTTCACAGTTTTTAAAATTTACCGTCGCAGAACTTTTACATAAATGAAGACAGGCAAACTCACAAGCAACATCAGGGGGCGCCATCTAGGTCAAAAAGGGTTTTCACTTAATGTTAGGGAGGTAGAGGTAGCCGATCTCAAGAAACTTACCTTCATTCTTCACTCAAAGTAAAAAATCTAATGTTTTCTACAAACAAATTAAGAGTAAAAGAGGAAATATCATGTAAACTGTGAAAAATTGATTTCAGATTTTTGAGTAGAGCTTTCTACAAGAGACTTCGTTTCTCCAAGGAGTATGTAGAGAGGCCCGCGCACCGACGTGCCGCTTCACCGCTCCCAGACCCCTCGGTTTCCACTGGAGAATAACTGCAAAAATTTACTAAACTGAAATTGTGTAGAAGAGAAGTACTGCAATTGTTTGTTGCCTTTGCTACGAATTTTTATCCTTTCCTTTACTCTCTTTTGAGAGTAGATCTTTACTTGATTTGAATTGAAAGGAAAGTGTGAGGAGCCTCCAGTGGAAACGCAGGGGTGTGGCAGGTGTATTTCAAAGAGGCGCCTAAGAGGCCCTTGGCTTCAGCGTCGACCCCTCAGCAACTTGGACTTTTAGCGAAGGGAAAAAGTTTTTGTGAACCTCTGTTAGAATACGATACTGAACTAATTACGAAGCGGGGTGGGGAAGCCAGGTTATCCCGCGGGGCTCATAACCCCGAGAT
>CAZLVJ010000031.1:0-11138 GCA_964562935.1 uncultured Nitrososphaerota archaeon
ATATCAAGAACCTCACTATCTTGGCGGCCACGTTCACTTTAGTGACGGCCTGCAAGCCCATCCAGCCCGGCTGGCTGTTCACCTCCGTCAGCAAATATCCCTCCGACGGCGACTCTATTACGTCCACACCAGCTACGTCGCAACCCAAAACCTCGCAGGCCTTTAGCGCTAAGTTCGCTAGCTCCTCGCTCGGGGTGAGGGGCACGGGCTTCGCGCCCAGAGCTATGTTCGTCTTCCAGCTGGGCGAGGCCCTTTGCATGGAGGCCACGACCTCGCCCCCAACGACGAAGACCCTTATGTCTCTCCCGCCGTGAGGGATGAACTCCTGCAGGTACAGGACGTGCCTCAAGAAGCGGAGGTCCGATACGACCCTCTTGGCCACGTCCTCGTCTCTCAACCTCGAGATTCCGAAGCCTCGAGAGCCGTAGAGGGGCTTGACGACGACGTCCTCCCCCAGCTCGTGGTAGGCCTTCAACGCCTCTATGGGGTTCTCGGTCACCACGGTCTTCGGCACAGGCAACCCATGTTCCTCTAGTAGCGCCAGCGTCGTGAACTTGCTCATGCACTTCTCTATGGCCGACGGCCTGTTCACTATGGGCAGACCAGACCTCTCGAGCTTGTGGAGGAGGTCTATCCTGAAGAAGCACTCGTCAACGGAGCACCTGCCTATTGGCCTAACTATGACTATCGAGAGTTCGTTGACCAAGTCGACGCCGTCGTAAGTTATGGAGGGTTTAAAGCCTACGTTCACCCTCACTCTGTTGAACCTCATGGAGAAGGGCTCATGGCCCGCCTTTATTATCTCGTCTCTTAGCTTGCGGGAGCACCAAGAGTGTTCATTTCGCGTAAAGATCCCTATCTTCACTAAGAGGGTCCCCCCTCTAAGACCTTGGAGAGAGCGATCTTCAGCTTGTCGTAAGTCGACTCCAAGAGCTCAGGCATGACCTTGACCTGTGCGATCACGGGCATGAAGTTCGTGTCCCCAGCCCACCGAGGCACCACGTGTACGTGGAGGTGGTCCTCTATCCCAGCGCCAGCGATTCTGCCCATGTTGATCCCGACGTTGAAGCCCTCCGGCTTTAGGGCCTCCCTCAGGACCCTTATGGAGAGGTTTACGTTCTTCACCAGATCTAGTAGCTCCTCTTCAGTCAACTCCACTAAGTCCCCGACGTGCCTATATGGCGCTACCATCAAGTGACCTGTGTTGTATGGATATCGATTCATCATCACGAAGGACTTGCGCCCTCTGTAGACCACTAAATTCTCACGATCCTTCGCATCCGCCCCCTCTACGCAGAAAATGCATGTCTTGGCCTTGGGCGACTCTATGTACTTTATCCTCCACGGAGCCCATAGGATTGCGAGCCTATTCGACTCACACATGTAAATTCCTCCAAGTAATCCCCGAAGCTCAGCATGATCTCGGCATAAATTTGCGATGCCAGCTCTAACTGCGATATCTCTATGTACTCGTCTGCCTTGTGGCAGAGCTTTTCATCTCCAGGGCCATAAACAATTGACAAAACCCCTCTCTTGAATAGGGGCTTGGCTACCGTACCGCCGCTCATACCCTTGATGACTGGCTTGAAGCCAGCTACCTTCATCGAACATGCTTCTAGCAGCCCTATCAAGGCATTACCTTGTGGCATCAAGAGGGGCTCCTCAAACTCCGTTATCTCGGCCTCGATATCAACTTGAGGGTCTTCAGTCTTGACCTCTTCGATTAAGGCCCTTATCTCAGCTAAGATCTTCTCGGGGGTCTGGCTCGGCAAGTACCTTATGTCGAGCATACACGTGCACTCTGAGGGGATTACGTTCACCGCCTCCCCGCCATGTATCACGCCGACGTTTATCGTTGGGGCGGTGAAGAGCGGGTGCTCTTCATAGCTCATCTTGAAGCCCTCGAGCTTGGCCAAGACCTTGGAGAGCTTTACTATCGCGTTGACCCCCTCCTCCGGCCTGCTCCCGTGGGCTAGCCTCCCCCTAGACCTCAGCTTTACCCTTAAGATCCCCTTCTCAGCAACCACTACTGATTTGCAGCTAGTTGGCTCGCAGACTATCGCGTAATCGGGCCTGAAGCCAGCTTCGTTTACCAGGTAATTAATGCCGTACGTATTGCCCTGCTCCTCGTCAGCGACTGCAGCAATGGTCACGGTCCCGTTAGATTTCTTCTCGACGATGTCGCTCACGCTCGTAGCCGCCGCTAAGACGGCCGCGAGGGCCCCTTTGTTGTCCGTGGCGCCGCGGCCGTAGACCTTGCCGCCCTCCACCACGCCTTCGTAGGGCGGCTTAGTCCAGCCAGTACCTGCAGGGACGACGTCCATGTGGCAAATGAGTGCTAGGTTCGGCCTCCCAGACCCTACTTGACACAAAACGTTGGCCCTGCCCTTGCTCTTTTCGTAGATTGCACACGAAAGACCGTGAGATTCTAGGTATTCCTTGACGACCGACGCGACCTCACCTTCGAAGCCAGGAGGGTTTTCGCTTTTGGCTCTTATGAGCTTCACTAAGAGGTCGACTAGCTCCTTTCTCTTGATTCTCTGCGAGCTGAGCAAGGGCTCTTCCCCGCCACGGGTCTAGGAGGATGAGAATATCGTGTAATGGCAGTAGCCGCAACTCCAGCGGTTTTTGTGATTCGCCATCACTCTGCCGCAGCGAGGACATAGCTTATTTTTCAGCTTTATGGTCCCTCTGCCGTAGTCTATTTCGTATATCTGCGACCTGAAGTAGTTCTTCTCTTTTTTGGGCAAGACTTAAACCTCCGCGAGGAGCTGGCTTTTTGAGGCTCTTTAAGGTTGCGGTCTTGAGAGCATGGCCTCCACTTCTGAGGAGCTCAAGATCTTCACGCCGTAGACCTCCTTCATGTAGTTGAGCGCTCTCTCATGCCTCTCGGGCGTTATAGACGCCGTGGCATCGCTGACGACTACCACTTCGTAGCCCCTAAAGAAGGCATCCGCGGCCGTGTGCATTACGCATATGTCGGTCACGACACCCGTTAAGACTAGCTTCTCGACCTTGAGTTCTCGGAGAAGCAAATCGAGGTCGGTGGCAAAGAAGCCGCTATAGCGTCTCTTCGTGATCACGAAGTCACCGGCTTGAGGCTTCAACTCCTCTATTACCTCCGAGCCCCACGTGCCTTCTATAGCGTGCTCTCCCCAGAGCCTTAACTCGAGATCTACCCCCTTCACGTGGCTGTCCCTTAGGTATATAACGGGCTTCTTGTGCGAGCGAAACAAGTCCGTCAGCTTCCTAATTCTCGGAATTAGATCCTTCGCCGCTGGCACCTTGAGCAAGCCGTGGACGAAGTCGTTTAACATGTCTATTATCAAGAGGGCCACGTTCATCGTGCTGTCCCCGAGGAAAAGATTATAGGTTCCCTATACCTCTTACGCCTTTAGAGGGGACCGTGCCCTATTAGGGGAGTCGTCGCCGTGCCCAAGCCGTGCGAGGCAAAGTGTGAATTTTTTAGATGTGCGAGGAAAGTTCTTGTGAGGGCTCTCGGGAACCCCCACGCGAGGACCATCGCTCACAAGGCCTTAATATGTAAGGAGACCGGTGAGGAGTGCCTCGAGGGCAAGTGCCAGTACGCCACTTGCATCAGAAGCGCTTTGCTACCCAATGGCCTATGCGGGCTAGAGTATAGAATGGAGAGGAGGATCGTCAGGAGCCTCGAACAAGAGGTCAGGAGGTACGAAGAGAAGTACGGTAGCATGCTGGAGAGGTTTAAGAGTAAAAAGCTGACCGAAGACATGCTTTAACACTAGGGATCCTGCTTGAGCGAGATTAAGGCGGTTATCTTAGCCGGCGGCCTAGGCGTGAGGCTAAGGCCGCTGACTTACGTGGTCCCGAAGCCCATGCTCCCCCTCGGCGACAAACCCATTCTCGAGAGGATAATCATCGACCTGAGGGACCAAGGCGTGAGGGATGTTGTGATCTCTTGTAGTTACTTGGCCAGATTGATAGAGGCGTACTTCGGCGACGGATCGTGGCTTGGCGTCAACATAAAGTACGTCAAGTCGGAAAGGCCCTTGGGCACGGCTGGCCAGCTTAGGCCCGTAAAGGACTTAGTCGATAATACGTTCATAACTGTGTACGGCGACGTCTACGCCAAGATCGATTACAGGGACCTCGTGAGGTACCACAAGTCCAAGCGCGCCACTGCCACCATGGTCTTGAGGAAGTTTAGGCAGACCATTAAGTTCGGGGTCATAGAGGTCGACGACCAAGGGAGGGTCCTAGCGTGGCGCGAGAAGCCCGAAGTGGAGTTCAAGGTCAACGCCGGGATTTACGTCTTCGAGCCGAAGATATTCGACTACATACTGGAAGGGGTTGACAGCATGGATAGGGTGTTCAGAGACATGATGGAGAAGGGCGAGAGGGTGTACGGGTACGAATTCACCGGCGATGTATACGACGTAGGAGACGTCGCTAGCTACGAAGAGGCGGTCAAGAAGTTTACGGAAGAGCTGGGCAGGATATGAGCTGGGCTCAGAGACAGAAGACCTTATATCTTCGACGATTTCCTATCTTGTAGCCTCGTCGACGAAGCCGACGTGAAGGTGCTCAACGTGAGGCTACTCTTAATACACGCAGACTCGATGAGTTATGAGGTCAAGGAGAGGGCCTTGGAAGAGGCCGAGAAAATAGACGAGGGATCGAGGGCTGGCTCATACGAAAACGCCTTGGTGGTGTTCACGGCTGTCGAGGAAGAGGACGTGAAGGCCGTCGACGCCGTGGTCGATGCCGCGTCGAAGGAGATATCGGACGTGATGGACAAGGTGAGGGCCGACTCGGTTTTGCTGTACCCTTACGCCCATCTCTCTTCTAGCTTAGCTAGGCCGAGAGAGGCCCTAGCCGTCCTCCTGAAGCTGGAGGAGGAGCTAAGGGAGCGCGGCATTCGAGTCTCGCGCGCTCCTTTTGGGTGGTACAAGGCCTTTAAGTTGGTATGCAAGGGCCACCCGCTTTCAGAGCTTTCGAAGACAATAAAGCCCGAGGCTCGAGCTACGCCCGTCGAGGTCGCGAGGGCCGAGGTCGAAGAGGGCTACTACGTCTTAGTGGAGCCCAGCGGCGAGATGAGGGTACTGAGCCGAGATAGACCTCAAGACGACGAAGTCGTCGCCAAGTACCCACTGATTAGGAGGCTGATAATGAATGAGAGGGGCTCAAAGCCTGAGAGGGGCGCTCCACCACACATCAGGCTCATGCAGAAGCTGGAGCTCGTGGACTACGAGCCTGCGTCCGACGTAGGGCACTTCAAGTTCCTCCCCAAAGGAGCTCTCATAAAGCACCTGCTAGAGGAGCTGGCGATGGACGTAGCGGTCAACGACGTGGGGGCCACGGTCGTCGAGACCCCCATGATCTACAGGTTGAGCATCCCAGAGATAGCCGAGCAGGCGTCGAGGTTCCTCGAAAGGGACTACAGGTTCAAGATAGACAACGAGGAGTTCGCGCTGAGGTTCGCAGGGGACTTCGGCCTTTTCAGCATGATGAAGAGGGTCACTATGAGCTATAGGCAACTACCCCTCAGGGTCTACGAGCTCTCGCACTCCTTCAGGCTAGAGAAGAGAGGCGAGTGCGTCGGCTTGAGGAGGCTCAGGGGCTTCACCATGCCTGACATACACTGCTTCTGCGCCGACTTAGAGCAGGGCAAAGAGGAGTTCGCCAACCTCCTGAAGAAGTACATGAGGCTTGCGAAGTCGATGAAGATAGACTACGTGATAGTCCTCAGGGCGGTTGAGTCCTTCTTCTCGGAGAACAAGGGGTGGTTCTCCTCCCTAGCTCGAGACGTGGGGGAGCCCTTGTTGATAGAGGTCCTGCCGGCCATGAAGCACTACTGGGTGGTCAAGGAGGAGCATCAGTTCATAGACTCCCTTGGGGGCAATGCCCAGCTCTGTACGGTTCAGCTGGACGTCGAGGACTCCGAGCGCTACGGCATAAAGTTCGTAGACAAGGACGGGTCGAAGAGGGGTTGCATCATAGTCCACAGCTCGATGGGATCCATAGAGAGGTGGATCTACGCGTTGTTGGAGCAAGCCGAGAAAGACAAGACCCTAGGGAGGCCGCCGATGTTGCCCGTGTGGCTATCGCCAACGCAAGTCAGGGTCGTCCCGGTTTCCTCGGAGTACTTGGAGGAGGCCTTGAAGATAGCTGACGAAATCGAGAGAGCCGGGATCAGGGTGGACGTGGACGATAGGGACGAAAGCGTTCCCAAGAAGATAAGGGACGCAGAGGTCGAGTGGATCCCGTTCATCGTGGTCGTGGGCGAGAAGGAGGTCAAGGAGGGCGTCCTATCGGTCAGGGTCAGGGAGAAGAAGGAAACGATCGCCATGAGGCTCAGCGAGCTCGTCGAGCTTATAAGCAAGGAGTGCGCGGACAAACCTAAGGCCAAGCTCTGGCTCCCAAGGAGGCTCTCGCTCAGGCCCAAGTTTATCTAATCGTTGCGTGCTAGTTGTTGAGACAAGAGTGGTGAGCGACGTATGAGCAGAGCAGAGAGCCTGAGGTTTAAGTGGTTAGACTACGACGTAGAGGTGATAAACCTAGAGCGCAGAGAGGTAAAGGACATAGCCTTCTGCAGTTACATCACGAAGAGCGTTCCGCTCTGGCACAACGGGATCCTGATATGTAGGTGCAACGACTTCTTGGACTTAAAGAGCGTGGCTAAAAAGTTCATTAAGGAAAAGGTCATATTGATGGAGCAGGTGTGCTACGCTCACATGAGTGAGTACAGAAGAGGTATAACGCTAAATGAGGAGAGCGTGATCGTGGCGACCCCCGTCATAAGGGCCTACGGCGTGTACGAGGCGTTGGCAGAGCTGTTGGCCACCACGAGGAGAGGGCCGTGAACTTAGAGGAGCTTCAAGGTGAGCTAGAGGAGCTCACTGCCGAGGAGATGATGATAGTCGACGAGAACTCCGAGTACCTGGGCGTCTCTAGGCTCTTGCTCATGGAGAATGCCGGCAGAAGCGTAGCCGACGTCATCGAGCAGAGGATCGGCATCAAGGGCAAGAGGATCGTCATAGTCGCCGGGAGGGGAAACAAAGGGGGAGACGGCTTCGCTGCTGCTCGCCACATCGCGTGCAGAGGAGGGAGGCCCGTCGTCATCCTCATTGGCAGAGGGATCGACATCGAGGGGCGCGAGGCTAAGTACAACTGGGAGATTATAAGGAGGATGGATTGGTCTATAAGGCTCTTAGAGCTCGGGGATCACGTAAACCTCGACGCCCTTAGGAGGGAGCTCGAGGAGGCCGAAGTCATAGTCGACGCACTAATAGGGACGGGCCTTAGGGGACCTTTAAGAGAGCCACTGCTGTCTATCGTCAAGATCATAAACTCTTGCAAGGCCTTCAAGGTCTCGATAGACGTCCCCACAGGCGTGAACCCCTCGACTGGCGAGGTCCACGGCGACGCCGTTAAAGCCGACGTGACCGTGACGATGCACAAGCCGAAGAGGGGGCTCAGGAGCAACGAGCAGTACACAGGTGAAGTCGTCGTCGCCAACATAGGCGTGCCGCCAGAGGCGGAGATAATCGTCGGGCCAGGGGATGTCAGGTTTACCGTCAGGCGCAGGCCGCCAGAGTCCAAGAAGGGCGACTGGGGTAGGGTGCTCGTCGTAGGAGGGGGATGGCGGTACTCGGGCGCCCCAGCGCTGGCCGCTTTAGCGGCCCTCAGAGGGGGATGCGACCTAGCAGTTATAATAGCCCCTCAATCAGTCTCAGGGGTCATCAGGGGCTTCTCGCCAAACCTAATAGTTCAAGAGGTCGAGGGGCTCAAGTTTACGTCCAAGCACGTAGACGAAGTCGTCAGGACTGCCGAGAGGTTCGACTGCGTGGTCGTGGGCCCCGGAATGGGGATCGACGAGGAGGTGTTCGAGGCCACGAGGCTCATCATTGAGGGGCTGAGGGGCTCGGGCAAGCCAATGGTCATAGACGCCGACGGCCTAAAGGCCCTCGCGGGAAGCTTGGACGTAGTTAGAGGGGCGAACGCCGTCCTGACCCCTCACGTAGGGGAGTTCAGGTTGCTCTTCGGCACAATCTTGGAGGGCTCTTGGGTAGAGAAGGCCCTGAAGGTCAAGAATATTGCCAAAGAGCATGAAGTAACCCTTCTCGTCAAGGCACACCCTGAGGACGTCATATCGGATGGCGTTAGAGTCAAGGTCAACATGACTGGGAACCCGGCAATGACCGTGGGTGGCACAGGGGACGTCTTGACAGGCTTGACGGCATCTATCTTGAGCAAGGGGTTTTCTTGTCTCAGGGCCGCCGCTGCGGCTTCGTTCATATGCGGGGCAGCTGGCTCTCTAGCAGCTGAGGAGAAAGGCTATCACATCCTCGCGACGGACGTGATAGACAAGATACCCGAGGTCATGCACCGCTTTGAGCCTTGGGTAAAAGGGCTATCGACGGTCTTAGAAAGGAGGAGGGCTTAAAGCAGACCTCTTAAGCTACATGTATCCGCTGGGCGGTTGCGACGGAGGCGCTTGAGGAGTAGGTATCTTGCCGAACTTCTTCTCGTAGTCCTCGACGTGCTTCATTAAGAGCAATGCGAATGCTTTGGCTTGGTTCGGAGACATGACTATCTCAACGATGAACTCCCTAACGAGGGTTGGAGGTCTCCTCCCTGTCAGGGCTTCCTCGTCTGGCTCGAAGCTGTCCCTAAAGAACTGTATGTGGAAGTCGAAGGGAGTGTGACCTATCGAGGCCCCCGAGGCGTATACTTGCTTATAGTCGCTGGCCTTCGAAACCACTATTCTCGGCTCGGACATGCTTGTCTAGAGGAGGTCTAGCTAGAGACCTTAATATTTTAATCGGCCTGACGGCCCCCGATAGGACCTTGAAAGACACCCTCCCGTAAGCCGTCCACTCATAAAAGTCGAAGACGAACTTGTAAACGCCTTCCTTCAGGTTAAAGGATGCCCTATATACCGTGTATGGCTGTACCCTCCAGCTGTCGGTCTTCGAGTACAGGAGGTTTCCGAAGAGGTCGTAGACGAAGAGCCTCGCGCCGTCGTCACAACCGTACTCTATGGTTACGCTGGTGTCCTTCTCAGCTCGGACTAGGCACTCACTGCTAAAGCCTATCTTGTCCCTTAAGCCGAACGCTACTTCACCCAGCCCCCACGTGTCATCGAATTGGAAAGGCGCATAGGTGTCGCCCAAGTAGGTGTCAAAGTCCCCTTCGATCGAAGAGACCGTGTACCAATGTCTAACCCAATGCCTCCCTCTGCTCAGCGTCTTCGCCCTTGTTATTTTTAGGCACTCACTAAGCTTCATAGTCCATGGAGCTCCTCGGCGGCGAGCCTATTAAACATTGTTGTCAACTCAAATGCCGAGGGACGTAATACCATCCTTGAAATTGATGCGGCTGATTAAAGTCCTGCAATCGAATGGTCGAGATCAGTTGGCGCCTTGAGGTCTAAGACCTTCAGCATGCGATACAGAGGCGAGGATGCGAGGCCTCTACCCCTGATCTCCTTCGTCGCTGATTATGTTAAGCCACTTCGTTATAGCTTCATCGAGTCGAGGATACTTCCTCCTTCTGGCCCTCCTCAGCGGAAAGCCTCCCACGACGTCGATGGCTTTCTCTGCTAATCCATCTGCCTCTCCCTCTTCGTATGAGGCCCAGCTCTTGTCGTGGACGTAGCTTCGAGGGTCGACCCACGAGGGGTCAAAGTGATGCACCTGGCTCGGCCTCATGCACACGCACACTCTATTGTGGTCTCTGTGCAGGCTCAAGGGACACGTGAACATACGCTGTCTATCGATTTTGTTCTCAACCCTCACGCTACATTCATCGGCCATGGCTATTTCCTGGATCCTTGGCTCGACCTTCGTCTTCACGTGCTCCACTATAGCATATGCAACGTCAAGAGGCGTCCTGCCCCTCAAGGCCCTTCCACTTATAGACCTCTCATGCAAGTGAACGTGGGCGCCGTCGCCGCTCCACTTCACGAATATAGACTTTTCAACGCCCTCCTCCTTCAGGGCTTCGATTATCTCCACGCAAGCCTTGACCGTCGACCTCCAGTTCTTGAAGTCGTTGTCGATGTCCCACGTAGGCGTGTATAAGATCATATTGCTCAACGACTTCACGTCGTCTGTCGATGACAGCTTGGAATACACCGCTGCCGTGGCGTAGACGCTCCTCAGCCCCCTTTTCCCTAGCTTTTGAACCAGCAAGAGCAAGTCGTGCGGAGAATCTATGGCTATGGGCCTCTTGTCAAGGTACCTGACCATGACCCTATCTCCTTTGCTGTCCCTCTCGATGCAGTGAACGCCCACCCACCTGCCCTTGGCAAACCTCGCTATTTCCTCTAAGACCTCTCGCTTGGAGTAGTGCTCCTGTTCTAGGCCTTTCATAAAGGTTTCAGAGGACAAGTGATCCCGACCCCTTCCTGACGTAAGGGACGAGGCCTTCGGCCGTAATTATCTATAGAGAGGTCGCGGATATTAGTCTCGGCTCTTCTAAGGCAATAAATCAATCCTAACATTGCTGTAAGCAGTTACGAGTACGCTATCTTGGAGCCCTCGAGCTCCGTTCAGGACTTCCCTGCATCATTGCCCAGGCCATCAGGGCCTCGCACAACACACTTCCATAGCGTGCGTATCGCGACAAACGTTAATTATCTCTTCCAATATTTTTAACACGTATGTCGACAGTATCAGCTAAGATCGAGAGGGTCTCGACGGGTATACCAAAGATAGACGAAATGCTAGCTGGTGGCATACCGAGGGGGTTCGCCGTAGCGGTCACTGGCGAGCCCGGAACCGGGAAGACCATATTCTGCATCCACTTCATGGCTGAGGGGCTTAAGAGGGGGGAGAAGGGCATATTCGTGACCACGGAAGAGAGCCGTAGCTCCATAATAGTTCAGGCGTCTCAATTCGGCTTCGACTTCAAGAGAGGCGAGGAGGAAAGAAGGTTAGTGATAATAGACGCCCTCATGCGCGGTGAGAAGGCCCCTTGGACCCTCAGCGCCCTCAACCCCGAGGAGCTGGTCCAAAAGGTCATAGAGGCGAAGAAGTATCTGGGCTACGGCCCCACGAGGTTGGTGATAGACTCTATGTCGGCCTTCTGGCTCGACGCTCCGGCCATGGCTAGGAGGCACAGCTACTTCATAAAGAGGGTCCTGAGCCAGTGGG
>CAZLVJ010000032.1:0-10076 GCA_964562935.1 uncultured Nitrososphaerota archaeon
AGGCAGGCGGCCCCCTGCATCGTGTACTTTGACGAGATAGACGCGATAGCGCCGATAAGGGGCTTGGGGTTTGGCGATTCCGTCGTCACGGAACGAGTCATAACTCAGTTGTTGACGGAGATGGATGGAATCCAGAGCCTAGAGAACGTCGTCGTCTTAGCGTCCACTAATAGGCCTGACATGCTCGATCCCGCGCTCTTGAGGCCCGGCAGGTTCGACAGGCTGATCTACGTGCCGCCGCCCGACTACGAGGCTAGGTTGGAGATTTTCAAGGTACATACAAGAGACATGCCCCTCGCTGAAGACGTCGACTTGCAACAGCTGGCCAAGATCACTGAGGGCTATAGCGGGTCTGACATAGAGGCTGTCTGTCGTGAGGCTGGCATGTTAGCCCTCCGTGAGAACATAAACGCAGAGAGAGTTGAGATGAGGCACTTTGTAGAGGCTTTGAAGAAAGTGCACCCATCGATCACAGAGGACATGGTCAAAAGCTACAGAGCGTGGGCAGAAAGGCTTAGGCATTACTTGCAGAGAGGAAGGGGTCCCATGTTGAGCTTTGTTTGAGGCGAGAGAAGTGAGGGCCCCGAGAATATGGCACTCCGTTCCACTCGACGACCTGATAATCGACATGTTAAGACAGAGAAAAGGGGTCGCTAAGGACAAAGAAATTTACAGGATGGTAAAGGCCATTTATAAAGACGTTTCGCCAAAAGAATTTTACAAAGCAGTTATGAGGCTGGAGCTTAAGGGTTTAATAAACGTCTCTAGCATTAGCAAGAGCGTTAAATCATTAAGGCTGAGGGAGATGTGAACGCTAGCCATGGGGATAGACTTAAAGGACCTTGTCCCTCGAACGCCGATATCGCTTGAGGCGCTCTCAGGCAAGGTTATAGCGATTGACGCTTACAACGCTCTTTACCAGTTCCTCTCAATAATAAGGCAACCTGACGGAACTCCTTTAAGGGATAGAAGTGGTAGAATAACGAGTCACTTAAGCGGCCTCCTATACAGGACCGTCAACTTCTTGGAGATAGGCATAAAGCCCGTCTATGTATTCGATGGGAGGCCCCCCGAGGTAAAGGAAATGGAGGTTTTGAGAAGGAAAAAAGTCAAGGAAGAGGCGGTCAAGAAGTACGAAGAGGCCTTACAGAGAGGAGATCTAAAGGCGGCGAGGACTTACGCTCAGCAAACGGCCCACTTAACTGATGAAATGGTCGATGAAGCGAAGAGGCTCTTAGACGCCCTTGGAGTTCCGTGGGTCCAAGCCCCTTCAGAGGGCGAGGCACAGGCAGCCTACATGACTATCAAGGGAGACGCGTATGCCGCCGCAAGTCAAGATTACGACTCGCTCCTCTTCGGGGCTAAGAGATTGGCTCGCAACCTAACTATAAGTGGTAAGAGGAAGCTACCTCGTAGGGAGGAATACATCGAGATAGAGCCTGAGCTCATAGAGCTCACTAAGGTTCTTCAAGAACTTCAGATAACTCGAGAACAGCTAATCGATATAGCAATTTTGATAGGCACGGACTACAACCCCGATGGAGTTAAAGGCATCGGCCCCAAGACCGCTTTGAAGCTGATAAAGACTTATGGCTCTCTAGAAAGGGCCTTAAAGGCCTTGCCCGAGGCTGAGTTTCCGATAGACCCTCTTGAGATCAGGAAAATGTTTCTTGAGCCTAAGGTCACTAACGATTATAAGCTTGAATGGAGGAAGCCTAATGTCGATGCTGTTTTGGGGTTTTTGTGCGACGAGAGGGACTTCTCAAGGGATAGGGTAATGAATGCTCTAAGTAGAGTTTTAAAAGCCTACGAGCAGCATGCCAAGCAAGCCTCCTTAGATTTGTTCTTTAAAAAGCGCTGAATACGCTAAACCTCGACCTCTAAAATTGCTTGAAGGCGAAGGCCCTTCCTCAAGTACTTGATTAGCTCCCTGTCCAAATCCATGGCGGCTTTATCGCACTTTATCATGAGCGTTCTAGGACATACGTAGTCGCTCTTCCTGCAGACGATGCTCAGTTTACTGGTTAAGAGAAGCTTTTCACTACCGCGCCCAATAACCGCCTCCTCGAAGTCGAGGAGCCTCAGTAAAAGCATGACTTTCGCGGTATTGCACTTTATCGCCTGCTTTACCTCAGAGCTTAAGTCGAAGACGCTCTTCTCGGACTTAACAGCTATAATGCAATCCCCTCTAGGGGTTAAGTGTTCCTCTCGCGTTATTTCAAGGGTCGTCTTATGCGTCGCCCTGACATTGTAATGCCCCCACGCATAAAATGACTCCTTAAAGCGCATTTAACCTCCCTCTTCTAAAGAACAAAGCTTATAGTCGCAGATGCACCATAAGGTGCATAGGTGAGAAGACTAATTACTCTTTGCTTATTCCGTAAGAAATTGAGGAAGAGAGGCATGTACAAAAACCTCGAAGAGCAGAGGAAGAGGGTTGTACAAAGCCTAATAGAGGCAGGGATCATAAAGAGGGACGTAGTGGCCAAAGCCTTGCTAAAAGTCCCGCGTGAAGAGTTCATTCCAGAGGCTTATCGCAACGCTGCGTACGTAGATAGCCCCATACCTATAGGCTACGGTCAAACAACCTCCGCTCTACACATGGTAGCTTGGATGTGTGAGGCAGCCGAACTTAAACCGGGCGACAAAGTTCTGGAAGTCGGCGGTGGATGTGGCTACATGGCAGCCGTTTACGCGGAAATCGTCGCGCCCGAAGATTGTGAAGCCAAGGGCCACGTGTACACGGTCGAGATAATAGAGGGCTTGGCGAGGAGGGCAGAGGAAAACTTGAGGAGGCTCGGCTACCACGATAGGGTGACGGTAATTCGGGGGGATGGGTCCCTCGGCTATCCCGATGCGGCTCCCTACGACGCTATAATAGTCACAGCCGCGTCACCGGGGGTGCCCAGACCGCTCAAAGAGCAACTCAAGATAGGTGGCAGGCTCGTGATACCCGTGGGGACGCCTTACTACTTCCAGCAATTGACGTTGGTGAGGCGCACGAGAGAAAATGAGTACGAAGAAGTGGAGCTCGGTGGATGCGTCTTCGTTCCTCTAAGGGGGAAGTATGGCTGGAACGGAGATTAGAGGCTAAGCCCTAGCATAGGATTAGCTCGCATTAATTTCATGTCCATCCTCCGTCTACCGTCCCCCTCGTCGTCCCTTGGGCTTGCATCTGCTTGAGGCCTTCAGAACCACCCGAGAAGTTCAAATCTCGGACCCTCAGTCCCCAGTCCTCATAGCGTCATCGCTCAGAGGGCCCTTTAAGTGAAGAAAAGCGGGCTTCGCGAGCCTTCTTACCTGTGAAG
Source organism: uncultured Nitrososphaerota archaeon (assembly GCA_964562935.1). Lineage (GTDB taxonomy): Archaea > Thermoproteota > Methanomethylicia > Nezhaarchaeales > WYZ-LMO8 > WYZ-LMO8. The sequence continues at coordinate 3,309 of CAZLVJ010000032.1, forward strand.
GCCGACGTCAACCCTTATAAACCCATATGAAACAAAAAAGGTGGACGAGGACTTTGGCAAAGGCCTTAGCAGTTGTAGTGGCGAGGGCGAGGGGCGAGGAGGTTAGGAGGTTACTAGCCTCCATAGGCATTTTAGATCACGGCTTAAGGATTAAAGTCCTAGGCGATAAACTGGCCATACCGCTGTCTGGATCGCTACCGAGAGATATCGAGGAGCAATTAAAAAAGGCCTATGGAGCCGTCGTCAAGGAGGAGGAGTTTGAGGAGATACCCAAAAGGCCGAGAACGGTCCTTGAGTGGCTCAGCGACAAGCTACCTCCCCACCTCTTAGCCTCAGTCCCTCGCTCTTGGGACTTAATAGGCGACGTAGCGATAGTCGAGGTCCCCGACGAGCTGTTGGGACACGAGCGACTCATAGCCGAAGCCATATTGGCCGTTCACAAAAACGTCAAGAGCGTCTACATGAAGGTCGGCCCCGTGAGCGGTGATTTTAGAACAAGGGAGCTCAGGCTCATAGGCGGCGAGGACAAGAGCGTGACCGTACATAAAGAGCACGGGGCAATTTTTTGCGTAGACGTCAAAGGCGTCTACTTCAGCCCCAGGCTGGCGACGGAGAGGAGGAGGGTCGCAGAACAAGTTAAAGACGGAGAAGTGGTCCTCGATATGTTCTCGGGCGTAGGGCCCTACGCTATACAGATAGCGTTGAGGAAGAGGGCCCTAGTGCATGCGATAGAACTAAACCCCGTGGCCTACGAGTGCCTCAAGAAGAACATAGAGCTAAACAAGTTAGAGGGCAGGGTCATACCGCACTTCGGAGATGCCAGAGAAGTGGTCGAAAAGCGCCTATCACATAAATTCGACAGAGTCGTCATGAACTTGCCCGAGAAGTCGCTGGACTTCATAGACGTAGCCCTCAAGGCTTTAAGGGGGGCTGGGATTCTCCACGTCTACGTATTCAAAGAAGAGCCCGAAGCCGTCAAGAAGGCGGAAGAGGCCGTTAAGCTGAGAATAGAGGAGAGCGGCTGGAGGGTCGTCGAGATCTTATACTCAGGAGCGGTAAGGCAAATAGCTCCAAGGCGTTGGCAAGTAGTGGTCGACTGTGAAGTCGGTCGGCCTTGACGTTTCAAAGCTATTCTTCAGCGAAGAGGAGGAGTCGTATGCGATGCCCCTCAATTTGAGCGATTAATTTCGAAACCGGCCCAAGGCTTAAGGTACATCTATAAGAAATCACGGTGTTCGTAGACCACTACTCGGAATTTTGAGGCCAAAGTAGCGGGCCCGGCGGGATTTGAACCCGCGACCGTCGGGTTAAAAGCCCGCCGCTCTACCATGCTGAGCTACGGGCCCTAAGCATGAGAGCTTGGAAGTGGTTTTTAGGCGTTTCCCCCTTATAAACTATGAGTCAACGAGGGTTTAGAGGTAAAAGTTTATTTGTTACCTCTTGTAGTGTTTCGTTCTCGCTAAGCGTAGTGCCACCTGCACGCGGCTTAGTTAGTTTTGGGGGTTAAATGTTGAAGAAGAAGTTTACGATTTTAGATCACGAGCTGGTTCCGAAGCACATCCTTTTGACTAAGGAGGAGAAAAGACAGTTGTTGGAGCAGCTCAAGATTAGGCCAGAGCAGTTGCCTTGGATTAGGGCCTCAGACCCCGTTGCCAAATTGATAGGTGCAAAGCCGGGGGACATAGTCAAGATAATAAGGAAGAGCCCGACGGCTGGCGAGACCGTGGCTTACAGGTTTGTCGTTCCATAAAGGTGGTGATAGAGATTTTAACAGTTGAGGATAGATGGGACCTCATAAGGGCTTACATAAAGGAGAACGGCTTGACGAGGCAACACCTAGCGTCTTACAACGAATTCGTAACACACGGCCTACAAAAGATAGTGTACGAGCTCGGAGGAATTGAGGCTAGAGACGTCAGGATAAGGTTTGACAAGGTTCACATAGGCCCACCGATGGTCAAAGAGGCCGATGGCTCTGAGCGAAGCATCTTGCCCATGGAGGCTAGGCTTAGGAGCCTCACTTACGCAGGGCCTCTCTACATAACGATGACCAAGTACGTTAATGGTGTGCGGGAGGGGACTACGAAAGTCTTTGTCGGCTACTTCCCGATAATGGTTAAGTCGGTCCTCTGCCCACTTTCCAAGATGAGCAAAGAAGAGCTCTTAATGAACAACGAAGACCCGAAGGACCCAGGGGGCTACTTCATTATTAATGGTTCTGAGAGGGTTTTGATAGCTCAAGAAGACCTCGCCACCAACCACGTATTAGTGGACGTACTCGATGGTAGCTCAAACGTGACGCACGTGGCTAAAGTGCTCTCAGCAACGGCAGGGCTCAGAATACCCACTTCAGTGGAGAGGTTAAAGGACGGGACGCTCCACGTCGTGATACCCTCTGTCGCCAGCAGGATACCGCTCTTCATAGTGATGAGGGCTTTGGGCCTTGAGAGCGATCGAGAGATCGTCGAGGCCATAACTTGGGACCCTGAGATAGAAGTCGAGCTCTTGCCCTCCTTGGAGGCAGCGAGCGATGTGACTACGGTCGAAGACGCCCTAGACTACATAGGCGGGAAGATCGTGTTCGGACAGCCGAGGCAGAAGAGGATTGAAAGGGCTGAGCTCGTCCTCGATAAGTACTTCTTGCCCCACTTGGGCAGTAGGCGCGAAGACAGGATTAAGAAGGCCTATTTCCTAGGACAAATGGTTGAGAAGCTCATTGAGCTAGTCCTTGGTAGGAGAAAACCCGACGACAAAGATCACTACGCAAATAAGAGGTTAAGGCTTGCTGGAGATCTCTTGGCCAGCTTATTTAGGGTCGCCTTCAAGAGGTTCTGCCAGGATCTGCAATATCAACTCGAGAGAATATGGGACACGGGGAAGGCTGTTTACGTAGAGAACTTGGCAAGGGCTGATCTGATAACGGAGAGGCTGCGCCACGCGTTAGCCACGGGTAATTGGACTGGAGGAAAAGTAGGCGTCAGCCAGCTCTTGGATAGGACTAATTACTTATCTACGTTAAGCCACCTCAGGAGGGTTGTATCCCCATTAAGCCGAAGCCAACCCCACTTTGAGGCCCGCGACCTCCACGCGACGCAGTGGGGCAGGATATGTCCAAACGAATCCCCAGAGGGGCCCAACTGCGGGCTCGTCAAGAACCTGTCCTTGATGGCTCGCATAACAGTGGGCGTTGATGAAATTGAAATGGAGGGCAAGCTTTACGAGCTCGGGGTCGTTCCAATTCAGAGAGCTAGAAAGGAGGAGAGGGCCAAGCCGGAGCATGAAAGAGGGAAGAGAGCTAAGGTATTCCTTAATGGCAGGCTTATCGGCGTACACGAAGATCCTCACTTCTTAGTCAACTACATGAGGGAGGAAAGGAGGAAGGGGAAGTTAAGCCCAGAAGTCGGTGTAGCATGCATAGAGACCGAGCACATCAAGGAGGTCTACGTGAACTGTGACGGCGGGAGGATAGTCAGGCCACTCATAATAGTCAGGGAGGGCAAGGTCCTAGTAACTAGAGAGCACGTGGAGAAGCTGAGACGCGGAGAGTGGAAGTGGGACGACTTCATAAAGAATGGACTGATCGAGTACTTGGACCCCATGGAGGAGGAAAATGCCTACATAGCCCTGAACCCCGAAGACGTAACGCCCGAGCACACTCACCTCGAGATAATGCCCACGGCAATATTCGGTGTGTGCGCCGGAATAATACCCTACGCTGAGCACAACCAATCTCCGAGGAACTCCTACGAAGCCGCCATGGCCAAGCAAGCCCTAGGCCTTTCCTGCGCGAACATACTGATGAGGATGGACTCCAGAGGCCACTTGTTGCACTACCCGCAGAAGCCGCTCGTCCAAACGAGGTTGCTAGACATGATAGGATATAATGAAAGGCCATCGGGTCAAAACATGGTCGTTGCGGTATTGACGCTCACAGGCTACAACATTGAAGACGCCCTCGTCTTCAGCCGGGCAGCGGTCGACAGAGGTCTGGCGAGGTCCACCTTCTTCAGGACCTATGAGGCGGAGGAGAGGAAGTATCCAGGAGGAGAGGAGGACAGAATTGAGAGGCCCCCACCCAACGTCAGAGGTTACAGAGCTGGAGAGGTGTATAGATTCTTAGGGGAAGACGGGATAGTCGAAGTCGAAGCGCAAGTACGTGGAGGAGACGTCTTAATAGGAAGGACTAGCCCGCCGAGGTTCATGGGCGAGTACAGAGAGTTCGAAGTATCTGGAAGGGTTAGGCGAGAGACTTCGGTGGACATGAGGCATGGAGAGACAGGAGTCGTCGATGCAGTCTTAATCACTGAGTCGAGCGAGGGGAATAAGCTGGTTAAAGTTAGGGTGCGTGATCTGAGGGTTCCGGAGCTCGGCGACAAGTTCGCCTCGAGGCATGGCCAGAAGGGAGTTATAGGCCTCTTGCTCCCACACGAGGATCTCCCGTTTACTGAGGAGGGCATGGTGCCCGACGTAATAATTAATCCGCACGCGTTTCCGTCCAGAATGACCATAGGGCAATTATTGGAGTCTTTGGCAGGAAAGGTGGCGGCGCTCAAGGGGGTATTTGTCGACGGCTCTACGTTCTACGGCGCAAAAGAGGACGAGCTGAGGAAGGAACTGAAGGGGCTCGGCTATAGCCCCACGGGTTGTGAGGTAATGTACGATGGTGTGACTGGCGAAATGTACAAAGTCCCCATATTCATAGGTATCGTGTACTATCAGAAGCTACACCACATGGTTGCAGACAAGATGCACGCTAGAGCAAGAGGGCCCGTCCAGATACTTACGCGCCAACCGACTGAGGGAAGGGCGAGGGAGGGAGGCTTGAGGTTTGGAGAGATGGAGAGAGACTGCCTAGTAGCCCATGGAGCCGCAGCCCTGTTAAAAGACAGGTTGCTAGAAGAGTCTGACAGGACGACGATTTACGTGTGTGAGAACTGCGGGCTGATCGCTTACTATGATGCCATAAGCGACAAGTACAAATGTCCTCTCTGCGAGGAAAAAGCCAAGATAGCTCAAGTAACGATGTCTTATGCTTTCAAGCTCTTGCTCCAAGAGCTCATGAGTCTAGGCATATATCCGAGGCTTAAGGTGGGTTAATGATGTTAATACCTCAAAAGAAGCTTAAGGCGATCTCCTTTGGCCTCTTATCGCCAGATGTTATAAGGAAGATCTCGGTGGGAAGTGTAATAACGCCGGATACTTACGAGGAAGATGGAACCCCCATAGACACGGGACCCATGAGCTTGAGGCTGGGCACTATAGATCCAACTCAGAAGTGTAAGACTTGTGGGAATAGGGTCGGTCAATGCCCCGGCCACTTCGGACACATAGAGCTAGCCAAACCCGTAATTCATGTGGGCTTTGTTAAAATAATATACCAGCTCTTGCAATCCACGTGTTGCAAGTGTGGGAGGTTGCTCCTCCCTCGAAAAGACATAGACAGGATTAAGAAGATAATGAAAGAGAGGCCGAGGCTCTGGGCGATAATCAAAAGCAGAGTCGTGACCAAAGTTTTGAAGAAGGCCATGAAGGCCATGGAGTGCCCGCACTGCGGAGAAGAGCAAGTCAAAGTTCGCCTAGAGAGGCCGACCACGTTCTATGAAAAGACGAAGAGCGGTGAGAGGAAGATCACGCCCGACGTCATAAGGACGCGATTAGAGAAGATACCCGATGAAGACTATGAGGTCCTAGGCTTCAACCCCAAGACCTCAAGGCCTGAGTGGATGGTCTTAACGGTCCTCCCCGTGCCCCCCGTGACAGTAAGGCCATCGATAACCCTCGAGTCTGGCCTCAGGTCTGAGGACGACTTGACACACAAGATAGTGGACATCATAAGGATAAACGAGAGGCTCAAAGAGCAAATAGACATGGGCGCGCCGATGGCCATAATAGAAGAGCTGTGGGACTTGCTCCAATACCACGTCACAACGTACTTCGACAACGAGGTCTCTGGCATACCGCCCGCCAGACATAGATCCGGCAGAGTGCTAAGAACCTTAGCTCAAAGGCTCAAGGGCAAGGAGGGCAGGTTCAGAAGCAGCCTGTCGGGCAAGAGGGTCGACTTTTCAGCTAGGACCGTGATATCGCCAGACCCCAACTTAAGCATAAATGAGGTGGGCGTGCCGATCGAGGTAGCGAAGATCTTGACCATCCCTGAGAAAGTGACGCCGTGGAACATAGACGAGTTAAGAGAGCTGGTCATAAGGGGGCCCTATGAGCACCCAGGCGCGAACTACATCATAAGGCCCGATGGGAGGAGGATAGACCTTCGATACGTAAAAGATAGGAAGGCCGTGGCCGAAGCGCTGGCGCCGGGCTACATAGTTGAGAGACACATAAGGGATGGAGACATAGCGCTCTTCAACCGACAACCATCACTTCACAGGATGTCGATCATGGCCCACAGAGTTAAGGTGTTGCCTTACAAGACCTTCCGACTAAACTTATGCGTGTGCCCACCGTACAACGCGGACTTTGACGGAGACGAGATGAACCTCCACATCCCCCAGAGTGAGGAGGCCAGGGCCGAGGCCTTGACACTGATGCTCGTCGAGCAACAAATACTGTCACCGAGATATGGAGGTCCAATAATCGGCGGGACTCAAGACTACATACTCGGCGCCTTCTTGTTATCGCAGAAGTGCACTTTTTTGAGCGAGGAGGAAGTGCAACGACTTCTCTTCTTGGCCGATGTAACGGAGTTGCCAGAGCCCGCTATAATAAAGCCCAAGAAGCTTTGGACTGGGAAGCAAGTCATAAGCGCTCTAT
>CAZLVJ010000033.1:0-9776 GCA_964562935.1 uncultured Nitrososphaerota archaeon
TCCCCCTACCGCTCTTCTTCCTGAGCTCCCTCCCCACGGCGTCGTACTTCAAGAGGTCGGACTCGAAGTCCTTACCTCCTACAGGGATCACGCAGGGCCCTGTCCTGGCTTCGGTGACCTCTCTTATGAAGATCCTCACAAATTCTGCAAGCTCATCCTCCTTGAAGCCCCCGAGCGCGAAGGCGTCGCGTATGGTCGTGTACTCCACGCTAGGCGGAGGGACTATGAACACCCCCCTTCCTTGAGCCAAGAAGTTCCACATGGTCGGCAGGACTATGTAGTCGTGTCGCATAGAAGCCCTTTCGTCGATCTCCACGAGGACCATGGATCCCTTGGGATATCCCCCTCCAAGGACCTCGTCTAGGTCCTTTATGCCCGTCGAGAAGTGGGTGCTCGTGTCCGGCACTGGCTTAAACCTACGCGGTTGCTCTGCACCGACGTACCTAAAGGGCTGGAAGGCCTTGAAGCCATCCTTTATCGTGAAGAAGAGTCGTTGCTCAGCTATGGCCATCCCTCTAGCCTTGAGTATCTCGAGCTCCCTCACGAGCCTCTGGTCGAGCCACCTCCTCTTGAGCAGAATGACGCAGTCGGCTATGAACTCCTCCACCCCGGTGCCCACTCTATTAACGCCATAGGGCTTCTCCGTTATGATTATCGTCGTGCACTCTCTGGACTTTATTATCTTGCTTAGGAAGCCATGCAATAGCACCCTGACGTCTTGGAGCTCCCTTATGGCTTGAGCCAAAGCGGTAAAAGAGTCAAGCACTAGCCGTTGAGCTCCGAAGTTAACCATCTCCCTCAAGATCAAGTCTAAAACCTCAGGCACGCCCCCCTCCTTGACGGTTAGCATCTCCAAGAAGCGGACTTTGCCCTCCTTCTCGAGCTTCTCGAAGTCAAAGCCCAGGCTGCGCATGTTGTTAAAGAATGTAGTCCTGTCCTCCACGAAGCTCACATACAAGCCCTTTTCGCCTTGGTCGACCGCTCCTCGATATAGAAATTGGGCTGAGAACGTGGTCTTTCCGGTCCCAGGCTCGCCTGCTAAGACTATCATGCATCCCTTAGGAACGCCACCGCCGAAGTTCTCATCCAAGCCCGGTATTCCGAGCGAAGTTCTATTAATGGTCTGAACCTGCATCCCTTCTCTACCCAACCTTGAGGAGTCGAGGAACACTTAACACAAAAACCTCTCTCATTACTTTAGGTTAAAAAGCTTGCCTCACTATTACACCCTTTCTACCTTCTCCTTAGTTTATTGCAGCTTCTTTCCTCACATCCAGGCTTCCCTCTCATCATTTTTAAGATCCTCATTCCTGTCCTGGCCTTTACCAAAACCGTCGCCTAATGTTTCAAGTCGAGTTTGGGTTAGGAGCTTAAGAGCTATGCGAGGTCGCAGAGGTTGTAATTGCCTAGTTGGGTAATGCTTATCTCGCCCCACAGCTTCGGCCCTCTTTGTGAACTCTCTTCTGCAGATCGGACACATGGTCCTTTACGCAGTTTGTCCTTGAGCGCTCATTCTCATCGATTTGTTTTCATTCGTCGCATATGAGGACTTCCACCTCGCCACACCTCATAAACAATCAGCGTGGGGTCGTGGGTAGTGGTCGAGCTCAACGGCGCGGAGCCCTCATCTATATTAGCTCGCCTAGGCTTGAAGCGCTACTTCAAGCTTAGGCGAGTTCATAAGGGACTAGCGAATCGACGCTTACGAACTTAATTTAGCTAGTCAGTGACGAAACAGCCCTAACACAAGCGCTTGCTAGAGAAATCGTAGCAACGCTGAACTAATTCGTGAGACAAAATAGCCTCCATGTCATGTCGGGCGAAGAAGGCTTCAAGGTAGAGACCCTCAGCCCAATGACTAAGGACTTCGTACACTCCTTCGCGTCGCACCTCAAATCGAGTTCTTCCGGCTCGGACCCTCTCGCGACGAAGTTGAGAGCGAAGGAAGTAGAGGGCACTCGAGGGACAGAAGGTCTTGCTAAAAGGGGAAAAGGAGCAGAAGAAAAGCTCCTCAACCTTCTTACAACGCTGTTAAGTAAATGCTTAAATAGAATACTTCAATACTTTAGAAAAGCTTTCTACGATCCCGGGGGCAAAGCCCCACTTCGCTTAGGGCTAAGACGACGATCTTGGGAGTCTAAAAGTCCTTGAGCTTTGGGTCCTTCTCCTTCAGCCTCTCGAGGGCCCTTTGATACCACTCTGGCACCCTTATACCTTCGACCCTCCTTGAGGGCGTGTAGGGCTTCAAGTCCAAGATAGGGGTGCCGTCGAAGAGGTCCAGGCCCCTGACCCTCAAGAACCTCCCGTTCACCTCTACGAGCTCCACTATCGTCAAGGCCACGGGGTTGGGCCTGTGAGGCGAGTCCGTGCAAAAGACCCCCACCTCCGGTATCTCCTCCTCGCTCAAGCCGAGGAGCTTGAGGCGCCTAGGCCTGACCCTCAGCGTGCCCCTCCGCCCCTCGGGGACCTTGTGCAACAGGGCTATAACGATCAAGTGGGAGAACCCCTCTATCCCGCACAGTCCCTCGGCGTACTCCTCGTAGATCTCCAGCACCCCCTCGACCCCGGTCAGGCTGGCCCTGACCTCTTCGTCGCTCGCCCTGACGTGGACGACCCCTATGGGCTTAAGGGGGAACGACATCTCAAAAACCCCGTGAGAGGCCGCTGGCTTGTTAAATGTTCCTCGCTTAGAAAATAAAAGCGAAGCCCTGCAACTGCTTCAGCTGAGCGGTGTACGGAATGCTAACCAAGCTTAAGTCGAAGATCCAAGAGCTGATGGCTGGCTTGGCCCGAGCTCTCTACGAGGCGGGCCTCAGGCCGAACGCCGTCAGCGGCATAGGCCTCGTCCTAGGCCTCCTTTCGGGTGCGGCTTACTGGTCCGCTGGCCTTTTGTGCGTCGATGTAGATCTGTATAGAGCTTGCTTAGCTTTAGCGACGCTCTCACTCTCGCTCTCTGGCCTTTGCGACGCGCTAGACGGCGTAATGGCGAGGCTCTGCGGAGAGGTGACGGCGTTCGGGGGCCTCCTAGACTCAATAGCAGACAGGTACGTCGAGTCGATGGTCCTATTAGGCATAATCGTCGGAGGGCTGTGCGCACCCTTGTGGGGCTTCCTGGCCCTCACGGGCTCACTCCTCACCAGCTACGTCAGGGCGAGGGCCGAGGCTATGGACATAGCCATGGAGTCCGTCGGCCTCTTCGAGAGGGCGGAGAGGTTGCTGATCTTGCTGGCCTTCTCAGTTGTCGAGATCACTTGGCCACGTTCGTCTGCGTTGGAGCTGGGCATAGTTGTCTTGGCAGTTGCCTCCAATCTCACCGTCCTCCAACGAGTGCTTTACCTCTACGAGAGGGCTCGAAGGGCAAAGTAGGCTGAAACCCGACTTAGCTAGGCGTTGAAACCCAGCGCCTTTAACTCGTGGTCACTAACTTTGTCGTTCGACCCCCAAGGCCAAGCACATTGCCTAGAAGCGCTGAAAGCCGTAACCATGACCATCTCAAGCTCACATACGTACTAGTATGTATTGGAAGCGATAATTTCCCTTAGATATCCATCATCACTAAGGCAAGGCTTATATACTCTTCATGTCATATTTTATAAAAACTTGAGGTGCAGGGGCGTTGGCCTTTTCTAAGACGGCCTTGGTCGCCCTAGTTGTAGTAATCGTAGTTGCAGTAGGCCTCGCCGTCTACTTCCTCACGCTCCCTCCGCTCCCGGGCCCCGTCATAGCCCCTAGCCCAGCCCCCGGCCCAGCCCCTAGCCCAGCCCCCGGCCCAGCCCCTCAGCTAAGATCCGTGAAGATAGCCCTCTTGTATGATCCGACGATTTCGGTCCTTAGAGTTCAAGGCGAGGCGGCTAAGGTAGCTATCGAAGAAATCAACGCTGGTGGTGGCATACTCGGCGTGAAAATAGAATACAAGGAATGGAACACCATGAGGAAGGTCGACGTGGCGCTGGCCGCCTACAGGGAGGCGGTCGTGGACTGGGGCGCACAATACGTAATCCTAGAGGGGGTTAGCGAGGAGATGTTGGCGCTGATGGAGGAGGGCGCGAAGCTCTACTCGCAATACCCGCACGTGCTGATGTACGTCGGCATGGCAGGCATGGTCACGATAAAGGTCATAAACGAGTACGACAAGTACAAGTTCGCCTTTAGAGCATTCGACGCGGACTACGACGCCAACGTGCTCAGACCAGCGTCGATATTCTGGGAGGTCAAGAACGTCGTCGGAGCTAAGAAAATAGCGATACTGATAGAAGATGCCGCCTGGACGCTAGGCGCCAGGCAAGGGCTGAGGGTCGAGACCAAGCACGGCGTCATAGAGCAGAAGCCCTTGAGAGATATAGCTAAGGAGATAGGCCTAGAGGTCGTTTACGAAGCTAACTTCCCCGTCGGGGAGAAGAACTTCATACCGTACTTGGAGGCGGCCTACGCCAAGGGCGCCGAATACATCTTTGTTATGTCGAGCTGGTACACGGACTGCGTGACCCTTGCTAAGCAGTGGTCCACCTCCATAGCGAGGGACATATACTTGGAGCTCTATGGAGGCCCGAACCACTGGACGGTGTTCTGGGACCTGACTGGCGGGGCGGCCCTAGGGATCATAAGCGGAGTCTTCGACATCGAGGACTATCCGCCCGTCTCCCCCTACACTCAGAGCTTCATAAAGAAGATGCACGAGAAGGGCCTCAGAGTCGACATGAGCGCCCACTACTATTACTCCCTCGTCTACCACATAAAGGAGGCGATAGAGTACGTCGCTAAGCTGGGCAAGGACCCCAACAACATAGACGAAGTCATAAAGGCCCTCGAGACCGTCCCCTGTAGCGTCCACACGCTGTTGCCTAAGGAGAGGGCGGTCCTCGGCTCGACGGAGAAGGGCAGGTTCCACTCCTACCCCGGTTGCATACCTCCGCACTTCCAGTTCCAAGGGAGGGACAAGATAGTCCTAGTCGGTCACGGCATCCAGAACCCCTACTTCAGGGAACAGTACACAGAGGACTTACTCAAGCAGTACTTCAGCACTCTTAGCCCTCCGAAGAAGCCCGCAGAGCTGAGAAAGGGCTAGGAAAGGCTTAGCCCTGCCGGTGGCGAGCGATGTACGCCGAGCTGATGCTGACCCTCATTTATACCTTTCTTTTTGGCTCCTTGTACTTGGGCATCGCGTTGGGCTTCTCCATTATAGCTGGCGTTTTGAGGATCTTCTACATAGCCTATCCGGTACTCTTCTTAATCCCGGCTTATGGCACTTGGATGTTCTGGAGGGATTTCGGATTGCCCTTCGAGCTCTCGATGGTCTTGTCGTTCGCCTTGATGTTCGCGATATCGGTCGTCATCTACAAGTTCGTGGCCAACAAGTTCTTGGAGGCGGAGGACTACATGTTGGCGGCCTTCCTCTTAACATTCTTAATAGTTCAAGAGGCGATTAACTTGGTGTACCCTGAGGCCGCAGGCGTGTACTTACCCACGCTCATAATTCCCGGAACGGTCGAAATGGAGCCTCTAAAGATCCCCGGCCAGTTCTTATTGGTCTCTATAGTGTCGATAGCCATGATAGCCCTTTACATAGCCTTCTTCGTCAAGACCAAGACCGGCCTCGTTATGAGGGCGATAAGCCAGAGCTACCTCTTTTCAAAGATTATGGGCATTAACTTCGACTTGATGTTCGTGATGGCTATGATAATTGCGTCGATCCCTCCCGGCGTAGTGATGTTGCTCATAGCGCCTGTATGGGCTCTAAACCCGCACATAGGCTGGACGCTCTTTGCTTACGGGATCATGGTGGCTGTGCTTGGAGGCCTGGGCAACTTAAAGGGCACAATCATGGCCGCCTACGTGATAGGCTTCATACACTCGATAGTGGCCTATGCCTTTTATCAGCATCGGCTTAGCGGCTTAATATGCTTGATAATCGTCGTGATAATACTGGCCCTCAAGCCTAGAGGGCTGGCGAGGGCCGAGACCGTATGGTGATTAAGATAGAGCCCAGGAGAGGAAGGCTCATAATCCATGTACTCAATAAGTGGAGGCTGGAGTGGACCGTCGAGCCTAGGTACTGGAGGAATCCGTTGATAGCTACCATCTTGTGGATCTGCCTGCCGCTCCTGATACCCTTCATGCCGCGCGGCCTGCCCATAGGTCCAACGTCCTTACTCTCATCGCTCTTTATGGCCAACGTCGTGGCCATTAGTGCGATAGCGCACTCCCTCCAGACCATAGGGACCGGCAGGTTGAACTTCGGCCCCCACTTCTTCGTAGTCGTTGGCGGCTACGCGGCGGCCCTCCTAAACAAGAACTTCGGCCTGAGCCCCGCTCTGACGTTCCTAGCCGCCTTCGCCGTCACGGCCCTCGTCGGCCTAGCGCTCAGCCCTCTGACCATAATATCTAGGGGAATATACTTCACCTTGATCACTATGATTCTACCGCTCATATTGTACGAGCTCGTCTTCTGGCGGGTCGACATCTTTGGCGCCGAGACGGGCATACCCGGGATCTCGAGGCTCGTGAGCACTGGCAACGTAATGAACGACTACATTGCGTGCTTCTACATATCCCTCGCCATAGCCCTCGCCCTCCTCGTCATAGTTGATAAGATACTCAGGTCTAGGTGGGGCTTCATGTTTGGAGTCATCAACGAAGACGAGGACGTGGCGGCCTCCTTCGGCATAGAGACGAAGAAGATAAAGTCCATAGTCTTCACGCTGACGTGCGGCGTCATGGGCATCTCGGGCTGGCTCATAGCCCACTACTACGGCTCCTTTGCAGGAACCATGTGGCTCGAGCCCTGGCTTTTGATATTCATATTGCTCAGCGGCGTCCTCGGAGGCAAGGCCGCGATATACGGGGCGGCCTTGGGCTCGTACTTCGTGGTGCTAACTAGAGATTTAGTGAGGCCCTTCGTCGGAGGGTTGGCGTTGCTAGCGCTCTACGCCGTGTTGCTAGCCGCCCTTTACCTGTTGCCCGAGGGCCTGTGGGGGTTATATAGGAAGACACGCTACAGGGAGTACGTGCCCACGATACGCGTGAGGAGGAAGACGTAGAGGGTTGGCCATGCTTCAAGTGAACAACTTGGTTAAGAGATTCGGGGGCATAATTGCCGTAAACGACGTCTCTGTGAAGATAGGCAGGGGCGAGGTCGTGGGCCTCATAGGCCCTAACGGCTCCGGCAAGACCACGCTGATAAACCTGATATCGGGCTTCTACAAGCCTGACGGTGGGAGGATAGTCTTCGAGGGCGTGGACGTAACGAAGAAGGACCCTAACGAGAGGGTGAAACTGGGCATAGCCCGCACGTTCCAGATCCCCAGGCTGATAAGCAACATGACGGCCCTGCAGAACGTCACGTACGCGGTAATCGGGAGCAGGAGGTTTAGGGAGAAGAAGATGACGCTGGCGGAGGCCGCGATGGAAGCTCTCTATTACTTAGACATAGTAGGCCTCCTGAGGAAGAGGGACGTGCTCTGCAGGGACTTGGCCCTCTACGAGCTGCGCCTCTTGGAGCTCGCCAGGGCGCTAGCAACGAACCCCAAGCTTATGATGGTCGATGAAGTCATGGCGGGCCTCAACCCGGTGGAGGCGGACAACGTCGCAAAGCTGGTGCAGAGGCTTAGGGAGGAGTTCAAGCTGACAATAGTTTGGGTCGAGCACGTCTTGAGGATAATCATGAGGTCCGTCGAGAGGGTCCTAGTGATGAATGAGGGAAAGCTCATTGCCGACGGAACTCCTCACGAGGTTTCCAAGGACATAATGGTCATCAAGGCCTACATGGGCGAAGAGGTGATGGTTTAGTGCTGGTGGTGGAGGATCTCGAGGTCTGGTACGGCAAGGTTAAAGCGCTCTGGGGGGTATCCCTAACGGTTCAAAGGGGCGAGGTCGTGGGCCTCATAGGCCCCAACGGAGCTGGCAAGACGACCACGCTGAACGCCATAATGGGCATAGTTAAGCCAAAGGGCGGCAGGATACTGCTAGACGGAGAGAGGATAGACGGCAAGGAGACCCATGAGATAATCAAGAAGGGGCTCTTCATAGTTCCCGAGGGCAGAGGGCTCTTCCCCTTCTTAACGGTGGAGGAGAACTTGCTCCTCGGCGCGATCCATGGGGAGGCTTGGAGGAAGAGGCATGAGTCCTTGAAGTTCATCTATGAGTTGTTCCCTTGGATGAAGGAGAGGAGGAAGCAGCTTGCTGGGACGCTGAGCGGCGGCGAGCAACAAATGCTAACTATAGCGCGGAGCCTCATGTCGAAGCCGAACTTGTTATTGATCGATGAGCCAAGCCTAGGCCTGGCCCCCAAAATAGTTTCGGAACTTTATAGGACGATAAGGTCTCTCAGGGACTACTACAAGATCACGATCTTGATCGCGGATCAAAACGCTCATAGAGTTCTAGACATATGCGATAGGGCTTACGTGATCGAAAACGGCAGAATAGTCATGGAGGGTTCCCCAGGAGAGCTTAGGAAGGATAAGAGGATCAGAGAGGTGTATTTAGGTCTATGAGCGACTACTTCGAGTATGTCGAGAAGCTTTTCAAGAACGGGGAGAAGCGCGACCCTCCCCTCAGAGGCATAAAAGTGCTTGAGATGACGCACTACATCTACGGCCCGACCGTCGGTATGGTCCTCGCCCGACTCGGCGCCGAGGTAGTCAAGGTGGAGCCCATAGGGGAGGGGGACAGGTTCAGGGTGGGAGCATTGTGGATGAGGATGTTCAAGAAGGCGAACTTGCACTATCTCGTGCTCAATGCTAATAAGTACTCCATAACGCTCGACGCGAGGAACGCCAAGGCGCGCGAGATCCTCTTCAAGCTGGCCTCGAAGGTGGACGTCTTCGTGGAGAACTTGAGAGCTGGCCTCTTAGATGCGCTGGGCCTCGGATACGCGTACCTCAGCAAGGTCAATCCCAGGATAATCTACGTTAGTTGCAGCGGTTACGGCCAGTACGGCCCTCTGAGCCGGGCCCCGAGCTTCGACGTCTCGGCTCAAGGGATAATAGGCTTGGCCATGAAGACCGGGTGGCCGGACGTAGACGAATTCTACAAGTTGCCAGATTACTTCGGGGACTACTTTCCGGCCATGGTGGCTACGGCCGCAGTATTGGCGGCCCTGTACTACAGAGAGAGGACGGGGAAGGGCCAGTACATAGACGCGACCCAGGCCGAGTCCCTCTTCAGGTTCTTCTACGACGTCACGTACTTGAGCCTCACGGGCGAGGAGATAGGCAAGACGGGCAACGTGGATCCGCTCGCTATAGCGTCGGGGATCTTCACCACGAGTGACGGGAGGTTCGTAGCGATAGCGATCATGGACGAGGAGCAACTGTCGGCCCTCTCGAAGGCCATGAACGTGGACCTGCTGGGCCCCTACAAAGGCAAGCTGAGGACCAAGGAATGCATGAGCGAGCTGAACGGCTTGATATCAAAGTGGGCCTCTACGAAGACGCTGGAAGAGGTCATGAGCTACGCCAAGGCCTACGGCTTCCCCGCGGCGCCAGTCCTCACAGACCTGGATGTCTACAAGGATCCTTGGAGGTGGGAGCGAGGAAGCACGATCGAGTTCGAGGACAGGATGTACGGCAAGGTCCACATACCTAACCTCCCAATACACCTATCGGCGACCCCGCCCAAGGTGAAGTGGCTCGGGAGGCCCGTCGGCTACCACAACAGACTTGTTCTTAAGAGGTGGCTCGGCTACACCGACGAGGAGATAAGGAAGCTGGAGGAGGAGGGGGTCATAGGCTATTGGGATCAAGCTCCGGGCATGTGTCCGCCCGACGCCTGGGACA
>CAZLVJ010000034.1:0-9049 GCA_964562935.1 uncultured Nitrososphaerota archaeon
CGTAAGGGTCAGTACCGGGAGGTCGCCCCTCGTAGCGCTCAAGGCCATGCAGGCTGGTCTCGGAAGCTTAAAGCCTGGCCTCATAGTCCTCCACGGAGCTAAAGCCGTGGACAAGCTGGCCGTCATAATAGCGAAAAACGAGGGGATCCCGCTAGCTCTCTCAAAGGCTCCTACTCAGCAAGAGCTCCTGAACATGCTCAAGTCTGTGAGGCCAGGAGAGGCGCTATTACCGCCGATCTGACGTAAGAACAAATGCCGCAACCCTAGCTCAGCTTCAGGCCCATCTCACTAGCTGTAGGTTGGTGAGGTTAACTTTAAAGCTGGGCAAGTGAAGCTCGTAGCTGTTCACGTGATGCTTCATGTCGCTGGCACTCTTCGTCGGCAGATTTCAGCCTTACCACTTAGGTCACTTGGCAGCAACAAAGTGGATTCTCGAGCGCGAGGAGAGGCTCATAATCGCCATAGGCTCGGCCCAGTACAGCCACACCTTCGAGAACCCCTTCACAGCTGGCGAGAGGATAGAGATGATACTGGCGACCCTCGAGGAAGAGGGGCTGACAAATAGGTGCATAATAGTTCCGATCCCGGACGTGGGACAGCACGCCATCTGGGTCCAACACGTGAAGCAGTACTGCCCCCCTTTCTCGCGAGTCTACTCGAACTCGCCCCTAGTCAGGAGGCTCTTCATAGAGGCGGGCATTGAGGTTAGGGAGATACCGCTGTTTGAGCGCGACAAGTACGACGCCACTTACATCAGGAGACTGATGATCGAGGGGGACGATTGGGAGAAGTACGTCCCGAGGCCTGTGGCGAGCGTGATAAAAAGGATAGGAGGGGTCGAGAGGCTGAGGGAGATAGCCACCAAGAGCGATAAACAAGGCCAACAGTAACTGCGCCACGCGCTACTCGAGGTCGGCCGGCAACGTCACTCGACGCTTATGTTTTCAGGCGGAAAGCCCATGCTTATTAGCATTTCTCTGGCCTTGTACCTGTGGTCTCCTTGTAGCTCTATCTTCCCGTTTTTCGCGGTCCCTCCGCAAGCACAGGCGGCCTTGAGCTTGCCAGCTATGCTCTTGAGGTCGCAGCTCTTGTCGTCTATGCCCTCTATGATCGTGACCTCTCGGCCCCACTTACGCTTTTCAAGGTATATCCTTATGATTTGTTGCTCGCGACCGATAGCTTCACAGACGCAGAGGTCCTTTGGTAGCCCACATATGGGGCAGGTCTCGCTCATCAGCCCCTATCAGCTCCTTCTGTGAGTCGAAGGTTGACTGAGTTTATAAAGGTTATCCTAGACGTGGGATCAAAGGCGCTACCTTAGGAGGCGAGGCCTTGAGCCGTAATGCCCAGGACCCAGGCTTAAAACGCCACCGAACAAGGGCCGCTTGCGAGCTACGACCTGAAAAGGGATATCGCTGACAAGTCCATCAGTACTTTGCATGCTGAGATGCACGCAGAGCCATTGTCGTACGGAGGACAGACCTCTACGACGTCGAAGCCCGATACCTCCCTGCCCTTAAGGAGCCAGAGCTCGTCCACTAGCTCCTGGAGGGTGAGGCCGAGGGGCTCTGGCGTCGAAACCCCAGGAGCGTAGGCAGGGTCTAGCACGTCTACATCGACGCTGACGTACAAGGGGTCAGACAACGTGCTTAGCACGTCGTCCAACATTCTCGTCCCTCCCTCCTTCACCTGTTTGAACGTCAAGAAAGCTAGGTCGAGCCTCTTCGCATTTTCGAGCTCCTCCCTCGACGTAGCCCTCACGCCGATGACAGCGACGGCGCATGGAGGGTTGTCGAGGAGTCTTCGAAGCCACGTAGCGTGGCTCAGCCTCTGGCCATAGGGGTATTCGTCCCTCAAGTCTAAGTGGGCGTCAAAAACCACGAGTGACTTGGGATGACAGCTGCTTATCGAGCCGAGCGTCAGCGTGTGCTCGCCGCCCACCACACCCACTTTCTTCCCCTGTGACCTAAAGGCTTCGACGACCTCCGCGAGCCTCTTGAGGGTCGTCGCAGTGTCCCCGTAAACTACGATCAAGTCGCCAGCGTCGGCTATCTTAGCCTCCGCTATCTCGATTCCCAACTCCCACACGTAGCCTTCAATGGCAGACGAGTATACCCTCAACAGCTGAGGGGCATAGCGAGAGCCGACCCTAAAGCTTGAGGTGGAGTCGTAAGGGAAGCCTAGCAACACCAAGCTGGCTTCATCGACGGCCCTCTCGAGCTCGAAGAACCTGTAAGGAGTCTTGACCACGTAGAGTTCTATCGCGCTCATCGCTCCCACACTGTTTTTAAGCCTTCGAGTTAAAGCTGTCTCTAAGGGCTCTATTAAGGTGTAATGGATGCTGATTGGGGGGAAGGCGACTAAGAGGAGCAGGTTTGGTCCAGACGTAGGCGAACAAATAGCAAATACACTCAAGGCTGCGAGGCTTGTCTCACAATCTGGTTTAAGGGTCCACGTAATAGACGCTGAGTGGAGAGTTAACGATCCGAGCCCGAGCGAGCTGGAGGAGTTGCTAGGGCTCTACCCCAGCGTCAAGACCTTCGTAACCTTGGCTGCGAGGCGTCGAGACATAGATCAGCTACTAAGCCTCTACGTCCCAGTGATCGAAGAATTCGGAAACGCAGGGCTATGCGTGGTAGCTGGGAACAGATCCTACTTAGAAAGCGACGAGGCTTCGCAAAGCGCGTACAAGTCCGTCAAGAGGGTCTTGGAGCAAGTGCGTGGAAGAGTTGCAAAAGTGCTCCTAGGAGTCGAGGGCATGGAGAAGAGTTTAGACGACGTTCTCAAATCCTACCCTGACGTAATGCCGTTCTTCCTGTACGACGAGGAGAAGTTCGATCTGATAGAAAGATGTTCGGCTTGGGGCTTTGAGGGGGCCGTTTACGTGCCCTACGCCATTGACAAACCCCAGTTAGATGTGGTGAGGGCGTTGGCTGACTATGCTTTAAGGAGGAAGTGGTTAAGGAAGCGGTTATCCAACATGGGGCTCGAGGTCCCCCAAACCTTTGCGATGGCGAGAGCCTCGCCCAAGCTAGTAGAGGTCATTAAAGAAGCCGTCTCGAGGTTGAGCATTTACGGCTCGAGAGACGAGGTCGTCGAGAAGATAAGGAGGTTGAGGGATTGTGGCGTTACCATTGTAGTGGGCTTGCCGGTGTTTGAGGAGCCTGAACAAGTCCTCGCGTTTGGCGAGTGCGTCAAAAGGGCTTAGAACATGTAGGGGAGCCTGCGTCCTTCTTCTTTCCTCTCCGCCTTCTCGAAGAGTATCTTCGGCAACTTGCCCTCGTCCATGAGCTTTGAGAGGAGGTCGACGAACTCGCCTGTGTGCTTTATGTCGAACTCCATCAGCGTGAACATTATCTCGTAGAGCTTCTCTTGGACCTCCTTGGCCATCTCGAGGGGCATGAGGCCGATTACCATGGGGTTCTGGAGCCAGCTGTCAAAGCCCCTTATAGTCCTCGCTATGTGATAGCAGGCGTTCCGCGAGGCTAATATAAGCATTAACCTGTCGGCTCCTTCCAGTTCCTTCAGAGACTCCTTAGCCCCTTCGAGTGCTTTCTTCTGGCTCTCGACCCACTCCAATAGGCTCTTGAGGAAGGCTCGATCGGGTTGATACATCAATCTGCAACCCTCAAAGAGGAGTGACAGAGGATACTTTTTAATTTGCCTCTCCCTTCCCGCGATGAGTGCGTTGATTTTCAACCCCACTAACGCGTCCTTGATGGCGTAAAAAGCAAGGCTAGAAACAAAATAAATTTAGGTAGGCCCTAGTCGTTTAAG
This sequence comes from uncultured Nitrososphaerota archaeon, assembly GCA_964562935.1. Taxonomy (GTDB): domain Archaea; phylum Thermoproteota; class Methanomethylicia; order Nezhaarchaeales; family WYZ-LMO8; genus WYZ-LMO8. Next base: position 3,778 of record CAZLVJ010000034.1, read on the forward strand.
AGGGGTTTGAAGTGGTCGACGTACCCTTCGTCTCCACCCCAGAGCACGTCGCTCGAAAAATGCTTGAGCTGGCCAAAGTAGGTCCCGACGACATAGTCTACGACTTAGGGGCCGGCGATGGCAGGATAATAATCATGGCGGCGAAGGAGTTCGGGGCTAGAGCTGTGGGGGTAGAGATAAGGAAGGAGCTCTACGAGCAGATATTAAAGAGGATCAAGCTTGACGGACTTGAGGGGAAGGTCAAGGTCATAAACGGGGACTTCTTCCAAGTAAGCGTAAGCGAGGCGAGCGTAGTGACCTTGTACTTGTTGACTACCGTCAACGAAAAGTTGAGGCCCAAACTCGAAAGGGAGTTAAGGGTCGGCGCTAGGGTCGTGTCCCACGACTTCGAGGTCCCTGGTTGGAAACCCGTCCGCGTTGAAAACGTGAGAGACTACTGGTGTGATCACAAGATCTACGTCTACGAAATAGGCGTGAGCACGCCCAAGAAGAGGGAGCAATGACTCCAAGCCCATAATTCGTTATTCATTTATCTTGCTTTTCAATAAGCTTTGGCACCTCAGCTAGACTCCTAATCACGAAGTGGGGCCTGAGCTCTTCAGGAAGGCCTTCGAGGGTCGCTTCTTTAGTTACGCCGGTCAATACGAGCGCTGTCAGACAATCAAACCTCCTGCCCATCTTAATGTCGGTCTCGGGCCTGTCCCCCACGACCAAGACCTCGCTAGGCCCCAATCTCAAGCGCATGAGGGCCTCTTTCATGGCTATTCTAGAGGGCTTCCCAACCACTAATGGCCTTACCCCCGAGGCTACCTCTATGGCCTTGACTATAGAGCCCGCGCCGGGCATGACATCGCCCTCTAGCGGTAGGGTCGCGTCAGTGTTGGTAGCCACGAACTTGGCGCCCCGCCTTATTTCCCTCGAGGCCCTTGCGAGCTTCTGGTAATTGAAGTTGAAGTCCAGTCCCGCCACCACCACGTCGGAGTTGGAGGTCACTATCTCGTGACCGTAAGACCTTAGAACCTCCTCTAAAGCCTTGGTGCCCACCACGAAGATCCTCGACGGCCCGCGAGCTCTTCTGATGTAGGAGGCCGCTATCACGCTCGAGGTCAGTATCTCATCGATCGAGGCCTTAATCCCCATGCCCTCGAGCTTTTCGAGGTACTCTCGAGGCGTCTTGGTCGCGTTGTTCGTCAAGAAGAGCAACTTTATGCCCTTGGACCTCAGCTCCTCTAGGGCTTGGGGGACGCCATTTATCGGCTTATCCCCTACGTACACGCTACCGTCTAGGTCTATCACTAGCCCCTTAATCGGCAATCGCTCACACCTTTACGCTCTCGTCGACCCACTTGAGGTAGTCCTCGTGGCCAGCTATGATCGGCATCGCTATTATCTCCGGGACGCTGTACGAGTGCATGGACCTGACCACTTCTATGAGGCGTTGAAGGGCTTCGAGCCTAGTCTTGATCACGGCCAAAGCCTCGTCGCACTCCTCAAATTTACCCTGGAATATGAAGAGCGAGCGGACCTTGTCTACGACGTTCACGCAGGCAACCAGCTTCTCTTCAACCAGCTTCCTCGAAACCTTGTACGCTTCCTCTTTTGAGGGGAACGTGATGAAGACCACTACGTGGCAGCCCTTCATCTCGCACCGCAATCTAGCTCGCTGTCGGTCATCTTAAACATTTCCCGTTAAATATCCTGAGGGTTCTTAATTGTTATTTTACTTAAAACTGAGGATTCCTTAAAGGGAAGAAATGTTTATATAAGTCGTCTTTTAAGCTTCTCCCTATCTCCACTTGAGAGTAGAGGAACCATGAAAGTGGTGCTGGCATACTCAGGAGGGTTGGACACCTCAGTTGCCATCAAGTGGCTCCAGGAGAAGTATGATGCCGAGGTCATAACTGTAACCCTAGACGTAGGGCAGATGGAGAATCTCAAGGCCGTAGAGGAGAAGGCCAAGGCTCTGGGGGTCTACAAGCACTACTCCATAAATGCCGTGGACGAATTCGCAGAGAGATTCGTCGCGCGAGCTATAAAGGCAAATGCCTTGTATCAGGGCAAATACCCACTTGCCAGCGCCCTCTCTAGGCCGCTCATAGCCGAAAAGCTCGTCGAAGTCGCTTTGAAAGAGGGTGCCGATGCTGTAGCGCACGGGTGCACTGGTAAGGGTAATGACCAAGTCAGGATAGAGGTGACGGTCAAGGCCTTAGCCCCTCACTTAAAGATCATAGCTCCAGTCCGGGAGTGGGGGCTGACCCGGGACAGGGAAGTCGAGTACGCTAGGAAGAAGGGCATTCCCATTCCGATAAAGGACAAGCCCTACAGCATCGATCAGAACCTATGGGGAAGGTCGATTGAGTGCGGCCCCCTGGACGATCCTTACGCTGAGCCGCCCGAAGACGCATTTGAATGGACCGTCAATCCGGCGAAGGCGCCTGACGAACCCGCTTACGTGACTTTGACGTTCGAAGACGGCTTGCCGACGATGCTCAACGGCGTTAAGATGAAGCTTAAGGACTTGATAATCGAGCTGAACAAGCTGGCCGGGCGACATGGAGTGGGCAGGATAGACCACATAGAGGACCGCGTCGTCGGAATAAAGAGCAGGGAGGTTTACGAGGCCCCGGCAGCCGTGTGCATAATCGAGGCCCACAAGGACTTGGAGAAGATGACTCTTACGAAGCACGAGCTGGAGTTCAAGTCGATTGTCGACGACAGGTGGAGCAGGTTGGTATACGAGGGCTTGTGGTGCGACCCCTTACGCGAGGGCCTCGACGCCTTCATCGACAAGACTCAAGAGAGAGTCGAGGGCGAGGTGAGGCTGAAGCTCTACAAGGGCAACGTAATGGTCGTGGGGAGAAGGTCTCCTCATTCCCTCTACGAGCTAGACTTGGCAACGTACGAGGAGTGGAGCAAGTTCGATCAAAAGCTCGCCAAGGGCTTCATAGAGCTATGGGGGTTACAGACCTACCTCGCCAGGTCGAGAGGTGGTAAAGCTGAGCCTGATGTGGGGGGCGAGGGCCAAAGCCCCAAGCATTGAGGCTACTCAGTACGTTTCATCCATAGGCTTTGATGATAGGATAGCATTAGACGTAGTAAGAGTCAACATTGCGCACTTATTGATGCTAGTAAAGCAAGGGATCCTCGATAAAGAAGACGGCAAAGCGATTTACAAGGTTTTGAGGAGGCTCCTGCAGGGCTTTGAGCTCAAGCGAGAGCTAGAGGACGTTCACATGTGCGTCGAGGAGGAGGTTGTTAAAGAGGTTGGAGTGGAAATAGGGGGCAAGCTGCATACGAGCAAGAGCAGGAACGATCAAGTCGCGACGGCCCTGCGCATGAGGGCGAAGAGGTTTGTCGTAGAGCTGGCGTCCGAGCTATTGAAGTTGAGGGAGGTGTTGCTGAGCCTCTCTGAGAGACACGTCAACACCATAATGCCGGGCTATACGCACCTTCAGCATGCGCAACCCGTGACCCTCGCGCACTACTTGCTCGCTTACCACGACAAGTTCGAGAGGGACTTCCACAGGCTCTTAGATATCTATCGCAGGATTGACGAAAGCCCCATGGGTAGCGCGGCTCTCGCTGGCAGTAGCTTCAACTTGGACAGGGAGTACGTGGCGAAGCTCTTAGGCTTCTCGAGAGTGCAGGAGAACACCATGGACGCCGTCTCTGACAGAGACTTCATGATCGAAACCGCCTTTGCCGCGACGATGATAATGACCCACTTAAGCGAGCTGGCCGAGGAACTGATCCTTTGGAGCTCGTGGGAGTTCGGCTTCGTGGAGCTCCCTGACGCCTACTCCTCTACCAGTAGCATCATGCCCCAGAAGAAGAACCCAGTAGTGGCGGAGGTCGTGAGGGCGAGGGCGTCCCACGTCATAGGGATGTTCTTATCGGCCTTGGACATTTTAAAGAGGTTGCCGATGAGCTACAACCTAGACTTGCAAGAGGTCACGCCTCCCGTATGGCTATCAATTGAAGAGGCTTTGAGGGCTTTGAGGATCATGAGGGGTGCGGTCGAGGGGCTGGAGTTCGACGTGAGGAGAATGTACGAGGCCACGGAGCTTGGCTTTTCAACTGCGACCGAGCTCACAAACGAGCTGGTCAAGCGCTTCAACTTATCGTTTAGGATCGCTCATAGAATTGTTGGCAGGCTGGTAAAGGAAGCAGTTGACAAGGGCTTAAGTCCTCGCGAGATAACCCCTCAAATGCTTGAGGAGGCCGCGAGGCAAGAAGGCATAGCGATAAAGGTCGATGAGCAATTGCTCAGGGAATGCCTCAGCCCTGAAGTTTGCATCGCGAGGTGCAAAGTCACCGGAGGGCCGTCGCGGGAGTCAGTCAATTACATGATCAATAAACGTAGGCTTGAGCTATTAAGGGACTCAGAGGCCCTCTCTGACATGAGGAAGGTCATGGAGGAAATTGATGTCGTGATGGAGAGCGAGGCTAAGAGGCTTGGGGTGGCGTGAATTGAAGGTGGTGTTGCTTTACGACAGGCTCAGGTGGGAGGAGAAGGCAATCTTAGACGCCCTCAAGTCGAGGGGCGTCGACGTGGAGATGATCGACGCCAAGGTCAAGGTAGCCGTTCTCGGGAAGTTGAGGGACGTCGGCGACATAGTGCTGAACAGGTGCGTGAGCCATTACAGAGGGCTCTACTGGACGGCCATTCTAGAGGCCGAGGGCTTAAGGGTCGTCAACTCCTTTCGCACGTTGCTGATAGGTGGCGACAAGCTTCTGACTTCATTAGAGCTCGTGAAGGCTGAGATACCAACGCCTAAGTTCGTAGTCGCGTTCACGGCCGAAGGGGCCTTGCAGGCCTTGAGTGAGATGGGGCTTCCAGCAGTCGTAAAGCCCGTCGTCGGTAGCTGGGGCAGGTTGCTGGCGCTCTTGAAAGACTACGAGCACGCAAAGGCGATATTCGAGCACAGAGAGTACTTGGAACCCATCCTCCACAACATCTTCTACATGCAAGAGTACATAGACAAGCCTTCGAGGGACATAAGGTCAGTAGTGATAGGTGACGACGTTGTTGCGTCGATATACCGCTATGCCCCGCCAGGAGAGTGGAGGACCAACGTGGCCCTAGGGGGAAGGGCCGAGGCCTGCGAGCTCAGCGACGACCAAGAGGAGCTAGTCTTAAAAGCCGCTAAAGCGATAAACGGCGAGGTCGTCGGCGTCGACTGCTTAGAGAGCAATAGGGGGCTGCTTGTCAATGAAATAAACACAACCGTTGAGTTTAAAGGCGCATACTCCGCCACACGTGTGGATATAG
>CAZLVJ010000035.1:0-8616 GCA_964562935.1 uncultured Nitrososphaerota archaeon
CGTAGCCGGGGAGCATCGGGAAGCTGCAGGGCGAGAAGAGGGCCAGCGCGCCAGTAGAGAAGACGAGCGCCAGCCCAGGGACGTCGAGGGACAAGGGCGTCACCCAGCTCGGCCGAGGAGGCTGTCGATCTCTCGAATCAAGGTCGAGGCGTCCGTCACGCCGACGTGCACGAACATGACGTAGCCCTCCTGGTCTATTATGACTATTGTGGGGATGGCCCTCACCCCATAAGAGATGGCCACCCCCTGCTCGGCCGTGTCCTTGGCCCAGATCCACGTGGCGTAGGGGTAGCCCTGGCGATAGCTCTCGAGGTCTTCAACTGGTACCCTCGGGTCCACGTCTATCGAGATGATGACTACCTTGCCTTTGTACTCCTCCTTCTCCCAAACGGCCTTGAGGTGGGGCATTTGTTGCCTGCAAGGCCCGCACCAAGTGGCCATGAAGTCTATGAGGACCACCTTGCCCCTGAAGTCGCCGAGGCAAATTGCGTTCCCGTCCAAGTCGGTCAAGGTGAAGTCCGGGGCCAATGCCCCTGGAGCGAGCCCTCCTGTCGGCGCGCCACCCATCTGCTGGAGCAAGCCTTGCTGTAACGAGTACCAGCCGCTTGCGAGGATGGCCGTCGCGACGGCCCCTAGTGTTATCAACAAGACCAAGACCTTTCGGTTCGTCTTTGGCACATGGTGTCCTCCCCGTGATTCAGTTATAAGCCTTTTGCGTCTTTTGGACCGCCGTACGAGGCTGGAGCGCGCCACGGCTATGCCGGCGCGAATTGTGGTGTCATAGCATTAAGTCGCCTCCGAGGTCCGGATGTGGACCGGAGGCCCTTCCTCCCCTCGAGATCGTGGAGAGAGCGCATCTTCCTTGCAATGACGTAGCGGTAGAGGTTCAAAGACCCTGAATTGATGCGACCGTCCTCGCGCTACACGTAAAGGCCGTCACGACGTTCCCGGCAAACAAGCTTTAAAAATTATGTCGCAAACCTTTTTCTGGAGATTCTCGTGGAAGGTTTGGCCCAATACCGAGAGCTGGGCAAGACCTTAATGGACGTCCTTAGGCTCCAGTACTTCCCCTTGGCCATAAGGCTCGTCAGAGACGAGGGGGAGTTCCCTGAGGGCACTAGACGCCCCAGTCTCCTCAAAATGAGGGTGACCATGTGCCAGGGCTTCGCCATGTCTAGGAGGATAGGGTGGACCGTCGGCTTGACGGTGGACGACATGAAGTGCGTCCCGAACCTCGTGGCCTACGGCTTCGTGGAGCTCGAGGACCCCAGCGCGCCGTTGAAGGCCTTCATGGCTATGGGCTATTACGAGACCGAGGAGATAGCGCGGAAGGCCTTGGCCTCGAGGCCGATGCTGGAGCCCGGGAGGTATAAAGGGATCGTCGTTTCTCCGCTCGCGTGGACCAAGGTAGAGCCGGACCTCGTAATGGTCTACTGCAACTCGGCCCAAGCGATGAGGCTCATCCAAGCCACAGTGTACAAGACCGGCGAGCACGTGACCACGCCGCTCTCAGCCCTCGGCGCAAGCTGCATAGAGGGAGCGCTGAGGACCTTCTTGACGAGGAAGCCCGGCTTGGTCGTGCCGGGCCCGGGGGACAGGTTCTTCGGGACGACGCAGGACGACGAACTGGTCTTCACAATTCCGAGGGAGATGATCTCAGGCATCGTCGACGCCCTCAGGAAGGCGGGGTACGAGAAGGGCGTGAGGTACCCCGTGCCAGTTAACATAGCGGAGCCCATGACTGTGCCAGACGCTTGGATGATATTGAACGAGAAGCTGAAGAGGAAGGTCCTCTAGACGCGCTCGGCTCGCTCGAGAACCCCCAACCACTCTCTTTTCATGCGTACGTGGAGCGAACCAGCAACGGGAAGTCCAGGGCTAGGCGTTAAGAGAGCACGTAGCGCGGTGGGAGCGGTGGATTAGTCAAGAAGGGTTAAGCGGCGTTTGAGTCGCAAAGGCGTCGGCCGTGTAGGCCACGACCTCACACGCTCACACGATGCCCGTATTGAGTGGTGGGCCTTCGACGAAGCCTTGAGCTATGGGGCATTAACCGCTCTCCTTGCTGGAGAGCCTCAAGAGCTCTCACGAAGGCAGGGTCAGGTCCTCCTGGTCACCTCCTCCAAGAACTGCCTGAAGAGCTCAAGAAACATCTTCGCCTCTTCCTCAGACTGATTGAGTGCTGGCAATAAGTGGATCGACGTCTCCGTCAGATACAGGACGCCATTAATTCTCATGTAGAGGTGTAGGGCCTTCTCGACTGTCTTGCTCCACCTGAGGTTCTTGGCTTCATCGAAGCTCCTCGGCCTCGTCTTCGTGAAATGGATCCCGGTCATGTTCCCTGCCCCAGTGGTCCAGCAAGCTACGCCGTACTCCTCACACGCCTTGTCCATCTCTCCCCTGATCCAGCCCCACAACCTGTTCGCGCGCTCGTAGAGGTCCTTGTGCTCGGCCAAGTACTTGATCAGCACGTGGCCAGCCACGGCGTTTATCGGGTTGCCCGTGAAGGTCCCTCCGTGTTGTGGCCTAGAGGTGGGGTCTGGGTGCTTGATGTGGTCTAAGAGTTCCATGACCTCAGCCCTGCCGCCGAAGGCTCCTGCGCACGGATAGCCGCCTCCAACTGCCTTCCCGTAGACGACCACGTCTGCGCTGACGTTGAAGAACTCCTGGGCCCCGCCCAAGGCCAGCCTGAATCCGGTTATCACCTCATCGAATATGAGGAGGGCTCCATGCTCGTCGGCCAGCTCCCTGAGGCCCTTCAAGTACCCCTCTTCAGGCGGTATGCAACCGCCGGCTCCAAGAACGGGCTCGACTATTATGGCTGCGACTGGGTAACTCTTCAATAGAGACTCCATAGAGTTAAGGTCGTTGAATGGCACTGCCAACGTGTACTTGACGTACTCCTCGAGCAGGCCAGCCGACTCCGGACCTCCGGCTAAATTAACGTGCGTGAGGAGGGCGTCGTATCCGCCGTGCCACCCTCCCTCGATCTTCACGACGTAGCTCCTCTTCGTGTAAGCCCTCGCGAGCCTGAGGGCGTACATGTTTGCCTCAGTACCGCTTGCCGTGAATCTTATCATCTCCACTCCAGGCAGGACCTTGGTCAAGAACTCTGCGTACTCGAGAGCATAGACGTTCTCGAAGCCCAAGTGGGTGCCGCGCTTGGAGGCCTCCATGACCGCCTCGACGACAAAGTCTGGCGCATGGCCGAGGACGTGCGCCCCGTGTCCCATCCAGAAGTCCACGTACTCGTTCCCATCTACGTCCCACACTCTAGAGCCCTTGGCCCTAACGACGTAGAGCGGATATGGCTCAAAGAACCTTATGGCATACGTCACGCCACCTGGGAGGGTCTTGAGGGTCCTTTCGAAGAGCTCTTTGCTACGTTTGGTTTTCTCGATGTACCTCTTCTGCCACCCCGGCATAAGCTTCTTCAAGTTTTCTTCGATCACTTCGTAGTAGTTGTTAATGGCCTCGCACCCCCGCAAGACCTTAAGCCCGGCGCCACTACGATTTGTTTATTGCTTAAAGATAAAGCACACCCTCACAAGCCAAGGCGTCGATCAATCACGAGACCGCGTCAAGCTGATACGAGCCAGCGCTGTCACGAGCCCCTCGCTAACCTTAATCTCCTTCCTGCGCATCGCATTCGAGGCCTTCGGCCACGCCGAACGTTGTAGAACACAACAGCCTTAACGCGCCCGCGGTGCGTAACGGCCAGATGACCGGGGCTTGTCTCGAGGGCTCGACTTGGACCACTAAGGCCCACCTAACCGTCACAGCCCGAGCGTTGTAGCCTGAGAGATTGATGTTCAGAATCATGTCGTTGAGCTCCTCCGCGAGAAAGCGCTGAGAATTCTCGAAGGCCGATTGGACGTTGCGAGACCTCTACGCTCCTTGAAGGTATTGCGATGCCCTCGACCAGCTAAAGCGGGAAAGCCTCTTTATGGGCTTGTAAAGGCCCAAGACTTATGCGCCCTTAAGTTTAGGAGGCTCTAGCCCCTAGCTCCTTCGCCAGGTCGTTAAGCAAGCTCCAAGTCCTAGCGTCTAAGGGTACGTCCTCCTGGTATTAGGATCTCCTCAACTCCAAGGGCGCCATTTACTTGACGTGATTTGACGAATAAGCTTTGTTTCTTTGCACACTCGCGAGACAAAGGCGTATGAGACGATAGAGTTCGATGAAGCGGTGGAGACTGCGTGGCCTACATCGATGGAGCCCGCGAATGGCACGCCGTGAGCAAGGAAGAGGCACTGAAACTGCTAAAGACGGACCTTGTCAAGGGCTTATCGCATGACGAAGTCGAGGAGAGGCTCAAAGTCTACGGATTGAACGAGGTCAAGGGCAAGAAGAGGAGCCCAATTGCTATGCTTGCTAGCCAATTCGCCAAGTTCCTCGTCGGCATATTGATAATAGCCACCATAATATCGGCTCTGCTCGGAGAGGTCGTCGACGCCATTGCCATTTCAGTGGTAGTGTTGATCATGGGGGCCTTCGGGTTCGTGCAGGAATATAGAGCGGAGAAAACCCTCGAACTGCTGAAGAGGATGGCCTCGCCGAGGTGCAGGGTCATCCGAGGTGGGACTGAGATAGAGATCGAGGCGAAGTACTTGGTGCCAGGGGGACGTCGTCGTATTGAAGGAAGGGGATAGGGTGCCAGCTGATTTAAGGCTCATCGAGACAGAGGACCTTGAGCTCGACGAGTCCTCGCTAACTGGCGAGAGTGCCCCTGTCGAGAAGGACTCAGAGGCAGTGCTGGATCCGTCAACCCCCGTCAGCGATAGGGGGAACATGGCCTCGATTGTGCTGACCCCCATTTGTAAATATTGCAAGGAAGGTGGTACATCTAGCATTAGCCCTTTGCGCTCGACGGCTCATTGACGCAACGCTCCGGCGCCAAGCTAGCCTACGGTGAAAGGAGGGCCTCACATCATAAAAAATGGCGTAAGGGTTTTAAGACGTCAGCCTCCAGCTCTCGTAGACTGCCTGAACTCCTGCTACGTCCCCCGGCTCCAAGGTCCTCTTTATCTCCTCTCCGTAGCTCGCATAGCCGTACATAGTCATGGCGGAGTACGCAGAGTCGTACAAGTCGTCGAGGCCGCACCAGTGCCCAGCCTCGTGGGTCACTATGTTCCTTATGTCGAACTTGTCTTTGAAGTTGACGGTGGATTCGTCCCCGTCAGCTATCCCCCACTTGTAGTAGGAGTTGAGGACCATGTCTGCGTCGACTATCTCCCCCGTGTTGCTGTCGTACCATATTATCGCGTAGGCCACCACGCCACGCTGGGCTCGACCCCAAGTTATCACGTTCTTGTAGTCCGGGTAGCTCGTGCTAGCCCTCGCCTTGTAGTCCACCTTCGGGTCGTCGTTGAACAAGTTGATCGTGTAGCTCGCATCGGTCTTGTAACCAACGTCTTCATAGTCGGGGTAGACGACGTAGTCCACCTCACAGTCGGAGAGGTCGACCGCGAGGTCCCAAGACTCTAGCGCGTACTTTATCTCCCTGACCACGTCATCCGCCTTCAGCCCATAGCTCTTGACCGCCCAGCTGGGGTTTATCACGTAAGGGACGCCGTTGGGGTACTTGCTGAGGTTCCACCAGACCCCCAAGAGCTCGTAGCCGTCGCTCGACCCGTCCTTGTCAGGGTCGCCGACGTCCACGACGGAGCTCTCGTAGTGGATCAGGACGACCCTCGTGTACTTGCCGAACTTGTCGACGACCTTCCTCTTGCCGTACCACTCCCTCGGCATCTCGTCGTTGGCCTCTGCTGAGGCGATGGACAGCGGAATTAGTGCCGAAATCAGAAGCAAGAGGAGGCATGCGCCCGTTAAGGTCAAGGCTCTATTCAATTTCATAATCGTCAGCACAAAGGTGTCGACGTTTCTTATTAAATGTTTCGCTCAAACATGCGCGGAAGGCGAGGTCCTATCAGCCTCACGGCTTTCCTGCCTTCGTCCCCACATCATGCTAGAGATCGTCCGAGCCCTCTTGCACGTAAAGGACCTCTTCACGGCACCTCTTTGAGGCACCCAGCCTGCTTAGCATCGCCGCTCTACGCGCTGGGCGGGAGTGAAAAGGGTAATAAGGGCAGAGGTAGGGTGGCGAATGAGGGCTCTCGGCGAAGGGAAGGAGATGGGGCGCGCGATAAGGGCCTGGATCTCGAGGAAGGGCTGGTACGTCACCATACTCTTCGAGGACGGCTCGAGGACCACGATAAGCTTCAAGGAGTTCTTAACGACCTTCAGGGACTACTCGAGGGCCGTCGACGAGTACGTGTCCTTCATTTGGGCCTCCATGGGAGGCGATGAGAGGGCTTACTGGGTCGCTGGAGAAGTGGAGAGGAGGTTGAGGGCGCGCTCGGCGTCCCGTGAATCGAAGCGCGGCGAACGCAGAAGCCGAGTTAGGGCACCTTGACGGCGCTAGGCCTCGTCGCTCATCCATTGCCAGCACTTACGATGCCGCTAGCCGTAGCTTAGGTTCCACCTCTCTGATGACTTAGAAGCGCTCGTCTAGCGTCACTAGGACCATTTCGTTGTTAATGGCCATCGCCGCTACTATCAAGTCCGTGGCTGGCAACGGCATCCTCCTACGCAATTTAACTTGGAGCTCTATGGCCTTGGCGCGGTCGCTTTTCGTAGGATGGAGGGCTCTGTGTACGTAATTCAGCGCTGGAGCCGCTCGACGACAGTTATGATCAATACCGCTCCAGGCACGACTTTATAGTCTTTACGCAAACGAGGTCTACGACTGCGCTCGCATCGTAGGGCTTCTCGCTAAGCACTCTCCAACCTTCTCAACAGCCGCCTCTTCTCCTCCACGCTCTTCTCCAGAGCTTTCTGGAGCTCCTCCTCAACTGTAAGAGGTATGGGCAGGACGTCCTCTCTCGAGGTATCCAGCCTCCTAAGCCTAGAGCCTAAGCATCCTTGGGCTTAGGCGGTTCCAACCCCAGCTCCTTCGCCAAGTCGTTAAGCATGTCCCAAGTCCTTGAGTCTAAGGGGATGCCTTCTCTAATCCTCTTCTTCACTGTCCTTTCCCCGCGCTCTCCTGGTATCAAGATCTCCTCGACTCCGGGGGCCCTCGGAGAGCTCTTTATCTCCTTGATTAGCGAGCTCACCAACGTTATGTACTCCTCGTAGCTGAGGAACTTGGAGGGGTCTACCGCTCCCAACAGCACCCCTCCCTGACTGCCCGGAAACGAGGGCACTTGGACGCTCAGCACACCGCCCCCCAGGATCCCAGCGAGGACTTCAACTGCGAGAAGTAGCGCGTAACCTTTGTGCCCTCCGAAGGGCAACAGGGCGCACGCCTTGGCAGGGTCGGTAGTGACTCGGCCCTCTCTATCGATGGCCACCCCCTCTGGTATCCCCTCACCTCTACTGGCTGCGACTAAGACCTCCCCCCAAGGTATGGAGCTCATGGCCATGTCTATGACGATAGGGCTGTCCGACGTTGGAAACGCTATGCTCACGGGGTTGGTTCCGAAGAGCGGCTTAGCCCCTCCCAGAGGGGCTACCATCGGGAAGACGTTTGCCATCATGAAGCCTATCATTCTCTCACGAGCCATGATCGCGGTGTAGTAGCCCAGCATGCCCACGTGTGCTAAGTTGCGGCAGCCGATCACGCTTAGGCCATAGCGCCTAGCCCTCTCCACGGCCAGCTTGGCCAGCTTGTACGCCACCGGAATGCCCAAGCACCACCTGCAGTCGACCTTGACGATAGGTCCCTCATCGCGCTCCACCACGTAGTCCCCGCAGACCTTGATGAGGGATCGCCTTATGCTATTGATGTAGTCTCGCAACCTCATGACGCCATGAGTCTCCACGCCCCTTAAGTTCGCGTGGACCAAGTGGTCGGCCGTTATCTCGGCGTCTTCAACGGAAAATCCTACACGGGATAAGACGCTCCTAACGAAGTTCTTGAGAGACTCGTGATCTACCATCACGAGAGCAGACATCCCCAGGACCTCTAATCGACTGATAGTCCTGAAAAGAGAAATCGCTTTCGGCGCAACGTAGCTTGGCGCCGAACTCTATGATTAAGGGCTTTCACGCGCTAGCCCGCTCCCATCGAGACTGCCTCGGCTACGACCTCCATCATTTGTCCCATGAGGTCGCACTTCCCAGGCTACACCCCTATCTCCATGACCTCTGTCGCTCAGCTCGAGGTAGGCGCCAAGGCCTCCTCTTCAAAAGGCCAACGCGTCAAGCTCATCAGACCGCCCTCTCATGGCCCCTCGCTCTTGACCTTAGGCCTTGAGGGTTCCTCGGCGCTTGCCCATCACGAGGGCCCTACGTGATGGTTACCATCTACTGGGGGAGGGGGCCTTCGTAGTGAGGGACTGAGCTCTAAGGAGGCCTTCTCCACGCCCTTTTATAGCAGTCGAGGATTTTAGTAAGTAGAGAGGGCTTGTCCGTGGCCGGAGGTACGTAGTTGAGTGGCGAATACGTTAGCAAGCTGAAGCGCAGAGCAAGGACCTTTCTACGCGAGGCTCTATCAGTTGAGGACCCCGATTTGGCCGTTTTCTTTGCTGAACAAGCAATGCAACTGTATACTAAAGCCGTGTGCTTCGAGCTGTTCGGCGAATCCGTGCGCGGACATAGGATAAGGGAGCTCTTGGCGG
>CAZLVJ010000036.1:0-7248 GCA_964562935.1 uncultured Nitrososphaerota archaeon
TGATGTGCGTGGCCCCCTTGTTCATCTTGCCGAAGGACGTCGTCCCCTTGACCACGATTCAGCCCCCTAGCTCTTAGGCACAGGGCTTATCAGGACTATGCTGTCGCCCCTTATTAGTATTAAGCCGTGCTTCTTGGGCTCGCCGTTTTGCCTCAGCTCTTCGGCGTCCTCGAGAACTATGTTCAAGTGCTGATCGTAACTCTTCAGCCTCCCCCTAAACTCCTTACCGCCCTTAAGTCTAACGAATATTTGGTTACCTATCGATGAAGCCAATATCGTTAACGTCGTCTCTGACATAAGGGGCCCAGCCTTTCAGCCTTTTTCGCTTTAGCTTATAAGGATATATGTATTTAAAGCTTAGCTTAAGACGGTAGCCGTGTCTAGGGCGCATAGGCATGTCTTGAGCAAGAGCGAGGCTAAAGAGGTCGCGTTAACCATCGAGAAGGCCTTGAGGCTAAAGAGATCCTTGGACGTTAAGTCTAAGTGGGAGGTCGTCAAACTGGGCAAAAACGAGGTCGTATACGTCTTAGACGGAAAACCTCTTGTTGTAGAGGTTTCCGGCAAGCTGATTCCTTCGATAAAGGCCTTGATGGATGGAGCGATAGAACTGCCAAAGGTAGTCGTAGACGTTGGGGCTGTCAAACACATAGTCAACGGGGCCGACGTGATGGCCCCCGGCATAGTCAGGGCTGAAGGAGACTTTGCGAGGGGCGATTTGGTAGTCGTAGTCGATGAGAGGCGTGAAAGACCGCTTTGCGTAGGCGTCGCACTAGTCGATAAGTCAGAATTAGCGTCCATGTCGAGAGGCAAGGTCATCGAAAACCTGCATTACGTTGGTGACAAAATATGGAACAAGCTAAGAGGAGCGGGCTTGATATGATTCGAGGTCCGAATAAGGTTCCATCCCAGATGGAGGTCCGCTCCCAGTAACAGGTCCCTAGCGTATTCTAATGGAGTCTAGGAAGTTGGGCACGTCTACGGGGGCTTTATAGTATTTTTCTATGCTTGAGCCTAGGTTAATGGCCTTCTCGTTCTCGCCGTGGCACAATATTATCCGGTGGGGCTTTGGCGTCACCCTCTCCGCGAATCTCAACAGCTGCTTCCTATCGCTGTGGCCGCTGAACCCTTCACAAGTGTGGACTTCCATTTTGACCTTGACGGTCAGTGGCTTGCCATCGACGTAATCGACCACCACCTCTTTTGCCCCTTCTTGAACGGTCCTACCAAGAGTTCCCTCGACCTGGTAGGAGACGAATATCAGGGAGTTCCTTTCGTCCTCGGCCATGAGCTTAAAATAGTCAAGAGCAGGGCCTGCGTTCAACATGCCCGAGGTGGCCAATATTATGCAAGGCTCGCCCTCAACTATGTCGAGGCGCTCACGGCCCTTGGTCATGATGACGAAGTTTTCAGCTAAGAACGGATTCGTGTCCTCGTAGAGTATCTTGTCCCTGACTTCTCTGGCCAAGCTTTCGGGGTATGCTGTGTGTATTGCCGTGGACTCCTGTACCATGCCCTCGATGTATATGGGCACCGAGGGTATGAGCCTCTTCTCAATGGCGTTAGCCAAGACCAGCATAATCTCTTGAGCCCTGCCGACAGCTAGGACCGGGATCAGCACCTTACCTCCACGACTTAACGTCCTATTTATTATCTCAATGAGCTTAGCCTCCGTCTCCTCTCTGGACGGCATTACGTCATTTGGTCCTCCGTAGGTCGACTCCATTATGAGGGTCTCAAGCCTAGGAAACACGTACGTCGCTGGCTCGAGGAGCCTCGTCTTGCCGTACTTGAAGTCGCCCGTGTAGACTATGTTGTGGAGGCCCTCGCCTATGTGGAGGTGGACCATCGACGAACCGAGTATGTGGCCCGCGTTGTGCAGCGTGAGCTTGACTCCCGGGGCTATGTCCGTGACCTCTCCGTGGCTCAAAGCTATGGTGTGGAGGAGGGCCATCTTCACCTCCCTGATTCCGTAAATCGGGGTCCTTCCCTCCTTCTCGGCCACGTCCAAGTAGTCCTTTAGTATGAGGGCCATGAGCATCTTGGTGGGTTCGCTACAATAGACGGGCCCTCGATATCCATACTTAAAGAGCAGGGGCAGAGCTCCGCAGTGATCTAGATGCGCATGCGTTATCACGACGGCGCTTAAAGAGTCCACGTCGAAATCGTCAATCCAGAACGCCGGGAACTCGTTTATGTACTCCCTCGCGCCCGGCTTGGCCCCGCAGTCCAGCAATATCTTGTCCTCTCCCACTTCGACGAGCATAGACGAGCGGCCGACCTCTCTAAACCCTCCTAGGGCGGTTATCCTTATGTTGTCTACCTTGTAGATGGGAGTTCTGTGGATCCTCCTCCCGACTTCCTTTAACATCTTGAACCTGTAATTGCTGTTCTTGTGGAAGAGCGTCGAGACTGACTCTATGAACCTCGATTTTAATGGCGGGGTCCTGACGGGTATGGGCCTCCAAAAGGTATACGCGAGGAGCTGTTTGAGGAGGGAGCTGTTCTTGCCTATCACTAGGCCGGGCTTCTTCGCCTCTACTATCATCTCCCCCATGACGTCATCGAAGTAGATGTTCGTTATGCCAGCCTCTGGCGGCACTAGCTCGTAGACTATCTTCTTGGCCTCCTCCTTGTCCTTTCTGACGGCGGGGTCGGGCCTTAGCACTATCCTCTTCCTCAAGGTCTTCGCGACAGTCTTAACGACGTCTCCACTCGACAATAGGACAGCGGGGTTCTTGACGTAGACCGCTATCTCAGGCCCCTCAAATTCTATCCTAGTTACGCCTGCCTCTGGCGGTATGCTCTTTAATATCCCCTCTCTAAGTGATGCTAAGTGATTGTGTTGCACCAATCTCCTTACCTTCCGTTAATGCAAGGACTGCATCAAGCCTTTTTCGAGCTTTTCTTGAGGCACCTCTTCTACTCCCTCTTTGGATATTACGACCACGTCGAAGCCCTCTCCAGAGCCAGGGTCCCACTTCATGGCTGCCTTGACGGCCTCGATGGCTATCGGGATCGCCTCCTTCACCGTCAGGTCGTCTCTATACCGGGTCTCTAGGATCGCCAGCGCCAGAGGCGAGCCCGAGCCTGTCGCGATATACTTCTCATCAGTCATAGTCCCGAAGAAATCTACGTTGAACATCCTTGGGCCTTCATCATCTATCCCCGCTACTATGACCTGCACTATGTATGGGAAGTATCTAGACGAGAACAATAGGTTCGATATTAAGCTCGCGACAGCCCTGACAGATGGAGGTTGTTTGGTCGTGACCTTGAGATATTTGACTTGTGCTTTAATGCTGTCGATCAACATTTGCGCGTCAGCCACCACGCCCGCTATCGTCGCGTATATTTTGTCGTCTATCCGGAGGATCTTCCTCCCCCTCTTGTTAGCAATGAAAAAGCCCGCGGTTACGCGCCTGTCAGTCACTAGTACTACTCCATCGGTGCATCTGATCCCTACTGTAGTAGTCCCCTTAAACGCGTGGTTTTTTAGCCCTCCTGTCATAGACATTTGTTAGCACACCACAAAGTGCATGGCCTTCTTTAGAGGCGTTTGGCTAATAGAAGGTTACTGGGCGAACAACAGAAAAGCATGCATATTTAAAAGTTTTACTGGGAGGCTGTGGGGTACAAACCTTGTTAGATCCTCACGACATAGAGCTTCCGAGGAAGATCCTGATAGGCAAGGGCGTAATTAAAAGCGTCGGCGAAGTGGCCAAGTCCCTTGGACTCTCAGGCAAGGCCTACGTCCTCCTCGGCAAGACCGGGCGCAACCTCGCTACAAAGGATGTGTTAAACTCCCTCACAGCATGCGGGTTCGACGTCGTCGACAACGACGTCAAGGAAGGGGAGGAGGTGTTGAAGCATGTCTTTGACTCAAGGCCAGACTTCGTGGTGTCTGTGGGCGGCGGTACCACCATAGACCTGGGCAAGTACGCGGCCTTCAAGATGGGGGCCCCATTCATTAGCGTCCCAACAGCTGCTTCTCACGACGGCATAGCCTCGCCGATGGTATCCCTCAAAAATCTCAAGACACCTTATTCAATCAAAGCTAGGCCGCCCATAGCGATAATAGCTGATGTGAGCGTCATCATGAACGCTCCACACAAGCTCTTGGCTAGCGGTTGCGGAGACGTGTTGGCCAAGCTCACAGCGGTTAGGGATTGGAGGCTTGCTCACATGTTGAAAAATGAATATTATGGCGAGTACGCTGCATCGCTGGCGGAGATGTCAGCGAGGCTAGTGATGAAGAATGCGAGGCTCATAGGAGCGCACAAGGAAGAGGGCATCAGAGTGGTCATCGAGGCCCTGGTCTCATGCGGGGTGGCCATGTGCATTGCGGGGTCGTCGAGGCCCTGCTCTGGCTCAGAGCACATGTTCTCGCATGCCCTAGACATGATAGCCCCCAAGCCCGCTCTCCACGGCGAGCAGTGTGGAGTAGGGACCATAATGATGGCCTACCTCCACAGCATCGACTGGAAAAGGATTAAGAAGGCGCTCAAGGTCATAGGCGCCCCAACGACGGCTAAGGAGCTCGGTGTGGAGGACGAGCACGTGATAAGAGCACTGGTGGAAGCGCACAAGATCAGGCCTAGGTACACGATACTGGGGGATACAGGCTTGACGTGGGAGGCTGCTGAGAGACTGGCGAGAGTGACCGGAGTAATAGAGTGAAGCCTTCCTCGCGGATTTTGGGTGGTGACGCAGTGGACGTGGAGCCCGTAGTGACGCTAGTCGGTGAGCTCCAAGCGAAGCCTGGCTTCAAGTTCATCTTTCAAGGGGCGTCTGAGGCTTGCGCTAATTGCAAGCTGAGAGAGGTTTGCGTGACCAAGCTTGAGCCCAACACTGTGTACAAGGTGGTCGAGGTCTTAGAGAAGAGGCACAAATGTCCCCTTAGGGAGGGGTGGGTCGTGGTGGCCAAGGTCGTCGAGGCGGAAGTGGAGGCTCTGCTCGATGCTAAGATGGCCGTCCAGGACGCCATAATAACGTTCAAGAGGAGGAAGTGCGACAACGTCGGTTGCGCCATGTGGAGCATCTGCCAAAGCCCCTACGTGAAGGAGGGAGGAAAGTACAAAGTTTTGAGGGTTGAGAAAGAAGGCGTCTTCTGCGATGGGAAGAAGATGTTGAAGGTCTTGCTCAGCAGAGTTAAGTGACGGGAGCCCATTGACGGCTGGAAATGAGTCATCGTGGGCAAGAGCCTAGCAGTCAGCGTCAGACGTCGAAGTACAAGAAGAACTCGTAGGGGTGCGGCCTTATCGCTACTTGGAGGTGCCCCTCCATTATTATGTCTATGTACTTCTCGAGGGCTTCGCTGGTGAATATGGGCTTCAAGTACTCCATGTCCGATCGCAACTCCTCGACGGCCTCCTTGAGGCTGGCCGGCAACTCCTTTATGCCTAAAGCCCTCCTCCTCTCGGGCGTCAGCAGGTAGATGTTCTCGTCCACGGGGTCCCCAGGGTCTATCTTCTTCCTTATCCCGTCCAATCCTGCGGCCAGTATCGCCGCGAAGCACAGGTAGGGGTTCGCCGACGGATCTGGAGGCCTATACTCGACCCTCTTGCCCTTAGCGGCCTTCGGGCCTCCCTTATGATATGCTGGGACTCTTATGCAAGCGGACCTGTTGGCCTTGCTCCAAGCCACGTACACGGGGGCCTCGTAACCTGGCACGAGCCTCTTGTACGAGTTGGTCGTGGGATTGGTGATCGCGGCCAGAGACCTAGCGTGCTCCATCAGCCCGCCTATGAAGTACCTGCCGACTTGGCTCAGCTCGGCGTAGCCGTCGTTGGGGTCGTAGAACACGTTCACGTCGTTCCTCCAGAGGCTCACGTTTACGTGCATCCCCGAGGCGTTGTCACCGAATATGGGCTTCGGCATGAACGTTGCCACCAAGTTCATGGACCTCGCGACATTTTTCACCACGAACTTGTACGTCATCACGCTATCGGCCATGTTGACGAGGGCGTCCCTGTACATTATTATCTCACACTGCCCCGCCGTTGCGACCTCGTGGTGGTGGGCGTCGCACAAGATCCCGAAGCACTCCTCAAGTATCCTCACGCACTCGTTCCTCAGCTCCAGCAGAGTGTCCTGAGGTGGGGGTGCGAAGTAGCCGTCCTTGAACCTTATCGGGTACCCGGCTTGGAGCTCGGAGTTCCACGAGGCTTCCCTAGACGATATGTAGTACGCTTGGCCCCTATACGGGTTGAGAGCGTCGCACGTGACCTTTTCGAACACGAAGAACTCTACCTCGGGGCCCCAGTAAGAGGCCGTGAAGCCGCTGGCCTTCAAGTGCTCCTCGGCCCTTTGCGCGATGTACCTAGGGTCTCTCTCCAGCCTCCCGCGACCGAAGCCCCAGCACACGTCGCATATGAGGCGAGCAGTCTTCGAGTTCCCGCTCGACCAAGGCAGGACAGCATACGTGTTGGGGTCCGGTTTTAGCACGAGATCGGAGTCTTGGACCTCGGCGAAGCCCTTTATTGATGACCCGTCGAGCCTCGCCAAGCCCTCGTTGATTATCTCCTCCTCAATAACCCTCCTAGGCACTAGGGTCTGGTGGAACTTGCCAGTGAGCCCTGTAAATTGCAAGGCCACGAACTTCACGCCGTCCTTGTCTAGCTGTCCTAGGACTTCTGACGTGCTCATCGTGATGGGCTCGTAACCCCCGTCGGGCCTCCTCTTGTAGGGCAATCCTCGTGCCCCCAAACAGCCCAAGTGAACAAGGCAGGGGTCATTTAAGCTTTGCCCTCTTAGACGCTCGAAGAAGGGAGTACGATGACTCTCGATACAAAAGTTCAATTCTCTGATGAGTATTTTTAAACAAAGTTTAACATATAACCGTGCTCCTCAAATATTTGTTCAAAGACCTACACCCCGGCAAGCGCTTTAAGCAGGCACCGGACAAACCTAAAGTACCGGTTCGAGACCCTAGAGATGAAAGCCGGTGGAAGAATGGACTGCATAGTAGTCATCGACTACGGGGGCCAATACGCACACCTCATAGCAAGGAGGGTGAGGGAGTGCAAGGTTTACTCAGAGGTGGTTCACGGAGACGAGGCGTACGAAGAGATAGAGTCGCTACCGCCAGAAGTCAACGTCAAGGGGCTGATACTGTCCGGCGGCCCGTTGAGCGTCCTTTCGGAGTCCTCTCCTAAATTCGACTTCAGGCTCATGGAGCTAGGCGTGCCGATGCTAGGGATATGCTTCGGCCACCAGCTCTTGGCCCACGCGTTCGGCGGTAGGGTCGAG
>CAZLVJ010000036.1:7258-8307 GCA_964562935.1 uncultured Nitrososphaerota archaeon
ACGTTTACATAGAGGACTTCGACGACATACTCGAGGGCCTCGACAGGGTCGAGAAGGTGTGGATGAGCCACTCGGACACGGTCACAAGCCTTCCTAGCGACTTCCACGTACTGGCCCGCACGGATCTCTGCCCAATAGCCGCTTTCAAGCACAGACAGAAGCCGATCTACGGAGTCCAGTGGCACCCAGAGGTCGTGCACACCGACAAGGGGATGAAAGTCCTCGAGAACTTCGTGTTCAAGGTGTGTAAGTGCGAGCCGGAGTGGGTGATGGAGGACTTCATAGAGAGGGCTGTGGAGGAGATAAGGAGAGAGGTGGGCGACGGAAAGGCAATCATAGCGCTCAGCGGGGGCATAGACTCGAGCACTACTGCCGTGTTGGCCGCTAGGGCGATAGGCGATAGGCTCTACGCGGTGTTCGTGGACCACGGCTTCATGAGAGAGGGAGAGCCAGAGCAGATAAGGGAGTACTTCGGCAAGGCCATAAAGAACTTCATATTCGTGGACGCCAAGAAGAGGTTCCTCGACAGGTTGAAGGGCGTCACGGACCCCGAGCAGAAGAGGAAGATCATAGGGGAGGAGTTCGTGAGGGTCTTCGAAGAGGTGGCCAGAGAAGTGGGCGCGGAGTACCTCCTCCAAGGCACGATATACCCGGACAGAATCGAGTCCGGTTTTAGGAGGTTCTCTGACAAGATAAAGACGCACCACAACGTAGCCGGGCTACCGTCGAAGATGAAGTTCAAGAAGGTCGTGGAGCCACTGAGGGACCTTTACAAGGACGAGGTGAGGGAGATAGCCAAGAGGCTGGGGCTACCCGACGAGATCGTGTACCGCCAGCCATTCCCGGGTCCCGGGCTAGCGGTCAGGGTGATAGGGGAAGTGACTGAAGAGAAGTTGAAGATAGTCAGGCGAGCGGACAAGATCGTCAGAGAGGAGATAGAGAGGGCCGGGCTGGCGAGGGGCCTGTGGCAGTACTTCGCGGTCTTGACGGACACGAAGAGCACGGGGGTCAAGGGCGATGCCAGGGCCTACGGCTACACCATAGCAGTC
>CAZLVJ010000037.1:0-8191 GCA_964562935.1 uncultured Nitrososphaerota archaeon
AGACGGCTTGGTGGCTGGGATAGGATTGCCCCACAGCGAGCTTTGCTTAGCATGCCTAACGGGCGAATACCCGCTGGCCAAGAAGTACGACTTCGAGCTCTTAGAAGAGAGGCTGAGGAAGGAGGAGTAAGCCCCTCGAGCTCGTCTGAAAGCCAAGAATAAGCGGGCGACAAAGGGCGAAGCCATGTTGGACGTCAAGGGTGTGAGGGTAATATCCTTCGACGTCACCGGGACCTTGGTCAGCGAGAAGTTCGTGGACTACTTTTGGCTCGAGCTCATACCGCGGCTCTTCGCCGAGAGACACGCCGTGGACCTCGAGGAGGCCAAGAGGGTCGTCTTCTCTAAATACGACGAGATAGGCAAGAACGACATAAGGTGGTACATCCCAGGCTATTGGTTCGAGCTCTTCGACTTAAAGGTGAGTCTTCGTGAGGCGCTCGAGAAGATCCGAGGAGAGGTGGAGGTCTACGACGACGCCAAAGAGGCTTTGGAGAGGCTCAGTGCCAAGTACGACCTGGTGATCTCGAGCAACCTGAGCAGGGAGTTCATAGACGTGGCTCTAGACGCCCTAGGCTTTCGAGGCTTTAAGGCCGTGTTCTCTTGCGTGTCGGATCTCGGCCTCACAACTAAAACTCCCGACTTCTACTCTTTCGTTGCGAGCAAGCTGGGAGTCCCTTCAAGCGCCATACTCCACGTAGGGGACGACTCGGAGAGGGATTATGATGGCCCCATTAGAGCAGGCCTAAGGGCCCTACTCGTCATCAGGAGGGGGACTACTGATCTCCCTCACGTGAGGGGACTTAGGGGGCTCTTGGAGCTCCTAAATCTGGTCCCTTGAAATTATCTTGAAGGCTGGAGGGGATATCCGTTGGCTCTTGCACTTTGGGCACTTGCTGGGCTTCTTTGGCTTGTCCAAGTCCTTAAAGGTGAAGCCACAGGACTTGCAACTCGGAGGTGTCATCACTAAGACCTCGTCGCCCTTGCTCTTCACGGTCTTGGCTACATGCTTTAAGTGCTCGTATATGTCTTTGGGCTTAAGATCCTCCACGCCTAGCAGGGCGATGATGTCTTCTGCCGTGAGGGGTTGCGGGCTTTCTCTCAGGGCCCTGATGATCTTCTCCCTTGTAGTTTCCTCGACGCTCATAAACACCTACCCCGAGGGGCTCGCCAAATAGATGGGGCTCGACGGGAAACCGAGCTTGTGATCTCCACGCATCCTCGCGGACTCTTCAATACTCGTGCTCGATTAAACATGGCGTGAAAATCTCGGGAGTCCCTTCCTGCTAGCACTAATCCCTTGCCCTGTACACCTTGCAAAGCGTCCCCCTAGTAGGGACGGACCCGATTATCTTCTCCCTCGGCGGGCCGTCCCTCGTTACGACGTTTATGTTGGATTCGAAGCACCCATGCTCTGGGGCTGGCTTTTCGGGGAACCACCATCCGTGTCTCGCGTGGACGACCATGGGGTGTATGCCGTTTGTCAACTTGGCTTTGAGCTTAACCCTTTCGCCCTTGACCTGAGGGGTTTCGACCCAGACCCAGTCTCCATCCTTGATGCCCAGCTTCGCGGCGGTCTCTGGATTGATCTCGATCTCGGGGTCGGGTGTTAGCTTGCGTAGGCTGGAGATTTGCCGGCCCTCTGAGTTGAAGAAGTTAATTTGCCTCGCGCCCGTGATCAGTATGAGCGGATACTCTTTGAGCAGTTCCGGCGTGCTGATGGGGCTCTCCGGCGGCTCCACGTAAGTCGGCAACGGGTCGTACCCGAACTTCTCGAGTATCGTCGAGTATAGCTCCACCTTGCCCGTCGGCGTGTCGAAACCCTCTTGCTCGTACTTCCTGTACCTGTGAGGGACCTTGATGTACCCCCTCTTCTTCAGTTCCTCGAAGCTAACCCCCAGCCCCCTGACCCTCCAATCATTGAACTCTTCGACGCTATTCCAAGGTACGAACCTTCTGTCGGCCCAAGGTATCCTCTTGATCAGCTCTATCACTATCTTCATATCGTCCCAGCACTCGGGAGGGGGGTCTATGACCTTTTGTCTTGCGGCTACGTAATCCGTGTACATTAAGTCGCAACACTCGTCCCTCTCAGGCCACATCGTAGCCGGAAGCACGTAATCAGCCAACTCGGCGGTGGGAGTCATGAAGAACTCTATTACTACGAGGAGCTCCAAGTTCATAAGCGCCTTCCAAACTTTTTTGCTGTCCTGCATGAGCAAGACGGGGTTCGCGCCTGCGCAAAATAGCGCCTTCACGGGATACGGCTTGCCGGTCAACATGGCATCTATTAGGAGCGGTCCATGAGCGAAAGTGGTGTGCAAGGCCTCAGGCCCGGATGCCAGCGGGTAGACGTCGCTCCCTATCCGCTTCTTCTCTATCTCCGGTCGCGGCCTAAAGGCCCTCCCCTCTTTGCCGCGCCCCATGAGCGCAGTGGTAGTTATGTACCCCTCCATCCTCTCCGGGAGGAGGTTGCCGCCCTTGACATCTATATTGCCCGTAAGCGCGATCATGATGGCCAATGCGCGACCTGTTTGGATCGAGTTGATGTTTTGTTCAGTGCCTGCTCGAGCGTGAAGGGCGGCTGGCTTCGTTGTCGCGTACAACCTAGCCGCCTCTCTGATGAGGTTGGGAGGCACCCAAGTTATGTCTGCGACTTTCTCTGGCGGAAACTTTTTGACGTGCTCTTTCAGCTTATCGAAGCCATAACACCACTTTTCAACGAAGTCCTTGTCGTAGAGCTCCTCTTCTATTATGGTATTTATCATCCCTAAGGCCAGGGCGCAGTCTGTGCCGGGTCTGACTTGTAGCCACAGATCCGCCATCGAGGCAAGCGTCGT
Organism: uncultured Nitrososphaerota archaeon; assembly: GCA_964562935.1. GTDB lineage: Archaea > Thermoproteota > Methanomethylicia > Nezhaarchaeales > WYZ-LMO8 > WYZ-LMO8. The sequence continues at coordinate 2,838 of CAZLVJ010000037.1, forward strand.
TCGACGGGGGTCGACAACTATGAGCTTCGCGTTCCTTTTGCGCTTAGCTTCGATTATCTCCTTCCCCCTCGGAGGGTGGGAAGCTATGGGATTTGCCCCCCAGACCATTATGCAATTCGCGTTTTCGTAGTCGGGCCCCACCTCCATCATGATGTTCCTGCCAAGAGTGCAAGTGCCCGCGAGCCCTAAAGGAGCGGCGCAGATGTGCCAGTCCACGCTAGAGGCGTTGGGGCTACCGAGCGCGTAAACGAGTAAGTGAGTTGAATAGAGGGTGGGCCTAGGCCCCGTGCCGTGGATCGCGGCTATCGCCTCGGGGCCGTACCTCTCCTTAATTTCCGTGAGCTTCTCGGCGATTTCGGTTAAGGCTTGGTCCCACGTTATCCTCTTCCACTTCCCTTCTCCACGCTCTCCAACCCTTTTAATCGGGTACCTCAACCTCTCGGGATGGTAGACGTATTCGTGGTAGTAGCGACCTTTGACGCATATGAGGCCCTTGTTCATCGGGAAATCGGGGTCGCCCTCTATCTTCTTAATCTCGCCGTCTTCGACGTGAACGAGGACTCCGCATTCGCAGTGGCATCCCTGACAAATGGTCCTGACCACTTTCCTCATATCACTCTCCCCACTCGGCTTGCTACTGCCAAAGCGAGGCCAAGAGCTACGCACGATGCCCGTCTCAAGTAGGCTAGGCGGGCTAGATTTTCTCTTAATTCGCCTGCACCTTTCGTCGAGTAGAATTGTCGAAGCAAGGAGTGCGTCGGCGATTCGTTAGGCATGAGCGCCTTTGTAAGCCTGAGCATTTCGTGAGGAGCGCTTCCATGGCCTTTCGATCTGACGGCTCCCTCGATTATCATGTCCGATCGCGTAAAGATCTTGAAGAGAGTTGGTTAAGAGTTTTACGCCTGAAAACTCACTAAGGCGCTGATCGTCGACCCCTCTTCGTCAACCTTATGTTGGCCTCTTCATAGCCCTTGACTCCTTTCGATTTGGTGACCGTTAAGATCAAGAACGGAGCGTTACGCACAATAACACAAGGGTTAAGGAGGTCTTCGTGAATGAGGCGTTTTAGCAAAGGGTAAGGGAACAAGGCGGAGTAGTTGGAACAGTGATGGGCGCCGGTACCATGCGTTAAGCATCCCTTCATCTATATCGTTTACGAAGATCTCGGACTTGCAGAGTCGCAATTAAGCCCAATTTTTGTACGCTAAAGAGGTCGAGTTTAAAGGTCTCGATTTCGACGTTTCAAGCTATGAGCTATCTAAACCCCACATCTTGAAGTACTCTCTGTAAAATGGCGGCTGAGGGAAGTTGGGCCTCATTACGAAGGTAAAGCTCTTGAACGTAAGGTCTCTCTCCTCAAAGCTCTTAAGGCCTACCATCAACTCCTCAAGCCTATTTCTCGGCACCGTAAGTATTATCTCGTCTTCCCCTGCTATCGCTCTTTCAAACTCTCCAGGGTCAGGCACTGTTATCCAGCATTCACCAGTCAAAAAGGACGGTATAACTGATTGAACGCACGACCCTATGGGATCGAACTTTGACGTAACCTGGTACCCTTCCTTGTACCTTAGGGCGAGCAGAAGATACCTCAGCTGTGCCGGGTTGCAGTAGATGAGTACGACGTCTGGCTCGAAATTGACCTTGCTGAGAGGTGCTATCGATAAACCAACGTACTTACCGTAGGGTAGACGAAAACCTTCCTTAACCCGTTTGATAGCCGCCTCTTGACTCGCAATAAAGAAGGGATACGAGGTGAGGCCCTTCAAGTAGGACTCAGGCGGTTCCACGAGACCGTATGATATCAAAGGCTCAAAGCACCAGTGGTCCTCCTTAAACATCGTTATATTTAACCCTTGACGGCGTGCTAACGAAAAGGCCTGGCAAAGGGCCCAACGTTCTCCATTATCTCTTTTCGGCCTTATAGAGCCACCGGGGACTTCGCTTTCGGATCTTAAGAGCTTCACAGCTATGGGGTGCGTCTTCAAAAAAGCGAGTCTCTCGATGAGCTCCCCATATCTTCGTAGAGTCTCTAAATTCTCCTCGACGCGCAATTTGACCACAACCTTCGACGCGCAATCTTTTAAACTAGTTAAGTCAGCGTAGGTAATTTCATGATTTAAGGGATGTGGTATTCCTATAAACTATTCCTTGTTCTTTTTCATTCCTATTTTGTGCTAGGCTTGTTTGCGTTTTAACCATCGCTCGCATAAACCCCTTCAATGCGCGGGCCTCCAACGTTTTACTTCCAAGCCAAACTAACTACGTCTGGGCTCAACTTGCTACGTCTCAGATCTCCGGCTTCTTCGAGAGGCTCGACCCTTTTCCTCCAAATGGAAACTTCTTTGTACTGCCACATCGTGGAGCACAAAAAGCTTCTTCCTCGACATTAAGAGCACAAAAGAGGTCGTTAGGTGAAGGCACTATAGAAATGGCCTCGGAGGGGACCTTGAAATAAAAAGATGAAGAGGTTCGTGATAAAGCAGAGGTGGGTCACTCCTTCTGTATTCGTTCATATTTCGTTGAGGGGCCCGTCGAGAAATGAAGAATCGGCTTATCGATCCTCTTAAAGATCAATGGGCAGTGCTTGACGCCCCTCGGGATGAAGACCAAACAGCTGTTTCTAAGAACGTATGGCTCATCGTCGATCCATAGCTCCACTTCACCGTTCAAATCGCGTGGATTTCGAGGATCACTACCGATGAAGCCCAATATCTCGTCAAAGTTGTGCACATGAGGCGGTGGGCCGCCCAGACCGGCCCCCTCTTCAAACCATACGCACTCCATGTAGAAAGCGCCTTCGAGAACGTCGCCGTCCAAGTAGAGTATTGGCGTCATTTTCGGAGCGCTTAAGGGTGAGTTGGGTGGTCGAGGGGGCACTTTCTTCGCCTCGGTGATTATGTACTTAGAGTACCTCGGCTCGCTCCTCGGCCTTGCCGAGAGATCTAAGCTCACTTCTTTTCGGGAGTACCTGCTCATTGGTGCGAGGGTCATAAACCACAGGGGTCTGTCGATGCGTTTGAGCTTTACGGGGCAGTGCTTCAGCCCAGCGGGGACGAAAACTAAGCAACTATTCTTGAGCACGTGTAGCTCGTCGTCAAGCCATAACTCCACCTCCCCGCCTAAGTCGCGTGGGTTTTTTGAGTCCGTCCCGACGAAGGCCAATATTTCATCCACGTCGTGGACGTGGGGTATTTCAATAGAGTCTTCGGAAGTCCCTTCGTGGCAGAGGACGACCTCCATGTAGAAAGCGTTTGGAACGACCTCATCGTCTATGTACAATAGCCGGTCAATTTTTACCGTAGTGCGGATGGGCCCCAGCTTTTTGAAGCTCTCCATAACCTCTTTCGGCAAGGGCTTCGTTTTGGTCACTATGTTTCTTGAAAACCTTTGCGACATGTCTTTATATTGGATGCTCAAGGGGTTTAGCTTTTACTTTTGAGTTGACTAGCGATAAAGATCCCGTGTTCTGATCAATTTCGGTGACCCAAAGTGATGTTCGGTCCGTCTGGCTCGCAGGAAGCTCGACGTCTAATGACGGCGAGCTCTATGGTGAGCTAAACTCAGCTCCGCGACCTTCTTGACGACCTCAATGGCGTCGAGTTTCTTCAGGTCTACCCTGCGCTCTTTAAACAGGTGAAGCAGGCGATCGCACCCCCCAGCGCCCAAAAGACCTCGCTCTAGGGCTAGAGCTAGGACCCTTTCGTAGCTCCTCTCGGAGTAGTGAAGGCATTTTGCTATCTCTATGAGCTCGCCCGCGATTTTGTGGTCGAGCAGCCCCCTCATCCCTCAACTTTTTGACGTTAAAGCGTATGTTGACGAGCGGCTCTGAGAGCGGCTCTAACGTGATTGGGTTGAATATCAGCGCCACCTCGTCATCGGAGAATATCTCACCCCTCTTGTACATCCGATATATCTCGCCAATATCCAATCTGGCTCCACAGGATTACTGCTAAAAATATTGGCGAAGAATAAAATGGGTGTAAGCCGCAACAAAACTGCCCTTTTGGACATGGAAGATTCCAAGGCTCCTAAAAGCAGGTTTGGGAGGCTCCAAAGCCCTATGAGCAAAGCGTAGACTGGGCCCATCCAAAGCAGATCAGTTTCTGGCGTTTCAGGCTGTGTCACAACCCACATTTTTGCTGGAAAACAAATTAACGCAAAAAATCAGCATAAAATCCTATATAGGAAACAGCGCGGGCTCATAATAACATTGGATATTCTTTTAATGGACTCAATCATCTACATTGCATTCCTCCGACCACTACACCTGTGTAAGCCTCTATCCAAACCTCAAAGTAATGACCAGGCCTGCATGCTTGTTCAAATCTGACAACCCAGCAGAGAGTAAGTCCTTGTGTGTCCGGTTTTTCAAGCCCGGCTAAATCGTGCCAATAAAAGTTTGGAAGTTTCTCCTTAAGTTCTGTGGATAAAACTTGGCCGGTAATGTAGCCTATGCCATTCAGAAAACTTTTACCTGTTGCGATAGCTTGCTGATCAGATATTAAAGCGGCATGAGCCCACCTTTGATTAATTAAGTCCCAAAATTTCGATCCGTGGATGCGGAAAGCGGAAATCACCTGTCCTTCACTATTTAACGTCAATAGTGCAGTGCGTCTCTCAATTGCTTCAGCCATAAATTCAGGATGCCCCACATTCATCGTAACATACTCCACGACAAGAACCTTGCCTCCAAGCTCGTGATCATAAATTGCCCTCATCCGAACCGATTCATTCCATACACCATGTGGAACATCCGTAGATTTAAGAAAATCAACCACAATCCTCTCCAAACCAGCCTTATTACTAAGCTGAACACTGCCAAAAAAATAAAGCCATAGAACCCCAGAAAACCTAAAACAAATAATACTGAAACCAAAGCTGAGAGGAAAATAACAACCTTCCGAGACATCACAGCCCCAATAATATGAAACGACGAAAAGACTCTTATAGACGTCGTCCAAGTTTCTCGCAAGCTTCTTGAGGAGCTTATTCTCATTTCTCAGCTTCTTAAGCTCTTCCCCAGCATCCCTCAGCCTTTTGTTTGGTTCAGCTCTGCTGAGATGGCCTTCCTCGCCCCTCCTCGCCTAATCGACTCCTCAACCCTTTCAATGACAAACTTTGAGATGGAGATGCCGCTCCTCTTAGTCCTTTCCTTGCCAATCTCTAGCCATCTCTAACGACGGCAGGTAAACGTAGATAGCTCTATCTTTGATCGTCTCAGTCTTTCACCTCTTGAACCTCTCTCCCATAAAAACACTAAACAAGAATGGAGTCATGGAAGGATTTAAAACTAGTAAAATAGTGCGGGGGGTGGGATTTGAACCCACGCAGGCCTACGCCACAGGGTCCTAAGC
>CAZLVJ010000038.1:0-8112 GCA_964562935.1 uncultured Nitrososphaerota archaeon
GGCTAACGTATCTGGATAGAAATTCGACAAAGCTGTCAACGCGTTACAATTGAAAATACTTGATTAATCTAAGATAAGAGTTATCTTGATGTCATTTTTACAAAGCACAAAGATTATATAAATGTAAAGCGATTTGTTCTCACCACCAACAATATCGTACTAAAACTAGCTTGAAAATATTTTAATAATACAACATGAAATGTTGAATCACGTAGATTTATTATCGATTAGCCTTCTATTAGCAGTGGTTAAATGGTTTTTAAATAATTGTAGAACATAATAACGACTATGTGGCAACCGGGCCCATGTAGAACTTGTTCCAACCGGTAGGGCTCAAACATGTTAGCTAGCGAATCTTGTCTGAGGGGACCTCCCCTCAGACAACCTAACCATCAAGTTTATCATGACCTCGATGTAGTAGCGAAACCGATAAAGTAATATATTTTGCAAACTTTAGTTACAATATCATTGTTAAGCTTTGTTAGACATTTTATGGCAGAACTTGGACAATTTAGTTAAAAAGACGATTAATATTTACTTACATTGATTAATCTTGGTAAAAATGTTATGTATTGGAAAAAATTGTTTGTTTTATCGTTTCATTCGTATGTCGAACCTGTCGAGATTCATTACCTTATTCCAAGCCGCGATGAAGTCTTTTACGAATTTCTCTTTGGCGTCGTCACAGGCGTAGACCTCGGCGACCGCTCTTAACTCGTCGTGATGACCAATTATTAAGTCGACCCTCGTGGCCCTCCACTTAAGCTCTCCGCTCCTTCTGTCGAAGCCATTGAAGACGTAGCGGTAGCTGTCCGCGGGCCTCCACTCATACTTCATGTCCAACAAGTTGACGAAGAAGTCGTTCGTCAGGGTCTCTGGGTTCTCTGTCAGAACCCCCAAGTCCTCGTACCGGTAGGTCGCCCCCAGCACCCTCAAGCCGCCTATCAGGACGACCATCTCCGGGACCGTCAGCGTCAAGAGCTGGGCCTTGTCGACGAGGAAGTACTCCGGAGTCGTGTGGACGTCGTCCTCTCTTATCCTCTCAGGGTACTTGAAGTAGTTCCTGAAGCCGTCGGCGAAGGGCTCTATGGCCTTGTAGAACTCGACCTCTACCTGGTCTTGTTTGGCGTCCACCCTGCCGGGCGTGAAGGGAACTTTGACGTCGAGGCCGGCCCTCCTAGCGGCCTCCTCTATAGCCGCGCAACCCCCGAGGACTATTAAGTCGGCTATGGAGACCCTCTTCTTGGACCCCCTCCTCTCCTGCTCGTCGTTGAACTCCCTTTGGACCTCCTCGTAGACCGAGATTATCCTCTTCAAGTCCTCCGGGTGGTTCACCTCCCACTGGTTCATCGGGTAAAGCCTTATCCTCGCCCCGTTGGCCCCTCCCCTCCTGTCGGAGTCCCTGTACGTGGAGGCCGAGGACCAGGCTGTGTAGACTAGCTGGCGTATACTGAGGCCCCTCCTCAAGACGACCTTCTTGAGGTGCTCGACGTCCTCCTCCTCGATGAGGTCGAAGTCTCTATCTGGCAAGGGGTCTTGCCACACGAAGGTCTCTTTAGGCACGTAGGGGCCTACATAACAAATCTTCGGGCCCATGTCCCTGTGGGTCAGCTTGAACCAAGCCCTAGCGAAAGCCCTTTCGAACTCCTCAGGGTTCTCCAAGAACTTCCTCGCGATCTTGGAGTACACCGGGTCGTACTTCAGGGCGAGGTCCGTAGTGAGCATCGTAGGCTTGCGCCGCTTGTTGGGGTCGAAGGGGTCTGGAACTATCTCAGGGGCGTCCTTGGCGACCCACTGGTACTTGCCAGCCGGGCTCTTCGTCAGCTCCCACTCGTACTCGAGCAACAACCTGAGGTAATGTATACCGAACTTCGTCGGAGTGGGCGACCAAACAACTTCGAACCCCGAGGTGTAGGTGTCCGGCCCCTTCCCGCTTCTATAGTTGTACCTCCAGCCCAGCCCCTGTTGCTCTATGGGCGACGAGCTCGGGTCCGGGCCTAGGTAGTCCGGTGGTCCCGCTCCGTGGCACTTGCCGAAGGAGTGCCCTCCAGCTATCAAGGCCACGGTCTCCTCGTCATTCATGCCCATCCTCGCGAAGGCAGCCCTGATCTCCTGGGCCGACCCCAACGGATCAGGGTTACCTCCAGGGCCCTCGGGGTTGACGTAGATCAGTCCCATCTCTGTTGCCGCATAGGGCCTCTCGAGCTCGCCCGCTTCCACCCTCCTGCTCGTCAGCATCTCCTCCTCCGGTCCCCAGTCCGGGCTCTCGTCCGGCTCGAAGACGTCCTCTCTGCCAAGCGAGAACCCCAAGATCTTCACTCCCATGTCCTCGAGAGCGACGGTCCCAGCCAGTATTATCAAGTCGGCCCAAGAGAGCTTCCTGCCGTACTTCTTCTTCATCGGCCACAGCAACCTTATCGCCTTGTCGAGGTTGATGTTGTCGGGCCAGTTTATCCTGGGCGGGAAGCGGATGCTCCCGTTCCTAGCCCCTCCCCTGCCGTCGTAGATGCGATAGCTCCCGGCGCTGTGCCATGCTAGACGGACGAACAGGGGTCCGTAATGTCCGAAGTCAGGGGGCCACCAGTCCTGGGGGGTTCTCATGAGTTCTTTGAGATCTCTTATGACAGCTTCGACGTCGAGGGTTTGGACCTCTTTGACGTAATCGTAGTCCGGACCATAAGGGTTCGAGGTCGGGCAATTTTGGCGCAGAACCTTCAAGTTCAATCTGTTGGGCCACCAGTCGGTGATCCATCTTTTCCTTCTCTTTGCCTTAACTTCCATAACTTGAGAGGTCGGGGCGTGCTTTAAAAGGTTTGTCCGTGAGGTCAACAGCCTGAACAGCCTTAGACTCGCGAGCCAACACAGCCCTACATTCGTCGCGGAAACGCGACGACATCATCTCATGAGGTTATAAAAGCACGCCCTCTATTTTTGGCCAAAGACCTTTAGTCGTCGACGGCCTCTCGGCTGGGAAATATTGGTTGAGCGGCCTCACATCGTCAAGGATCGACGATAAGCACCAGTAACGAAGAAGTTTAAAACAATTATTACAATACAACAATTAATGGCTTCAATAATTGAAAATCGAATAAGATTTTTGCACAGAACTATTAAGGAAATCATGAATAAACCTAGTATTTATCGTGTTTCGAGGACCTCACATCTATGCCAAAAGTCGCCTCGCAGAAAGCGAGAGTTCCCCGGGGGTTCTGGGGGAGAGAAGTTTATGGAGACCCTACGTAGAGCGCCCCCTAAGCTAACGTTCGGTAATACCGCAAACCCTCAAAGCTATCGCAGGACCACTTAGGTCTCGTAATCCAAAGGTCTCGAAACGAGAAGATCAACGACCTTCATTTGTTTGCTAACCATGTTTTTTATAACTCGTAACTCAATGACCCTGTCTGCCAGCGACGGTTTGGCTGTTTATAACTATTTTGCGCGGACATAGACTCCCTTAGGCCTTCGCTGTTAACAGCTCAGTCAGGTACGTAACACCTCAGAGTAGTGGGCCTCACTTGCATCACTTACGCTTATACCCTTTCTCTTATTACGAGAATTGATCGAGGGGTCCTCGCTCACCTAGTGAGAGGGCCTTGAGTCATCATTGCCCCTATAAATTTAAGTAGCTTTTATTTGGTAACATTATGTTGTATTGCACTACAGAGGGCTTAGTTCATGTCCCACCTCACCCCCTCCGGCATCGAGGGCCTGGACGAGCTCCTGGGAGGGGGCCTCCCTAGGGGAGGCCTAGTGGTGCTGGCGGGGAACCCCGGCACTGGCAAGACCATGTTCTCCGCGCAGTTCCTGTACAGGGGGGCAGTGGACCACGGGGAGAGGGGCGTCTACGTGAGCTTCGCCGAGGACAAGTACCAGTTCTACCGAAACACGAAGGCCCTGGGCCTCGACTTCGAGAGGTTGGAGGGGGAGGGCCTCTTCTCGTTCCTCGACATGCTGACGGTCAGGGAGGAGGGGGTCTCGGCGGCGCTGGAGCTCATAGTCGGCAGGGCGGCGGAGCTCGACGCAAAGCGCCTGGTGATAGACTCCTTCTCCGCCATGGCCCAGGCTTTCAGGGAGCCTCACGACGCGAGGGTAGCGCTCCACGCGGTCTTGAGCAAGATAGCTAGGTCCATGAACTGCACTACCCTCTTGATAGTCGAGGTTCCCCACGGCTCCTCCAGGATAGGCCTGGGTGTCGAGGAGTTCGTCGCAGACGGCATAATAGTCTTGGAGAGAGACCTCTTGGACGGGAGGCCGCTGAGGGAGCTGGAGGTGCTTAAGATGAGGGGCACGCCCACCCCGGAGGCCCAAGCGGTCTTCACCCTCAAGGGAGGGTTCAAGGTCTTCTCGCCGTTCAAGGCCAAGGGGGTGGAGAGGCCGAGGAGGTTCAGGCCCATCCCGGACCCAGAGGGCTACTTCTCCACTGGCTCGCGAGACCTGGACGAGGTGCTCGGGGGCGGATACCCGAGGGGTTCAACGGTCTTGTTTGAGATAGGCGAGCATGTCTCGTTGGAGCAATATGGTTTGGTCATCACTCCAACGCTGTGGAACTTCGTGGCCCACGGGAGGGGCGTGCTGGACATCCCATCAGCTGGAGTGGACTATGCCTTGGTCAAGAGAAGGTTTGAAGAGGGGGGCTTTACGGATGAGGAGATAAACGAGCTTTTGAGAGTGTGTACGAGGTACTACGTCGGAGCTGAAGAGAAGCCCTACGTCGTGAGGCTTGAGGGCGAGGACCCTCTTAAGGGTTTCGAGCGATGTCTCGGTTTCGCACAGGTGCTCATAGAAAGGACCTCTAAGCCGTTGCTCAAGCTTTGCGGCGTAGACATGCTTATAGACGCTTACGGCGTCGCAGGAGCTCTCTCGTACTTGAAAGCGTGTGCCACTGAGGCCAGAAGAGCCCGAGGCCTACACCTAGTCGTTCTCAAGCCCGGTTACCCGAGGCTGGCCAGCATCCTAGACTCGATAGCCGACGTGCACTTAAAGGTCGTGCGAAGACACGGGTCAGTCCTCCTTTACGGCGTGAAGCCCAGGACGAACATTTACGTTCTCGAGATGGACGTGTCAGAGGGCTACCCGATGCCGAAGCTCACGCCAGTGATTTAAAGGCAGTTTATTAGCAGAGGCCCTCGAAGTAGCGGGCTCCAACTCATAGACGCACTCTTCGTTGAGGTGATGACCTTCGAAACGCTTTTTTAACAGACTTCAACAATTACTGAGCGGTGACTTCATGGAAGCCAAAGTAGTTTACTTCGAGAGCGGCGGCGTGCATAACACCGAGGCAACCCTCAGATTGGCCAAGGAGAGGGCTTTAGAGAGGGGCATAAAGAACATAGTCATCGCCTCCATAACGGGCTTCTCAGCGGAGAAGGCTCTTGAAGTGTTTAAGGACGTAGACGTAAAGTTAACGATCGTTAGCCTAAGGGGCTTCGCGGGCTTCACCGGCCTCCCGAGGGAGCTGGAAGAGAGGCTAAGGCGCTTGGGCCACAACGTGTGCTACGCGTCAGACGTTAAGTACGAGTTCCCCGTAGACGTGCAAGACACCTTGCGGAGGTTCTGCGAAGGCCTCAAAGTTTGCGTGGAAATAGTCATCGCGGCCACGGAGGCTGGCTACATAAAGCCAGGGGAGGAAGTCATAGCCATAGCTGGGACGGGGAAGCTAGGATACGAGAGGGGAGGAGGTCTAGACACGGCAATTATAATGGAGGCCATGAAAAGTAGCGACTTCCTAAAGCTCGAGCCGCTCTATGGGGCCAAGGAGAGGAGGAGAAAGATAAAGGAAATCATATGCAAACCACGATGAATAAAACCAAATACTTTTTACCACTTATCGTAGTGGCCATCCCATCCTTTTCGCGTGTGCCGCGCAAAAGAGGCCATCGCGATACGGTGTGAACGTTTTTAGCTAAGAGGGCCCACCTCTACGGACTTCGTGGAGGTAAGCCTAGCTCTAAATGCCATCAACTTGCAGACAAGAGCAGGCCTCGACCACGACGAGTAATCTCCTTGAGAGGTAGGCCGAAACCATTTAATGGTGACGTGCGGTCTAGGACTGACCAGCTACCCTCAAGGATTAGGCCCTCGAGACCTCATGTTAGCAATCCTGCTCATTTTTAGCCTCTTTAGCGTCTCGCCAGACGCCTCTCCCTCACCTCTCGTCAACTCGTACACGTCCTCTTCGAGGTCCAGCTCTGTGTACACGCCCCTCTCGTTGAGCCTCCTCCTGGCCTCCTCTATGCTCGTGGCGCTCGCTATCTCGGCTATCAAGGGGTTCAGCTGAGCGACCACCTCGGACCTCAAGAAGAACGTTATCATGCTCAGTGGATTTATGAAGACCGTCCTCGAGCCCCTCCTTATCTCGACGAGGCCGTAGGCCCCCCTAGCCGCCAACAGCGTCGCCCTGCTGGCCTCGCTCTCCACGTGCTCCAATATCCTCTCCAAGTTCTCGACGTCCTCCGGCGTAACTCCCCTAGCCCCCAAGTAACCTCCGCGCTCGACGACGAGGGCTATCCTCTTCAACACGTACTCTGGGCGCAACTCGCCGTCGCCCCCAGGCGAGTGAACCGCGAGAACTCCTTTAAGCTCCCTGAGGGCGGCCAGCCCTATGAAGTCCGCCAGAGGGCTCCAGAGCTCCTCTTCGAAGCCCGTCGCCAATACGTCCCCACCGACGTCCACTCCAACGATCGCGTCGCAACCTAGCTCGGCCGACAGCTCCTCCAATCCCCTCCTCACCCCCACAGGGCCCGAGGCCACGTCCAAGACCCAGACGGGCTCCCCCAAGGCCTTCGAGGCATTGGCCGCTTGGAAGGCTATCACCATGCCCCCTCTAATCGCTCTCGACTCCTCAGTGACCATGAGCGCCCACCCCCCGACCCTCTTGGCGTTTACGATCTCGTTGAGCCTCACCGGGCCGGGCAAGGGATCTATTGGGAGCCTCTCCCAGACCACGCTCGCGACGTAGGACTTGATGCTCAATCTCCGAGCCGCGAGCGCGAGCATAGCGGCCGAGGCCACGTCCCCTCCGCCGCCGAGCGCCGCAAAGAGCGCGCAGCTAGCTTTTCCTATCAGCGGCTCCACGCCCTACCCTCCAAAGTCTTGTAGTCCACTCTTTAAGGCGTTCCACTCAAATGGTTCGTACGAGTCCTAGTGAAGGGAGTCGTATTAAAAGTCGTCGAGAGTCGATACAGAACAAAACCGTCGACCTCAATTGAGTTCAGAGAAAGGTTAATGAATAATTCCGCCGATAACTGCGTTTCATGTCTCTGAGGAGCTTAGTGCTTTTAATAGTGGCACTCTCGGCCTTCCTCTCGGCCTCCTCGCTGTCGACTGCGAGCGTGGCCGTCCCGGCCATCGCGAAGGACCTTGCAATGGACGCGCCCACCTCCGGCTGGGTCCTGACGTCGTTCCTCTTGGCGTCTACGATGTTTTTGGTGCCGCTAGGTAGGGTCGCCGACATCAAGGGGAGGAAGAGAGTCTTCGTTTTGGGCAACGCCCTCTTCGTGGCGTCCTCGATGCTCTGCGGCCTCTCCGCGTCCGTTGAAATGATGTTGTGGTTTAGGTTCGTTCAGGGGATAGGAGGGGCCATGACGTTCGCCACTGGCGTGGCCCTGATATCATCGGTGTTCCCTCCGCGAGAAAGGGGGAGGGCCCTCGGGCTCTACTCGTCCTCAGTTTACGTAGGCCTGACGACGGGTCCCCTCATAGGAGGGACTCTCACGAGCTTCCTTGGCTGGAGGTACATCTTCTTCTTCAACGTGCCCTTTGGGTGCGCGGCCATAGCCCTGGCACTATCTCGATTGAGGGGTGAGTGGGTTGAGGCGAGAGGAGAGGGGCTCGACGTGGTAGGATCCGCGATCTACGGCCTCGCCATGGCTATGCTGGTGACAGGCCTCTCTCTGAAGAACTTGGCTGGCGTGGCGTTGGGGGCGGCGTTGCTGGTAGCGTTCGTCGTCTGGGAGCTGAGGGAGAGGTGGCCCGTCTTGGAGGTGAGGCTCTTTAAGAACGTGACCTTCGCCCTCTCGAACTTGGCGGCCCTGATAAACTACGCCGCTACGTACGCGGTATCGTACGCCCTGAGCCTCTACCTCCAGCACGTGAAGGGCCTTTCGCCCCACT
>CAZLVJ010000039.1:0-8010 GCA_964562935.1 uncultured Nitrososphaerota archaeon
TCCCCACGGATGGAGCTATCGCTATGGCCCTAGCTAGGTAGAAGGTGGAGAACGCGAGGGGCCTCGTTAGGAAGCTCCCGTCAACGCCTACGAACTCGTGGCCCTCTAGACGCCCCCGGCCCCTAATATCGACCCAGTAGTCCGAGGCCCTCTCAACCCTCCAATATTTATCGATCCTAACCTCTCTAAACCTCTCAAAGGCTCTTTGTATCTCCTTGATGTCCTCCTCCCATACCGACATCAGTACTCCTCCACGACTGATATCCCGCCATCTTTTTTAACCCTATACACGTAATCGGCCGCCTCGGCCACCTCTGGGTCGTGGGTCACGACGATCACTTGGGGCACCTCGTCGGCCAGCTCCCTCAACACCCTAACGAGCTCCCTCCTCCTGTCGGCGTCTAAATTCGCCGTGGGCTCGTCGAGTATCACCAACTCGACTTCCCTGTTGCTGAGGACTTTTGCCAAGGCCAGACGGATTGAGAGGGCTAAGACAGCCCTCTCGCCTCCGCTTAAGCTGTCTATGCTCATCTCCTCGCCCCTAGCTATAACCTTGAGCCCCAGGTCTTCGTCGAGCTCCACCTCGAAGTCCATGCCGAACCTGGACAAGTAATTGTTCACCTCGCTCTCTAGCTTCGCTCTGTAAGCTTTGCGCAGGCTCTTGGCTATGAGTCCGTCCTTCCCGAAGACCTTATTCCTCAAGAAGTCCAAGAAGTCTAAGAATTTCTTCAACCTCTGAGCCTCACGCTCAGCCCTCTCGGCCTTTGCGCAAAGGTCTTTGAGCTCCTCGACCCTCCTCTTGCAGCCCTCGATGTTGCTCTCGATCCCCGCTAGCCTGCCCTTGTACTCGGCCACTTGGGCCCTCACCTTGTTGTACTCCTCTACCAGCCTTCTTCGAGCTTCGACTTTCCTCCTGAATTCCTCAACGACCCTCTCCATTTGAGCCACCTTCTCTCTAAGCTCATCCCTCATTCTCTTCAAGCCCTCGATCTGAGCCCTTATCCCCTCCTCATTCAAAGAAATCCTCTTGAGCTCCTCCATCCTACCTTCGGCCCGGCTCACGAAGTCCGAGATTTGCTTCACGATCTTCGCGGCCTCTCTCGGCAAGTCTACGAGCTCTAACAACTCTCTGAGCTTGGAGAGGAGCTCGTCGCTCAGCTCGTGGCTCAGCACCTCTTCTAGCACCTTGTTTACGTCTCTCGCCAGTTCGACGAGGGCCCTCTCCTCTTCTTCTCTTCTCTCCTCTTCTTCTCTCAGGGACGAGAGCTCGTCGAGCAACCCAGCGACGTTCAGCTTCTCGACCTCGCGGAGCGCATCCTTTTCGCGCTCTAAAGACCTCGAGAGCCCTTCAAGCTCTAGAACTGCCTTGTTCAGCTCGCTCTCTATCTTCCCTCGGACCCTTTGCTTTGCTTCGTCTGTCAATTCAGTGCCACACAGCGGACACTCGCCCACGCTTCTCTCGAGGCTGGTGAGCATTGCTCTCTTCTCCTCTATGGTCGCCTTTAAGCTATTGACCATGCCCTCTTTGGACTCGACCTCAGCCTTGAGTTCATAGTACGCCCTTACTATTGAATCGACGTCAGGGGGGCATCGCAAGATGTTGGACAAGACCTGGATCCTTTGCATAAGCCTTTCTTGAAGCTTCTCAGTGGTCCTTCTAAGCTCTTCGAGCTTCAAGTGGACTATGGAGGCTTTCTCCAGCTTGTCTTGCAAGGTGAGGAGCCGCTCCTTTAGCGTCAGCACTGGCAGTAAGGAGCTGGCTTCCATCTTCAATGCGTTTAAGCGTTTGACCTCTTCCTGGAGTCTCTCGACCTCCCTCTCGACGCTCTCGAGATCGCTTTTGGCCTTGTAGTACTCCGCGACCGCTTTGTTGAGCTCTCGTTCTACGGCTTCGGGGATCTCGGCCAAAGCTCTCTCTATGTAGGAGAGCCCTCCCTCCAAAGCCCTCAAGTTCTCTAATATTTTGGCCCTCTCGCCCTCAAGCCCCCTCAGCTCCTCCTGACCCCTCTCGAGTTGTTTCTTCAGGCTTTCCAGCTGAGCCGCCTCGCCTGAGAGCTTCATTAACTTCTTTTCGTACTCGCCTCGCTCCTCCTTCAGCGCCTCAGCTATGTCGTCGAGCTCCTTAAAGCCCAACGCCTTCATCAGGTCCTCTCTTCCACTAGCCGTCGTGAAGCTCTCTAAGACCCTCTCAAGCTCTCCTTGTCTGACGATTACCGTGTTGAGGTATGCCTCCTTCCTCGGTATGCCGAGTATCTCGAGGACCTTCTTGTCAACGTAAGAAGCCTGAGTTGCTACCAGCTTGTCCTCTTCGTAGAGCTTGTCTACGGCCCCTCTCTCGATGAACCTCTCAACCCTAAAGCTTCTTCCGCTCACGCTGAACACGAGCTTGACGGAAGCCGACTTCGCGCCCATGCGCTTGAGGGACTCCTTCGTCCCGCCCCTCATGTTCCTAAAGCTGTCCTGAAAGAGGGCGAAGACCATGCCCTCTATGATGGAGGACTTGCCAGCGCCGTTGGGCCCGATGATAGCGGTCAATCCCCTGCCGAACGCAATAGCGGAGCTCTTGTGGGAGAGGAAGTCCTTGAGCTCAACTCTCTCTATTATCACGAGCGAGCCACCCTAAGATCGTCGGGCTCTTGCTTTTCGCTGGAGGAGCGGTCTTCGGCGGCTTAGGGGGGACTTTTTCGCTTGGTTGCTGAAGAGATGCCTTTAGCCAATCCTCAGAGTTGAGTAGCCTCTCGAGCTCTGCGTGAAGGTCCCCAGCCCTAAAGGCCCTGTAGAGCTCCGTAATTATATTGCTCATGCTCGGGAGGAGCGAGTTTATCACTTCCTCGACCCCACCGAACGAGGTCTTGCTCATCGATGGTAGTGGCACTTCAAGCTCCTCGATCGAGATGAAAGTCCTGAGGCTGATGCTCGACAGCTCCTCCCTCACCTTGTCCAAGTCCTTCCTCTTGACGCCCACGCCCTTGACTGTCAAGTGGACGAGCGGCTTCAACTTCATCGCGGTTGCTTGAGAGGCTATCTTCGCCACCAAGCTCTTGACGTCGTCGAACGCGGCCTCGACCACGATCCTAGGCCTCACGCTCTCTAGCTTCTGGAATTCGACCCTGGCCTCGTCTCCGCTCAAGTCGACGAAGCAGAACCCCTTTCCGACGTCGGTCAAGTCGTTTAACGATATTATTTCGCTAGACCCCGGATAAGCCGCTATCGAGCCATGTACCTTAAAGGCCTTAAATATGTGGTAGTCGCCCAGCGCGTAGTAGATGAAGCCCTTGGGGACTTCGTTTATTGACAATTCGCCTAAGGGCGAGACCTCCTTCAAGAGGACGTGCATGGCTAAGACGCTCTTTTTGGTCAAAGGCTTCAAGCTATGCAACTTCTCCTTCAGAACTTGCCTCCTCGCATAGTCCAGTCCGAGGACGCTGTACCCCCCGCTCACGTAGGGCCTGTCCGACACGTGGATCAACAGGTCCATGTCTTCGAGGACCGAGGTCGGCGCCAGTGCTTGGGTCTTGGGCCTGTCGTGTTGTCCCATCACGTAGAGGAACGGTATGCCCCGTTGCTTGAGGACCTTCAGGGCCCTCATGGCCGACCTATAGGCTTGGGGCGGGGGG
This sequence comes from uncultured Nitrososphaerota archaeon, assembly GCA_964562935.1. GTDB lineage: Archaea > Thermoproteota > Methanomethylicia > Nezhaarchaeales > WYZ-LMO8 > WYZ-LMO8. Next base: position 3,618 of record CAZLVJ010000039.1, read on the forward strand.
TTCGGGGAGTGGAAGAGGTCTCCAGAGTGCACGACTAAGTCGACGTGCTCCTCAATAGCCCTCGACAAGGCCTCCTCAAAACAGACGTAGAGGTCTTTCTCCCTCTCAATGAGCCCGTACTGCCTATAGCCCAAGTGGCTGTCGCTGAGGTGTGCTATCAACAATCCTTCTCGACCTCAAGCGCTGGGTAAAAGGAGGCCCCCTTCTCAATGCATCACATCTACTACTGCATTTCATGTCCAGCAATATAAAGGTAGTCTTCACCTTGTCCGTCAATACTCTACGCTTTCCTGAGGACGAGTACGGTGATTGCGCTGACGCATACGATCGCGCAAATCGCTATCAATAAGCCTAAATCTAGAGCCGCAACTGGTCCAGCCTGTTCATCGGGCTCCCGTGGCGTTATCAGGAGGTCTTCTGTGCTCTTGCCGACTACCACGACCTCTGCGCGAGCTTGAGACCCTCCATAAAAAGCATTGCCCCTCCAAGACGCTCGGACGGTCCAAGCACCATCTTCGTCAACCACGAAGCTCACCTCGAAACGCCCGAGAGCATCGGTCAGGGCAGTGTAGGACATCTGCTTGCCCGAGGGGCTTTCTACTGAGATTTCGACGGGCACGTTAGCCAGCGCTGGCTCTAATAGCCCCTCTATCTTAATGGAGGAGCCCAGCGCACAGGTCGACGGGGCGTAGAGCGCCATGGAAGTCTCCGCTCTGCCGAGCTCAAAGCTTTCGTTCAAGAACTCCACGGTGTACGTCAGCGACGTCTCGACGCAGGGCCTCCCGCCAACGTATTGCAGGCTGAGGGGCACGGGGTTGAGCTCGAAGCCGTCGACGTTGGTCGGGTCCTCGCCCCACGTGAGGATTATGTGGCGTAGAGGCGTCAGGCCGAAGAGCTCGTAGCTCTGGGTCTCGACCGGGATCCAAGAGTAGTCCTGCGCGAAGAACTGAGCCCATGCGTGGAGCACATTGACTCTATGCACGACGTTGGGCTCTAAGCTCAATAGGCCGAACCCCTTAGCGACCCTCGCTGGCACGTCCATGGCCCTGCACAGAGCTGTGAAGAGCCTTGCGTATTGCTCGCAAACGCCCCTGCGGCTTTCGTACGCCTCCACAGCGCCAACTCCCGAAGGAGTTGAAGGGTCATACTCGAGGTAGTCGACGACGAACTTGAGGGCCACGAAGACCTTGTCGATAGTGCGGTTGAGCCCCTCTGCGAGGCCGTTAGCCGTGGCTGCTATTAGGGGGTGGTCAGACTCGACGTAGCGCGAGGGCTTTAGATATCTCTGGACTTCTGCTGGGAAGTCTCGACCCTCACTGCAGTCCAAGTACCTCACGCACCTCACGTCGACGACGTACTTGGCGGTTATGACCACCTCACTCCCGGCTGGTACCTCTAGGTTCTTGAACACGGCGTACGTGTTCCCGTGGCCGTCAACTACAAAGCCCTCGGGCTCTAAGCTGAACACGGGCCCCTCGACCACGGATTGATAGGGCCTCAGGCTCGGCACGACCGCCAAGTACAGGCTCGTGATCTCGCATTTATCCTCGCGGTCTTGATTGACGATTTTAACGGTCTCAGTGATGTCGTATCGGACCACCGGGCTTAGGCCGTTGAGCACCCTAAAGAAAGTCGTGGACTTGGCCCTCTCGCCCGTAGCTCGATCCATCACCTCAACCACGACCATGTAGGGGCCCGAGAAGGCGTAGGAGTCGTAGCTTAAGTTCAAAGGAATCCACCAAGCCAACCTCAGCGTCGGGGGCCCCCACTGATCGCGATAGTCATCGCTGACTTGCTTGAACGCCAGGCTAAAGGGGTTGATTATCGTTAAGCTCAACGATAGGTCGTATGTGTGCATGGCGTTCACGCCGTGGCCTCGAGCCCACACCTCGACGTAGACGTACAGCACCTCGCCTACATTAAAGGTGCCGTTGGCCCTCTCGACGTAGGCTCCGAGCTCTTTAACCGCCTCGCACACGAGGAGCTTCTCTATTCGAACGCTATCGCCCTGAGACGCGCAGGGTTGCGAGTTAGAGAGGGCTAAGGCTAGGAGCACCGCAAGCGCAATCCATAAAAGCGAGGCCTTTGACCTCAAAGACCCCACCTTATAGCATCCATCAGGGCCTGCCGGCTCTTTCTGTACGACCTCTCAAATATAGCTTGGCCGACCGGCTCTTGGAAATCTCGGAGCCAACCCCTTCTAGGTCTTAGTCGAGCTCCACGTTGTAGACCTTCTCGAAGTTCTCTACGAAGACCCTCTCGACCACGTCCTCGCTGACGAAGCCCTCTTTTAGCATCTCCGACACCTCAAACGCTATGGCCCACGGGTGCGACACTACGCCCGGCCTCTTCGGGTCGTCTATGAAGTCGCTCTCGACCAGGAAGTCCGAGCCCTTGGCGAATGCCTCTCTCAAGTTCCTGCCTCTTCGAGGTACTGAGGGCATTAGGCCTCCGCATTTCCCTATGATCCTCGGCTCGGCGTGGTGTATCACCACCAACTGTGGCCTGATGCCTACCTCGCGGACCCTCCGGACAACGTCCCTAACGGCGTCGTAGCCTCTCTCTAAGTGGAGGTGTGTTGGGCAGCTCAAGTCTTTGGCGAGCTCCAGTGATAAGTCGAGTACTCTGTTGCAGGCATCCATGGCTGCCTTAGGGACCTTGTAGTGCGGCCTACCGACTTCTCCAAGTCCTATTGCCAAGCCCTCCTTGACGTAACGGGCCGCCAGCTTCATGGCTCCTTCAGCTATCTCGAGGGCACGCTCCACCCCAAAGCTCTCGACCAAGGCCACTACTTCAGCGGGGTGGACTCCGAGCACGGCAAATGCCCTGACGTGCGTTGAGGCTTCTTGAACGCCCTTCAGCACCTTCTCAAAGACTCGTGAGTAGCTCTCTGACGAGGTCACGGGCACGGAGTAGTGCCACGAGAGCAGAGGGGCGAAGACTATGGCGATGCCACCTGCGTCCTTAAACCTCTTGGCAACCTCTACGAAGCCTAGGCCCTTGGCGGGGTTCGCGTGCGCGTGGTTGTCGGTCACCCTTACCAACTTCTCGACCTCGGAGCCACGCCCGGTCTTGTATACTTGCGCGACGTCATAAGACTTTTTAAACGCTCGTGGAGCGAGCCTCTTGGGACGAGCGAAAAACCATGGAAGATAGCAAGACGCCTCGGTTGAGGGCCAAGAAGCCCGTGAGATCAATCTCCGGAGTGGTAGTCGTAGCTGTGATGACGAAGTACTTCCCTTGCCCTCACGGGAGGTGCGTGTACTGCCCCAAGGGGTCGGGGCTCACGCCCCAGAGCTACGTCGACTTGAGCCCCGTGGCCCTCAGGGCCCAAAAGCTGGGCTACGACCCCTATCTCCAGACGATGTCGAGGCTGAGAGCTTACGAGTCCATGGGCCACGAGCCGTCCAAGGTCGAGCTCATAGTCATTGGGGGGACGTTCCCGGCGTTGCCCAGAGACTACCAAGAGTGGTTCGTGAAGAGGTGCTTCGACGCATTAAACTCCTACCCAGACTCTCGCCTCGAGTCAAAGGGCATTGAGGAGGCCCATCGAGTAAACGAGGGAGCCCGCGCGAGGTGTGTCGGCTTGACTATCGAGACGAGGCCCGATCGCGCGGACGAGGACGTGGCTGACTTCTTGCTGAGGCTCGGGGTCACGAGGGTCGAGGTCGGAGTTCAGACGGTCTACGACGACGTCTTGGAAAGGATAAAGAGGGGACACAAGATCAAAGACGTCGTGGAGGCGACGAGGATCCTCAAGGACGCCGGTTTCAAGGTAGTATACCACTACATGCCTGGCCTACCGGGCGTCGACCTCGAGAGGGACGTCGAGGGCTTTAGGGAGCTGTTCGAGGACCCCGACTTCAGGCCTGACATGATAAAGGTGTACCCCACGGTCGTCTTGCCCGGGACCGAGCTGTACGAGATGTGGCTCAAGGGAGAATACGAAGAGATGGACGATTCCAAGGCCGTGGAGTTCCTGTCGAGGGTCAAGCCCCTCATACCCGAGTGGGTCAGGGTGATAAGGATCCAGAGGGCCATACCGAGCAGTTGCGTCGCCGCGGGCGTGAGGTCAAACAACTTGAGGGAGGAGGTCAAGAGGAAGATGGAGGAGCTGGGTCTGAAGTGCAGGTGCATTAGGTGTAGGGAGGTGGGCTTCGCCTTGCTTAGACACGGGACGAGACCTCGAGACCTAAACCTCGAGGTCAAGGCGAGGGTCTACGAGGCGTCGGGGGGCTTGGAGTACTTCATATCCTTCGAGGACGAAGGCCGAGACCTCATAGCGGGCTACGCGAGGTTGAGGATGCCCTCAAGGCCTTGGAGGCCAGAGCTCACTGAAAAGCCCACGGCGATAGTCCGAGAGCTCCACGTGTACGGTCCCGAAGTGCCCGTG
>CAZLVJ010000040.1:0-7765 GCA_964562935.1 uncultured Nitrososphaerota archaeon
TCGAGGCTGGGACTAGGGGTCGAGGAGTTCGTGGCGGACGGCATAATAGTCTTGAGGAGGGGCCTCCTAGACGGCAGGCTCCTCAGGGAGCTCGAGGTCCTGAAGATGAGGGGCACCCCCATCCCCGAGGTCCAAGCGGTCTTCACCCTCAAAGGGGGGTTCAGGGTTTTTGCGCCTTTTAAGGCGAGGCCTATTGAGAGGCCTAGCAGGTTCAGGCCCAGGCCCGACCCTGAGGGATACTTCTCGACAGGCTCACGGGACCTGGACGAGGTGCTGGGCGGGGGCTACCCTAGGGGCTCGCTAGTCCTCATAGAGGTAGATGGGCGGGTCTCCATACCACAATACCAGTTAGTCATGGCACCAACGGTCTCGAACTTCAAGGCTCAGGGGAGGGGCGTCCTCATAGTTCCGTCGATGGGCGTGGACCACACCATCGCTAAGAGGCAAGCTCTAGAGGCGGGCTTCACAGAGGACGAGCTCAACAGCTTGCTGAGGGTCTGCGTGAGGTACTTCCCCGAGCTCAGGTCAGAGCCCTACGTCGTGGTGCTCAAGGGCGAGAGCGCCTCGGAGGACTACGAAGAGTACGCAAGCGTCGCGGCAGAGCTCAGGAAAAGGACGAGGCAACCACTATTACATATTGTCGAAGTGGACACGCTTGTGGACACGTACGGGGAGAAGGAAGCCCTCTGGCTCATGAGAACTGGCTTAGCTGTCAGCAGGATGACAGGCGACCTGATCATGGCCTTGCTCAAGCCTGGCTACCCGAGAGTGGCGGAGGTGCTCGGCGCTGCCGCGGACGTTCACCTGAAGGTCACGAGAGAGCACGGGACGTTACTCGTCTACGGCGTGAAGCCTAGGACGAACGTCTACGTGCTCAAGATGGACACCTCAGAAGGATATCCGATGCCCAAGCTGACGCTGATAACTTGATGTCAAGGGGTCTACAACAGGACGATTAAATGGCTTAATGCTAAGGTCCCTGAACATGAGTGGCGACGGCTTCGACATCCATTCGAAGACACGTTAATGCTCTATTGGAGAACGCTATGAATGAGCCCTTCAAGAGCACCATCCGTGCCTAACAGAACGCATAGTCCTGCCCGAAGGTCATCGCATAGAGGCGAAACTATTAGGCCTCGTTCTCTTCGACCCCTTCACGTGCGTCATTGACGAGAACTTGGTAAAACTGGCGTCAAGTCCCATGAGTCTGGAATTCCGTCGCAACACCGACAATGACGCTAAGCAATGCGTTATCGCCAGCAAGTGCGAGTAAAGCTTAGAGGGGCTAACTCCTCAACAACTCCTCAAGCCCCCCTCTCTCCACGAAGCTCTTGAGCTCCTCTAGGCTCCTTAGCACGATGTCTGAGTGTAGCGTTATCCACGGGCTCGGATTCTCGAACTCTATCACGGACACGACCTTCTTGCCCTTCAGCTTGGCGTAGAAGAGCTCCATGCAAGTCCCGGCCGAGAGCCTAGGGAGGTAGGCGACCAGAACGTCGCACCTCTCCACGTCCCTCAAGTCCCTCTCTATGAAGTCCCTAGGGGGGACGTTCTTCCACCACCCCTCTCCGGTAGCTCTGTAGATCACCTTCTCCCTCTCCCAGGGGTCCACGACCTCGTAGCCCTTGGACTCCAATATCCTCTTTATCACAGCCCTGTACTCCTGCTTGTCCTCCACCCCTTGTATCGGCCCTGAGATGAACACCCTCGCCAACGTTTCTACACCCTAAGCCTCCCCAATCCTTGCCAAACCTAGCACTTCTTCTCGACGCTCTCTACGCTTTGAGGCCATCTAAATGGTTACTTATGTTCGTTGCGGAGGGCTCAAAAGCTATGCGCGCATTAGGCCTATTAGTCTTGCGAGCTCGTGGCGAGGCTTTGCGCCTCGTCGGCTCAAATTCTACTGGATGTCTTCGCTTCGACCGAATATCGTCCTTCAATGTAAACACCATCCGACGATTGCGCACCACATCACTTCGCACACTGTCTGCGCGTAGCTTTTCGCTTCACGTTATCAGCTCATTTTTAGCAGACCACGTGAGCTGTTCACTTTCGCCCAGGCGACGATCGACTCTTAGCTTAATGAGAGCGAGCTAGGGCTAAGGCCAGGAGGAAAGTGGGTCTTAGCAGGTGCGACAGCTCCGTTACGACGAGCACTCCTGCTAGCTGTTGATTGAGCCTAAGTCCGCTAGGGGCGCTAAGCGGTGTGTTGGGGACGAGGCCCATCACCAGACGTCACAAAATCACAGACTGTACGCCATGCATTAAGAAATGAATGTGATGGAGGACGTGCAGAAATGCCTCTAAACTAGTTAATCAATAGGTTCAATGATTATGCTGGACGAGATGGGTAGTGGTAAAGCTAAGATGAGACAGAGGAACTTCGTAGGGCGTGGAAAGGCAATGTCCATGGTGAAGGCGATGAATGATGCTTAAGTCTACAAGGCGCTAATGTCGCTAAGGCAGAAATTTTATTTAATTTAAAACGCAAACTAAGCCAAGGATCAGTATGGATATCGAGGACGTGGTTAAAAGGATAGGGGACTTGGCTTACTACTATGAGCTTACGTATCATGGTTGCTCTCAGTGCGTATTAAAGGCTATACAAGATAGCTTGAACACCGGAAATAGCCTAACGTTTAAGGCCGCGACAGCCTTTGCTGGTGGAGTTGCGGAAGCGGGAGAGATATGTGGAGCATTAATAGGAGGAATTATGGCTATTAGCCTAGTTTTTGGAAGAGATAGACTTGAGGACGCAATGACATCAAGTGGCCTCCTCAAGGCTATGGAGCTATCAATAAGGCTCTACGAGGAATTCAAGAAGGAGTTTGGGAGCGTGAAATGCCACGACATACAGAAGAAGCTGTTTGGGAGAAGCTTCAATCTTAGGGACGAGGAGGATAAGAAAAAGTTCATAGAAGCAGGGGCCCATGGACCATCGGGATGCCCCCAAGTAGTGAGAAAAGGAGCGATGCTGGCTGCCAAAATAATCCTAGAAAATTTGAATTTGCCTAAATAAAGAAGCGCGCTCGGTTTGAGAGGCCGAAGGACTTCGTAACTGTGGGGAAGCTCAAGGTGTTGCCTCTTCTTAAGGGGTCCTCGTCCATAGCTCCACGGTCATGAGGATGCATATGGAAAGCGCTACCACCTCTCTGCGAGCGCCGTTAGGGGGGAACGCTTGGAACGATAAAGCCGTAGAAAGCTTCCAAAGAGAAGCGAGATAACTCAGAGAAAAAAGAAGCAACTAAGTTACGCAAGCCATGTTGGCGTAGTGGTTGCCGTCGTTCCTAAGGCGTGTGCGGACCTCTACCCTCACCTCCTACTTTCTGTGGTGTCTTGACTTTGATCCCAAAGCAAGACAGAGCGCCGAAATCTGAAGAAGTAGGCTCTGGCCTTCCGGCCCATCAGCTCGTGAGGTCTCACGGCGACGTCCCGCGTCATCAGCTCGAACCTATAGAGCCCCCTTCAACAGCCTTCTAAGGGCCGACAGGCTCATTCATACTCTATCCTTTGCCAGACAATATCGCCACACTTCAGCTCTCTCTTAACGTACTCTATCGCGAGTTGCGCGTTGAGCTCCTTGCAAGTGTAGATGTCTAGCGTAAAGAACTTGTGCTCACTCCAGCTGTAAAAAGCCGCTCCGGACTCGACCCAGGCCATGAAGCCTCCTAGGCCTTTGTGTATTAAGGAGAACTTGTCTGGAGAGAAGACGAAGGGGCCCGCTATGACCCTCATTCCCAAGGCCTCGCTGAGCCCTATCAAGAAGCTCTTGAGGAAGTCCTCGCTAATCTCAACGCCGTAAAATCCCTCTATGATGAGCCTCTCACGGCGAATTTCTGGCTTCAAATTTTTCATTTAGATCAGCCCAATAACGTCATAACTAAGGAGGACATAAGCGTTGCGTGCAATGCCAAGCTACTGGCGTGGCAAGGCTATGTGGAGTGGTCGAGGACGTTGGGATTCGCGGGCATGGTTTTCTCTTCCAGCGAGAAGTCCTTGATCTCTAGGAGCCATCGCTTTAAGTCCTCTCTCAGAACCTCCTCACAAGCGCGGATGCCTATGCGCTTCTTAAAGATCGGTCCGTCTATTACGAGGGTGTGGTGCTCTCCGCACTCACCGCATATGTCGAAGTCGCGCTCGGCCCTCAGCCTCAATAAGTCGCCCATGAAAGCTCCATCGACCCTCCTCCCCAGCCACTCGGCTCCGAATATGTCCGCCCTAGCGCTCACGACTATCGCCTCAAAGCCTGCGCTCACGAACTCCTCGAGGACTCGCCCACGGTCGAGGCGCCAGAGAGGCTCCATGTAGAGGGCGCCGGCCTCGTTGCAGACCTTAACTACCCAGTCCAAGTGCTCCGCGACGTCTATGTCGCCGAAGACTATCCCGTGGACTCCCATTCTCTTCAGCTCCCTCGCCGCCTCCTTGAACCCCTCCTCGTAGGTCCCCCAAGTGACCTCCCTCTGGACGAGGGGGATGCCGATGGCCTCTGATTGGCGGCGACGAGCTTAGAGCTCACTCCATGGGCCATGCACCTCTCATCCTTAGAAGCGAAGTTCAAGAGGTAGGAGACCTCGAAGCCCTTTTGGAGGGCCTTGTAGAGCGCTAGACAACTGTCCTTGCCGCCGCTCCAAGACACCGCGACCCTCGTCACGGTGACTCACTTAAACGCTTGAAGCGCATGCCCTTTAGGGCAAGGCCCTCTTAAAAGCGCGATATCTTGAACCTGGGATGGCTCGGAGGTGGGCGCCTTCCATCCTCCATCAGCACTTGGCCGTAAGATGCGCTCACCATGGCTATTGCCGGGACTACGAACTCGGCGTCGCTTATTGGGCCGAAGAGGACGAAGTCCCCTCCTACGGCCACCGGGAGGGCATTCGCGACGGCGGAACACGCCGCTGTCAGTGCTCTATCCTTCCTCTGCTTCAAGGACCTCCACATGGCGACGGCGTTGTGCGCCCCGCAACCGCAGGGATATCCATAGCGGCTCTTTATCTCGTATATCGCCTTACACGCCAGCCCTAGCGTTACCAAGTCCATTACCACCGTGTCGACCAGTATCTTCTCCACCCCGGCCTCCTTCATCTTCGGGATCAGCGAGTCCAAGAGCCTTATCCTCTCCCTGTAGGATATGACGGCCCTCGAGCTGTAGGTCAAGGCCACCGCAGCCTTTAGCCCGACCTCCCCAGCTTTCTGATATATGTGGCCCTTGGTCTCGGGGTTGAAGGAGTTTAAGAGGACCCTATCGATTACCCCGAGCTCTCTCGCGGCCTCCAAGCCGCTTATGGCGGCCTCGTCATTTATATAGTCTATCAATATCGGCATCTTCGTCGCGTCGACGGCGAACTCCAAGCGCTTCCTGGCGTTCTCGGCGTTCGTGCAGACCACGTCGAGCATGCAGGGGAGCCCCACTTTATCACAGACCTCCTCGTACTTGGCTATGAGCGCTTGGGCCACCTCCTTGTTTACCCTGCCGCTCTCGTCAGAGCTCTCGTCTCCTCTGTAGAATATACTCCCGATGACGACTGTCGGGTTCTCTCCGGGTTGCCCCCCGACCTTGACCCCCGCTATTTCAAAGACCAACTGTTCTTTCTCAAACCTGAACACGAGGTTCGCCCCCAAGCATGAAGACCATGACGAGAATTAAAGCCTTACCCTGAGTGTTGAGCTGCGCATCAAGTCAGCGCAATGTTAAAAAAGCTGGCGCTAAGCAGACCAGAGCGGCCTTGACGAGCAAGGATTCGAAGAAGGCCGTCGTCCGCTTCGAGCCCCAAGGCAGGAGAGTAGAAGTAGAGCTCGGGCTGACCCTGCTCGACTCTGCTCACAGAGCGGGCGTGGGGATAAGGTCCGAGTGCGGAGGTCGAGGTGCGTGCGGGAAGTGCTTGGTCGTGGTCGAGGAGCAAGAGAACTTAAGCCCTGCGTCCAGCGCTGAGGCCCGCTTAATACCTAGCGACAAGCTAAAGGCCGGGTACAGGCTCGCGTGCCAGAGCATCGTTAGGGGAAGCGTAACGGTCTTCGTCCCGCCCGAGAGCAGGCTCCTGGTCCGGAGGATCTTGGCCGAGGGCCTCTTGAGGCCCTTTGAGCTCGACCCAGCGATAAGGAGGGTGCGCGTAGTACTCCGCAAGCCAAGCCTGCTAGACACGACTCCCGACTTCGAGAGGTTGCGCTATGCCCTCAAAGAGAGGGGCCTCGAGGACGTAGAGGTGGAGCACGAGCTAATGCAGAGGTTGCCCACGATCTTGAGAGAAGCGGATTGGGACGTCGACGTCATCTTATGGATGGACAGGGAGATAATGGCAATAGAGAGAGCGGGCAAGGGAGGAGGGATCTACGGGGCCTCGATAGACATAGGGACCTCGAAGCTCGTCCTCCACTTGGTCGACTTGGACTCTGGCGAGACAATTTCCATAAAAACCGTCGAAAACCCCCAGATGGCCTACGGAGAGGACGTCATCTCGAGGATAAACTACGCAGCGTTCAAGGAGGGCGGGCTGAGGAAGCTCCAAGAGCTGGTGGTAGAGGCCATAAACGCCCTGATAGAAGAGGCATGCCGAGAAGCCGGCGTGGAGCGGGACAGGATATACGAGCTCACGGTCGCTGGCAACACGGCCATGCACCACCTATTCTTGGGGTATCCCCCTAGGCAATTAGCGGTCGCGCCCTACGTCGCGGTGGTGAGGCGATCGGTGAACGTGAAGGCCAGGAAGCTCGGCATTAGGGTCAACGAGCTCGCGAACGTCCTCGTACTCCCAATAGTCGCTGGCTTCGTGGGGGCCGACGCCGTGGCGGACGTCTTGGCAACTGGCATGCACGAGACGGACGACATGTGCCTCCTCATAGACATAGGGGCCAACAGCGAGGTCTTCGTGGGGAACAGAGAGGACATAGTCTCGTGCTCTTGCGCAGCGGGGCCAGCCTTCGAGGGGATGCACATAGAGCACGGGATGAAGGCCGTGACGGGGGCCATAGAGAGGGTCAGGATAGACCCAAGGGACTACGAAGTCGAGTACAAGTCGATAGGCGACGCCAAGCCCATAGGGATATGCGGCTCGGCCATCGTGGACGCCGTAGCCGAGCTGTTTAAGTGCGGCCTAATAGATGAGCACGGACACTTCAAAAAGGGCGTGGACGCGAAGCGCTTGCGGTGGGAAGACGGCGTATTGAAGTTCGTGATAGCTTGGAAGGACGAGTCCGCGATCGGGCGGGACATAACTATCAGCGAGAGAGACGTCCAGGAGATCCTGCTTGCGAAGGCGGCGATACGCTCGGGGATCGCGGTACTGATGAAGGAGAAGGGGGTTAGAGAAGAGGACCTGGACCGCCTCTACATAGCCGGGGCCTTCGGAGGATACTTGAACCCCGAGAGCGCCCTCTTCATAGGGTTGATCCCCGACGTCCCCTTAGACAGGATAAGCTTCGTCGGCAATACTGCGATAGCCGGAGCGAAGATGTGCCTTTTGTCGAAGAGCATGAGGAGGGTGGCCGACGAGCTCTCAGAGAAGATACGCTATGTTGAGCTGACGGCTCACCCGGACTTCCGCGAAGAGTTCGTGAACGCGTTGTTCATCCCGCATAGAGACCTGGGCAGATATCCGACGGTCATGAAGTATATAAATCAACGCCTAGGACCTTAAGGTCGAAGGGCCGCGAGGTTCTCGGCTGAGCGCTAGGCCCCTTAGACTCGGATCGGGTCGCCAGCGGGGTCGGGCCCTCACGGCCGTGGGCTATGAAAAAGCATTTATACGAAGACTATGCAAAAGTAGCATGG
>CAZLVJ010000041.1:0-7584 GCA_964562935.1 uncultured Nitrososphaerota archaeon
CGCGTTCGTGAGGTCCTGCCCGTCCACGTAGAGGCAGTCGAAGAAGAATAGCGAGACGGGATACTCCTTCATGGCCTCCTCTATACCGTACTTCCTCCTCCGGTGCATCAGCTCTTGGAAGGGCCTCATCTCCCCCGTATCCGGGTCTATCGCCACGCACTCCGCCTCCACTATCGCTTCATCTGCCTTTACGTGGTTCCTTATGATGTCGCAGGCGTCTGGGTAATGATGGGTTATGTTCTCCAGCCTCCGCGAGAACAGTATGACGTCAGCGCCTGATTTGTGCGCCTGTATCCTCTCGCCATCATATTTGTACTCTGCTACACACCTTCCGCCCAGCTTTTGAAGAATCTCCTCGGCCGTGGTCAGGCGCTCTGCCAACATCGGCCTTATGGGCTTGCCTATCGTGACCCTAAACTGTTTCGCTCCCTCAAGCCCCTTCTCGGCCACCACCTTTGCAACGTAACCCAAGTCGCTTGAGAGGTTGTATGCCCTTTCGATGAGCGGGCGGGCCTCTTTCCCGCCACAGAAGGCTATCGCCAGCGCGTCCAGTATGGTCATGTCGGCTATTCCGAGCCTCAGCCTCCCGGTTATGGTCCTCATTAAGTACTTAGCCTCCTTCGGCGTCGCGTGCCTCAACAAGCTCGCTATCAGAGATATCTTCGCGTCCTGAGAGCCCTCGCCCGTCGCCTTAGCAACTTTGTCGAGCGTGTTATAGACCTCGTCGACCGTTAACTTCTTCGCTCCAACTTGTGAAGAGCCCACGAAATCCAAGAGGCTCTTAACCCTCTTCCTAGAAAGAGCTCGCTCAGCGGCGACGCCTATGTCGCCCGCCCTCTTCAGCTCTGCCTCCAGCTCCTCTGCAGATAGGCCGGTGGCCAAGGAGAGGGCCCTCAAGGCGAGCTTCTCCGCCACGCCCAGCTCTACGCCAACGTATTCCGGATACAGCTTGCCTTGAGTCAAGTAGACGACTTTATCTATAACGGCCGGAGGGGTTTTCTTCAGGAGCGCTACTAAGAGGTCGGTCATCTCGAGCCTCTTCGTCGTGGACTCTATCTTCTCATAAAAATCAGCTAATAGAGAGTACTCCATCTTCACTCACCGTGTCTGTAAGCTATAAAAAGAGGTTGAGAGATATTAAGGCAACTGTAATGCATATCAAGAGGTGCTTGGTGCTGAAAAGGGTTCCATCGATTGCCTTGCCCAGGACTAGACCTGTGGAGATGGACGAGGCAATTATCATGAGCTCGCTGTAGAACAGCGCCCTGTCTAGCCCCTTTAGGGAGGCCGTGGACGTAAGCGCCGAGGGGCTCTCGCCGACGCCAACATATGGAAGCTCGTCGATGCCCTTTACGAAGCTGAGCGTTAACGACAGGCACATGGCTAGGATTATTGGCGTCGCGTAGCCCAATATGGAGTACAAGTAGAGAGACTTTTTGATCCTCGACCTCTGCACGTTGTATTCATCTATGTAAGAAGCCATGGCCTCAAAAGTCGCTGGAGAGCCCCCTCCAGTCGCTATTAAGTGATCCAAGACGAAGAAGACGAGCTTGCAGAGCTTGGAGAGCACTTTAAGGACCACGGTCGACTGGTACAACGACAGGCCCAGCTTCGTTTTCGCTAGCACCCCCTTTATTAGCGATGAGAATTGCTTGTTGTACTTCTCGTTAGAGGACTTTTCGATAGCGGCGAGCAGGGGGAGGCCGAGCTTCTTGTGCTCTCCTAGGTATCTCAGAAAGCGCGGCAATTCCCTCTCGACTTCGAAGGCCTTCCTCCTCTCCCTCTCGTAGTGCAAGGATAGAGGCGATGCGATAGACATTAGGCTGACGATCAATGCTCTGAGGAGAGAGGCCTTGAAGAGACTAATCGAAGCGTATGCAAGAGCGACGGCCAACGCCAAAGAAAGGGGGACAACCTTTTTGCTCGGCACGTACTCGAGGCCCTCCTGTGGGCGCGCCACGTGTATTAAGTAAATAGCTAGGAGCGTCAGGAGGGGTATTAGACCAAAGATTATGAGCTCGTAGAGAGCAAAGTCTACCTCGCCTGCAAAGACTAGGATCGTCATGGAGAGCATCAAGGGGGCTATTAGGAAAAGCCCTAGCATGGCCTCGCCAATGATGTTGACGTAGTTGACGAAGCTATTCCACCTGTCCTTGAGGAGCGCTAGGAGCTCCTTGGTCCTCTCCTCTAAGTACTTAACGACGTCTCCGCCGCTCCTGAGAAGACTCGTGTAGCCCAAGATTAAGGACGACAAGAGCTTCGAGGGATGCCTCTGAGCGTAAGAGTTCATAGCGGTTATGCTGTCCCCACCCGTGAAGAGCGCCTCCTTCTTTAAATGTAGGGCCTCCGTGCTGATCGCTGGGAAGATCTTTGCCTCAGCCGCTACGCTGAAGGCTTTTACAAGCGTATGACCCGCGTGAGACAGGACAGAGGCCAAGAGGCTGAAGAATGGTAGTTCGTTTTCGACGTTCTGTCTTCTAATAGAGTCTAGCACCTTTTTGTGTAGCGCTGGCGCTAGCAAGACGATGATCGACAAAGGCGTCAAGAAAAGCCACGAGGTATTGCTCGTTAAGAGAAAGGCTGTTATTGACGCGAGGACTATGGGCGTGGACAGGAAAATCCTGAATACCTCCCTCGAGAGGCCTTTACGTGTATCCACAAGACCTTTCGACTCGGGCCTTAACAAGGCTCTGAAGAAATTCCTAATGCTCCAAGGAGGCTTAGGAAGTTCTATAACTATCTTCAGTTGCTTGGGTTCAGCCTCCCCCATCCTTTTACTCCTCTTGCCCTTTCTGCGCAAGTACAGGAGCATTGCGAGCAACAGCGATGCGGATAACATCAACGACAACAAAGGAGAGAGCAAGAAGGTTGACAAGCTGATCGCGAAGAAGGCTATGAATATCTTAGAGGCCCTTCTCACCTAAAGACCTCCTGTAGTAGAACCTCCTTAAGTGATTGGTCACTTCCTCGAAGTCTAAGATGTTGTTTTTGACCAAGCCCTCGAGGAAGTTCTTCCTCTCTATTATCTCGTTCAAGACGTCCTCTTCATCGAGCCCCACCGCCTCGGCTATGCGCTTGAGATGCGTGCTCTTCTCGATGAGCTCGTAGGGGTCGCTGGGCTCGAAAGAGTCATTGGCTGGGTTCCAAGTAAAGATTTTCTGGTACTCTCGATAGCTTACGACCTCGTCGACCTCCGTGACTCTCCTAACAGCTTGCCTCGGCGACTTCGCTATCCTCTTTACTACAATCACGTTGGATATCAAGTCGATGTAGCTCAGACCTACGTTTAGAGGCGGAGACGTGAGCCTGTGGACCATGGCCTCGAAGTTCGGGCTGTGGAAGGTGCACGCGCAACCGTGGCCGCTCGCTGCGGCCTGAAATAGCGCGTAGGCCTCCTCGCCCCTAACCTCGCCTACTATTATGAAGTCCGCCCTCTCTCTAAAGGAGAGCTTCACGAGGTCGAAGAGCCTTATCTCGGTCAGGTTCTCGCCTAACAAATACGTGTGCCGCGAGACCAAGGGCTTCCAGCCGGGGTGGGCCAAGTTGAGCTCAGCGACGTCCTCTATGCTGACCACCTTCCAGTTGGGCTTCAGAAGCATGGCCAAGCTGTTGAGCAGGGTCGTCTTCCCGCTAGCCATAGGCCCTATTATCATGAAGAAGGCCTTGTTCTCGAGCAAGAGCCACCAATAGGTGGCCATGAGCGAGGATATCGTGCCGCTCTTGATTAAGTGGCATATAGTCAAGGGCTTCTCTCTGAACTTCCTTATCGTCAGCGAGGGGCCTTGGGGGGTCACCTCCCTCGCGAAGGTCAGAGTCGCTCTGTGCCTGCCCGGCAACATCACGTCGGCTATCGGGTGCGCGGTGTTTATGTGCTTCCCGCCCATGTGCGCCAGCCTTATTATGTAGTTGTTGAGCTCCTCCTCGTCCTCGAAGACTATGTTCGTGTGGAGCCAGTCGTAGAGGCTGAAGCGCCTGTGGAACACCCGAGCTGGCTTGCCCACGCCCTCTACGGATATATCCTCTATGTCCGGGTCGCTCATTAGCGGCTCTAAAGGGCCGAAGCCCAATATGTCCCTCTTCAAGTAGTAAAAGAGCTTGCGCTTGGAGGTGTGGACCTTGCTCGCGATTTCGAGGTCCCCTATGACCTCTCTCAGGGCCTTCTCGAGGTACGAGATGGGATCTGTTAATAATTGTTGGTCTGGCCTCGCTCTGTACCTCAATTCCTCCACAATGCTGCTGTACAGCTTGAGCTCGTCCAGCGTTAGCTCGGGCTCTCTAACTATGTAGTAGCCCAAGCCTTGGTGTACGCCGATCACCACTTCCACCAGACCATCTGTCAAGTAGTACCTGTCAAGCTGTTGGAAGTCCTTGTCGAGCCTTATGCCCCCGATTTTCGTATGCGCTCCCGCATGCTCGGGTTTGTCTAAAACAGAGACGGTCGTCAAGGCTCTTCACCTCAACTCATACTCTTAGGAGAAGCAGACCAGAGGGGGTCGCCACGAGCACTCTCCACGCGTCAAGCGCAACGGCTTTGTATGGCTTTGAAGGGAGCCCTACGACGTAAGTGGGGTCTTCTAAGTTGATGGCGTGGGTCTCGTTGAGCACAACCAACCTAAGATTTCGCACGAGAACTGCGTCGACTATCTGAGAGGGCTTGCTCAGCGTTAGACGTTTTTCCTCTTTTAAGTCCTCGTTGAAAACCATGATCGTGCCATTGGACAGTCCCAGTATTAGTTTGTTGTAAAGGTCATCGCGCTTCAGGAGAACTATCTTCTGAGGGCTGTAGTCAATGAGCCTAAGGCGCTTGCCTTCGGCGCTGACCACGTGGAGGTACGGGCCCGACGCTACTACTACGGTTTTGCCTATGTGCGTCAGCGCGTTGAGGCCTGAGAGATCGCAGGGGTTCACGGAGAGGTACCAAGATGCGCTGTCACCATTTACCGCATGAAGTGTCGGCAATATCAGGGTTTTAACCCTGTCACAACGCTCAACGTTGATGCTCACTGCCTTCTCGTAGAGCGCCCCGCTGACTAACAAGACGCTAAAGCTCTGGTTTATAGGGGCGTGGCCAAGTACCTTGAACTTCGGGAAGATATCTGGATTCGCTAGATAGTACTGGAAGGACGTTTGAGTGTCAACGATCCCTATCAGCGCCCTCTGGAGCTTTACCTCCTTAATTAAAGGAGACCGCGGCTCTATTATGTTCACATACACTACCATCTCTATCGTCCAAGAGTTATACGGATGGTATTTCCCTGAGAAGTAGCTCTCGGGCACCACGATTAAGTGCTGATCCCTCCCGATCATCGCTGGCTGATATCTAAGCTCCTCTACATAATAGCTCGTTTGAGAGCAACTGAAGTAGAAGTAGAAGTTGTTTACGGAGAGCAACTTCCCATCCCTCAAGGCTATGACACTCAAGGCTTTAGGGCTACTGCCATCAGACGATATGGACAGCACCGTAGCGTTCAAAGCCTCGCTGAAGGCGATCTTCTCCGCCCTTGTGAAGGGGAACTCCTTTGACCAGAGCACCGATCCGTCGTCAACGTCTATCGCCAGCACGCCGCCGTTCTCGTAAGACGCCACGACTATCCCCCTCAGGCGATCGACGATGGCTACGTCATTTATAAGACATATGTCGTCATAGGGCAGTTTCACGTAGGGGGCGCCAGTGCTGACGTTGCCCATCGAGCTTTGGGCAGGAGCGAAGTTGAAGGTATATGTAGAGCCTCGTTTGGCCACGAGGGTTACGCTGAGCGAGGGGTTTGTAAAGCCCTGGGGTATGGGGACGGAGACTCGAATGGGCGATAGAGAGCGTGGCGGAACCCTTAAGTCGAGCTTCTCTACGTGAACCTCGGCTCCATGCTTGAAAACTATGTACGGGAAGACGACCTCTCTCGAGGCCTTGTTCGTCAGGGAAAGTATTATGTGAGTCCCGTTTGAGAAGGCATCGACGCTAACCCTCTCCTCAGCCATGAGCTCACCCGCCAGCTCGAGCCCCTGGCGCAACGCGTCTGAGTAGTTCATGAAGGAGGACAGGAAGTGCGCGAAGAGAGCCATCGAGAGCGATATTAAGACTGCCATTATCATTATACCAATTAGCGGGCTCAAAGCCTTACGTCTTAGCATGTATCAAAACCCCCTCTGACGTTAGGAAATAAACGTCGCCGAGGTCGTCCTCTTGGATCCCGGGGTTGAGGAATACCTCGGTCACCTCGAAGGGCCTCAAGACTAAGTCAACTGGATGAGGTCTGCCCTCCACGAATATCGTCTCTACGCCCACGGTTACGTCTGAGGGGTTGTACAGCAAGACGTACGTTCCGTTCTCCGTCTTACGAAAGTTAAGGATCTTTATCATGGCTAGCTGTTCGAGCTTAGCCCTTTCGGATTCTTGAACGATGATGCTTGAAGACGTGCTAGCTCTTTGAGTCAAGAGGTTCACGGATATCGCAGAAATAGCCAGCGTGATCACGAAGACTATTAGGGTAGCGACTACCTCCGACGTGCCCTGTCGCTTACCGAGAAAAAAGATGGTATATGAGCATGGGCACACGTCCATGTCCCTCCTAGGCCGCTCGCATGCACTGAACCGCTATCTCCTGCGCGTCCTGATCCGTCACTACAGTTATGAGGCACACGTCGCCGACATTGACGTTAAATTTTCCGAAGTAGACAACGGTGACAGAGTCTCCAGGCCCAAGGACCGACGTCCTAGGCGTTATAGTCACGTTCTCCTCTTCTAGGAGGTCTATCAATTCGCCAGAGGGACTTCTTACCGTGATGTTGCGCAACTCCAAGGCCGTAGTCCCTTGGTTCCTCACAGACACCAAAACGCTCACCGTGTTGTCAGATATGTAGGTTATCTTGGCCTTAGTTACCTCTACGGATGCCACTCTCGAGGTCGACTTGGCGTAAGTCATGGCGTACCAGTAAATGAAGGAGCCTATCGCTGCCGTTATCCCTATGAGCATTAGGGTTGCGATCATCGCTGAAACGGCCTTGCGCTTCCTTCTGTCACGCGATATTAGGCCCACGCCTCTCACCGTCAGCCCCCTAATGTGTCGGGCTTTTAAGCCCCCTCATGAGGATTCAGTGAGGGACCTGCGGTGTTCGTCGTATTCGTGGGAACGGCGGGATGCGGGAAGACGACGCTCGTCAAGTCGTTCGGCGAGTGGCTCGAGGAGCTAGGCTTTCGGGTCTCGCGCGTCAACTTAGACCCTGGCGTAGAGGCCTTGCCCTACGAAGCCACCTTCGACGTGAGGGAGGTCGTGAGGACTAGCGACTTGATGAGGGAGCTGGGCCTCGGGCCCAATGGCGCAATGATAATGGCCTCGAAGATCATGGAAAAGAGGATGGAAGACATAGTCAAGAGAATGGCAACGAGCGACGCTGACTACGTCTTAGTCGACACTCCAGGCCAAATGGAGCTCTTCGTATTCAGAGGATTGGGCCCGTCTCTGAGCAAAGCCATCAAGAGGGCTAGGAGGGCCGTGGCAGTTTACATAGTGGACGCTGAGACCATAAGAGATGCGGGTGAGCTCTTGGTGATAAAGCTGCTCTCGCTGATAATAGAGCTGAGGCTCG
>CAZLVJ010000042.1:0-7308 GCA_964562935.1 uncultured Nitrososphaerota archaeon
CAATGATGTCCCATTGCATGCCTGAGGAGTGATGTGTGACTCCAATGCTGAGCCCATGACTAGGCCTAGGAGCGCCTCGTCTCAGCCCTAACGCGACTTGACGGCGTCGGAGGGAGCACGGTCTTTAGTATTGGCTGGGGCGCCTCTCTCGTATAGTACTTCGAGACTTATCACGTTGTAGTGCTTGCCTATCTCCTCGAGCCTGTGGGCGTCGGAGTTCCTCAGCGGCAACAAGTTGAACTTCAGCGCCAGTCGCATCGCGAGGTCCTCGTCCATCCTCTTGTGTAAGTAGTTTCTGACCTCTATCCCTTGGCACGTGGATAGTATCTCTGGGCGCTCGTCGTAGGGATGGACTTGAAACCTGAAGACCCTGTCGCCCAAGTACAGCTCGACGACTTGCCTGTGAGTCGCCGGCCCTATGCCGCTCACCTCGAGCTCGACTCCCGGTATTACTATCACTTCCGGGAAGTACTCTTTTGCTATCTCCGCGGCCCCGAGCCCGTACGAGCTCTCTCCGTGCTCGGTTATCGCTACCCCGTCGAGCCCAGCCCTCTTAACCTGCCTCACTATCCTAGCGACGGTGTCTATGCTGGGGCTCGGGAACCCCAGCGCCTCAAAGGGGTGGGTGTGGAGGTCGAGCTTGAGGTACTTCATAACCTCCACACTACTACTGCTCTCCAAAACATTTACCCTACGCGGCTTATTCAGGTAGCCTCCCAGGCACTAAGTAGGGGAGCCTAGTCCTGAAGACGACGAACGGTTCCTTTATCTTCATCAAGTGAACGAATATCGCCCTCTTGCCCTTATCAGTCAAGGCGAAGACGGGTATTGCGACGCCCAGTTGAAATACCGCTCTAGGGGCCACGCTCTCCCTAACGACCTTGGAGTTGCAGGCCCAAACCAAGTCCGAGAGCAAGAGGTTTTGGGCGTCCTCCGGCCCACTCCTAGTCGTACACACGGCGAAAACGGTGGCGTCGACCTTGAGCCTTTCCTCCAGCTCCCTTATCTTCGGTATCTCCCAGCTCCTGAACCCGGCCACCGTCACGGCCACTCTCTTGTACCCCTTCTTAGCCGCTAGCTCAACACCTCTCACTTGATCTATGGCGGCGGTGCTCTCGTCGAGTATTACCCCGCCATTGTCCTTCAGCTTCTCGATTATCTCGGGGATCGGCGTCGTCTCGACTATCCCCGACAGGAAGGCCCCTATCATCTGGACGAGCTCTGGTGTGGTGGCCAAGACGGTCCCGGCCCCCTCGCACACGGTGACGGCGCAGTCAAAGACCCCTTCTTCGAGGCACGACATGATCATCTCCGAAGCGCCGTAGGGCACTCGGGGCTCGGTAATGAACACCCTGTCCTTAGAGGCGAAGCCCAGCTCCCCTATCTTCATCTCCATTTTTCTCTTCACGACTTCTTTGTCTATCTCTTCGTAGCCGTAGGCTATGGTCTGTAGAGGGCAACGCTTGGTCAAGGGCTCGTCGAGCACCCTCACTTCCGTGCCCACTATCTCTACCTTGGCGCCACAGCACATTACTACGTGCCTTGACATGAGCTACTCCCAAGCCAGCTTTTGCGCCTCTAGCGCCTCAGGACTACGCGTAAAGCCTTCCTAGCTTGAACTTCTTGGCTATGTGAGTGGCTTCGTCTATGTCGTCCGTTGCCCCTATGAACTTGGCCTTCGAGACCGCATTTCGAGAACCGCACTTGAAGCACAAGAACGACCTCGCGGGCATCCTCACGACTCGCGGCTCCCCGCAGTTGTGGCACAAGGCCACTACGTAGCGCTTCATAGGCGCCGGCATCATGTCGGTCCACCCCAGCCTCGTGAGGAGTTCACAGAGCTACCTATATAATGCTTTCACAAAGCTCGATAGGGAGTTCAAACGCGTCCTTCCCAGAGGCCAAGGACGCGCCGTTACGCTCAATAAAGGCGCCTGGCAAAAGTGGTTGAGGGGGTTGTGAAGTGGAGTCGAAGGTCTTAGACTTCAAGGCCGAGCTACTCAACGTCGCAAGGCTCTTCTACGACGACGTGAGCCCCATATTGAAGAGGTTTGAGGCCCTAAGCCCCTTGGAACTGCTGATAAGCACGATAATATCTCAGAACACTAATTGGAAGAACGTCGAGAGGGCCATGAAGAACATGAGGGAGAGGGGCCTGGTGACGGTCGATGGTATCCTCAAGGCCGACGTGTCGGAGCTCGAAGACGCTATGAGAGTCGCTGGGCTCTACAGGGTCAAGGCCCGAAGGATCAAGGAGATAGCCGAGAGGCTGAGGTCATGGGGCGTGGGCTTAGAGGACGTCCTCTCCATGCCATTCAACGAGGCCAGGGCGAAGCTGATGGAGCTTCCTGCCGTGGGCCATAAGACGGCCGACGTCATGCTTGCCTTCAAGTCCCGGGCCCCAGTAATCCCCGTAGACACCCACATCGAGAGGGTGGCCAAGAGGCTTGGGCTGGTCGACGAAAGGGCCGGCTACGAAGAGGTGAGGCTCGCGCTCGAGTCCTTCGTCCCGCCTCTCGAGAGGGCACTATTCCACTTGGCCCTGATAAAATTTGGGAGGGAGGTCTGTAGGGCTAAGAACCCCCTGTGTCCTGAGTGCCCCTTAAGCTCCTCCTGTAAGTCGAGTAGCGTCAGGCCTTAGCGGCTCTCCCGAGCCTGGCGTGGGCTTGGGCCAGGTGGCCCGCTGCCAGCGCCGAGAGCAGTGATATCTCGCCTGCTAGGCAGGCCGCCGCCACTATCTCGGCAAACTTCTTCGCGTTCGAGCCTGGCGGGTTCCCCGGCCCCGCGCAACCCATTATCGCCAAGGCCTCCCTCTGAGTCGGTAACCCAGTGCCGCCTCCCACGGTCCCAACTTCTAGCGAGGGCAACGTCACCGAGACGTACAGGTCGCCCTCCGACGTCACTTCAGCTGTCGTTATGGCCATAGAGGACTCGACGACTTGCGCGCAGTCCTGCCCCGTCGCTATGAATATGGCGGCGACTATGTTCGCTACGTGGGCGTTCAGGCCATAGGCGTGCGCGAGGCCGCTCCCTAGCAGGTTCTTCCTGATGCACACGTCGGCCGCGTCTTCCGGCGTGGTCTTCAGCTTTTCCATCACCACCTCTCTCTTTATGATCGCTTCCGCCACGACAGTCTTGCCCCTCCCGAGGAGCCAGTTGATAGCGCTGGGCTTCTTGTCCACGCAGAGGTTCCCGCTCAGGCTTACCATCCTAGCGAACTTCACGCTCTCCTCTATGAACCTCCCGGTCTTGTCACAGGCCAAGGTGACGCCGTTCATGCCCATGGCGTCGAAGGTGTTCGCCGTGAAACGTAGCCACACGTTCCTCCCGACGATCCATGGCTGAACGTCTATTAGCTTCACGTAGGGGTCGACGCTGTTGAAAACCTCCTCTATCTCCTTCCTGTGCTCCCTGACCCACTGGACTAGCTTGTGGGCGTGCTCAATGCTCGGCGTTATGAAGAGGGGCGCTCTGGCCATGTAGTCCCTTATTATCTTCGCCCTCGCTCCTCCGGACTCCGTTATCGCTGAGCACCCCCTGTTGACGCTCGCCACCAACGCACCCTCAGTCGTGCATAGGGGTATGTAGTACTCCCCGTCTGCGTAGTCCCCCTTGACCTTGAGGGGGCCAGCTATGCCCATCGGGACTTGGCCAACGCCTATGGGGCTCTCTATGTTGCGTCTAGCCGTCACGTTGAGGTCCATGGAGTAGTGGCCTATGTTCTTGAGCTGGACGCCCAAGGTCTTCTCCAAGAAGAGCCTCCTCATCTCGGCGGCCTTGTTGACGTCGCCTACGAAGTTCTCAACCTCATAGAGCTTAATCTCCCTCTTGAGGAGCTTCTCCAAGACCTCCTCGTAGTCCAAAAAGACTCGCCTCCTATCATAGGTTCGTATGGGAGGGCTAAATCCCTTCCCACGCCCTAAAGGTCTTTGAAAGCCTCTCGGCCTTCAAGCCTGCCCAATTATTTTTTGGGCCGCGATTTTGACCGCTCGCTCCACGTCTTCGTCGCAGACGTCCAGCGTAACTATTGGTATCGAGACCACGTCCTTTATCAGGTGGGCGACGATCGGGGCGCAGACTATGGCAACCGCGCCGTCGCTCTGAGCCCTCAAGGAGGCCTTGATGGCCTCATCAAGCGTCGAGACCCCGTACTCTCTAATGGCTACGACTTGGTCTTGGAGCTTGAGGGTCAGAGAGCGTAGCTTGCTCAGCGTCGTCACGGCGGCTACTATGGCTACGAAGGGCTTCGCGGACCTTCCCTCTATCAACTCTATCGCCCTCAGTATCTTCCTTAGCGTGGACAAGGTCACGCCGCTCTTCCCCCTCAAGACCTTCTTTATCGTGCTGAGTGGTATGCCGGATATTTTGGAGAACCTACTCGTGCTCATGCCCAAGTCGTCCAAGACCCTTCTTAACTCCTTAGCTAGCTCTGCGTCGGATCTCAGAGAGGCGGCCAAGATGCTTAAACACCTAGGGCTCAGCCTATGCGATAAGGGCTCCATATGGGCGCTCCCACCTACACCAATTCGTGCCGGGCCTGGCGCTATTCAGCAAGGTCACCACCAGCTAGGGACCCCGCACTCGCAGAGGGGATCTTTTCAGCTATCGATGATGAAAATGCAATAAAGGCTTATAAGTTCTTTGCCAGAGCCTTGAAGAAAGTTCGAGGCGACCTCGCGCGACCTTCCTTATGTTTTCATCGCCAGCCTCGTAGACGTAGGCGAACAACCCCCAAGCGAGGATCTACGTCCTCCGCCTTGGCCTTCTCCAAAAGCAGGGGGACCTCTTTGACCTGCAAAGAAGCGAGCCAAGTCATTTTGCTATCAAAGTGATTATTGGAGTCTGCCGTTATATACCTTGTCTTAGCCCTAAGTCGAGGAAAAAGGTCGACACGCATCCATCACCTTTTGCAGTGGCTCAAGGTCTTAAGTATGGGCTGTAGTTTGACTATCGATTTAGGACGAGAGACCATGGGGTTCGTGCTGTCAAGTCTAGAGCCTATAGCGACCTCTTAGAGGTGATCCATGGTATTCGCAGGCCTTGGCTAGGCTCACGGCCCAAAGAGTCAGGCGTGGAGCGCCAAGTAGAACCCTTGATCTTTGGCCCTCTCCCTCTTCTCGAAGCCCGGTATCCCGTAGGAATCAGCCCTGCACTGCTTGCACAGCCTGAACTGCTGTATGTACTTCGACGCCTCCTCCCTCACCTTATTAAGCTCCTCGCACGTCGGCGGCCTGTAGTCCTTGAAGGAATGGAGTGGTATAAGCGGGATTATGTTTTGCGTGAAGGCCCCCAGCTCGGCTACCTTCTTCGCCACCTCCACGGCCTCCCCCTCGTTCAGGCCGGGTATGAGCACTGTGTTCACCTTGACGATCAAGCCGTGGTCCACGGCGGCCTTAAGCCCCCTCAGTTGCTTCTCTATTAAGATCCTAGAGGCCTCAACGCCCTTTATCACCTCACCGTTTAAGATTATGAACTCATAGATCTTGGAGGCAACCCCAGGGTCTAAGGCGTTGATGGTTATGGTGACTGTCCTCACCTTGAGGCTCTTGAGCACGGGCGCCTTCTCCTCGAACAGGAGGCCGTTCGTCGCGACGCACTTTATTAAGTCGGGGTACCTCTCGTTCACCAGCTTAAGGGTCTCGAAGGTCTCGTCGTTGAAGAGGGGCTCTCCGGGCCCAGCTATCGCCACAACCTTGAGCTTCTCGTCCCTCTTGAGCGCTTCGTCCACTAGCCTGACGGCTTCCTCCGGGCTCATTATCTTGCAAGTGACCCCAGGCCTGTACTCGCATTTATCTATGTCCCTCTTACAGTAACCGCACTGGATGTTGCACTTAGGAGCGACCGGCAAGTGCATGCGAGAGAAGGAGAAGTGGGCTTGGGGGTTAAAGCAGGGGTGACAGGCCAACCAATGAGGGAACTTGCTCCCCTGCCCCCTCTCCTTCAGCTCCTCGACTCTCCTGGCTATCCCCCTAATCTCTTCGTTCATTTCCGACCTCTCTTGATTAATTGAGAAACGACATCGAGCCCCCACTGCTCCACAAAGTACTTCAGCTTCTCGTCGGGCGACATGGCCCTCAGCCTCTCCAAGTGCTCCTCGATCATTTCCACAGACCCTTCCTTGGAAAGTAAAAACTTCACCGACTCGGACACAAGGGGCTCGGGTAAGTCTGGATAGGTCCCCAAGACCCTGACCTTAAACGCCGAGGGTATGCAAGAGAGGTCCATGCCCGGCTCCCAGTCCCTCTTCCAGAGGGGGTGCGAGAGGGGGGCGTCCAGCGTCGCGTCGCACCCGAGCCACTGCTCGTTCAAGTAGACCTCGGCTAGGACGTGGACCACGGTCTTGGGGAGGAGGTCGTGCAACTCCCGAGGGAGGTAGGGCTTGAGGGCTAGCGAAAGGACCTCTTCGAGCCTGTACCTGGCCGGTATGCTCACGGCCCTCAACAGGGCTATCTGCAAGCTGGCCTTGTTGAAGCAGGCGCCCTTCTTGCTCCTCAGGACCTCGATCGCTGGTTTCACCCCCTCTACGGTCCACTTAATCCGGTCTCTCACGAAGAAGTAAACGTTCTTGACCACTTGCTCCCTCGGTAGGCCTTGGCTCAACCTATTCGCGCACTCCACAATCTCGGGGTGATGTGACTGCGCGAAACGCGCTGGCTTTAAGTACTCCTCGATCAATAGCTCTACCTCCCACGACCTCCAAGACCTCAGGAGCTCCGTTAATAAGGGTTGTGCGCTGGGACGAGGTCAAGAGAAATCGCGCTTTGGAGCGCCGCTACAAAAGTGCTTTTTAAAATGTTGACTCGTCGCTTCTCGAGATCGTACTTGAGGCGACCCCATATTTTGGCCGTGATCTCTCGACTTGGGACGATAGAGTTAATAAGACTAAGAATGCCCCAGTAATTATGGTAATTACTCAGGTGAGCTCCGATCTCGCACGGCAGAAGTTAGTGATCAAGTACCTTGGCAAGAGAACTGGTGAGATAAAGCGCATGGAGTACCCCAACGAGATGCTGGAATACATCCTAAGCACCGCTAGTAAGTGGATAAACGCAGTCGCCAGCGAGAGGGTTGAGGTCAAGGCCGGGCACCCGACCGTGATAAGGATAGACCCCATAGAGCTCTCACCAAAGGAAATAACGCTGACCTGTCCCATCTCTAGGCATGCCCTTGGCATCTTGTTGGGCCTCTACGGATCTGAGGGCAAGCCGCAACCCGTCGAGGGCGAGAGGCTCTTCGACAAGGCGATATTCCTCCCGCTCAGGGACGGCGTCGTGGAGGAGGGCGACTTGCTCGGCGTCATAAACGCTG
>CAZLVJ010000043.1:0-7280 GCA_964562935.1 uncultured Nitrososphaerota archaeon
CCGCGAGCTCTCTTTGACTCGACGTTAGCCTGATATCGGTCATCGCCGAGCACTAGAATGTTTACTACTATCACATTTTTAGCTCTTCCCGTCCACAAAAAGATTAGAACTCAATGGGCGAGGTCGAGAGGAGAGCGAGGGAGCAGATCAAGAAAGTCGTCGAGACCTACGAGGCGATAGCTGAGGGCTTCTCTGGCACGAGGAGGTCTCCTTGGTCTGAAGTGCTCCGACTTTTGGGCGACGTGTCAGAGAGGTCGGTCTTGGACGTTGGGTGCGGTAACGGGAGGCACGTGGTAGAGCTGGCGAAGAAGGCGTCGGTGGTCGTGGGGGTAGATCTGTCGAAGAGGCTCATCAAGATAGCTAAAGGTAGGATAAAGAGGCTGGGGCTTGCCCATAGAGCCATGCTGGTCGTGAGCGACGCCCTCTTCTTGCCGTTTAGACGGGCGAGCTTCGACGTTGTCGTGTGCATCGCGGTCGTCCACCACATACCCACTAAGGGACTGAGGCGCAAGGCCGTGAACGAGATGGCGGAGGCCATGAGGAGCGGGGGGCTTTGCTTGATAACGGCTTGGTACAGATGGCAGGTGAGGTTGTTGCTCAGCGTGATCAAGGGCATACTCACGAGGTTAACGGGCTCGACGTTTGAGCTCGGCGACGCCTACGTGCCTTGGAGGTCGAGGAGCGCAGTCTACAAGAGGTTCTACCACCTCTTCACCCTGAGGGAAATGAGGGACTTGCTGAGCGCTGGAGGCCTCGAAATCGAGGAGCTGAAGCTCGTGACCATTGGGCGGAGGAAGTGGAAGAACGTCGTCGCCACGGCCCTCAAGCGTTAACGCTAATAAGCTCCTTCGCCTTATATTTCACGAAAATTATGCCCATATCAATAAAGTGGCATGGGCATGCTTGCTTCGAGATCAAGGACGGCGTGACCATAGTGACCGACCCTCACGACGGCAGATCCATCGGACTGAAGCCGCCGTCCGCCAAAGCCGACATAGTCTTGATAACTCACAGGCACTTCGACCACGCCGACGGGCTCCCCTACGTCAAGAAGGACGGTACCGTGGTGATAGATAAGCCTGGGAGCTACGAGGTCAGGGGCGTGAAGATAACCGGTGTGCCCAC
Organism: uncultured Nitrososphaerota archaeon; assembly: GCA_964562935.1. Classification (GTDB taxonomy): domain Archaea; phylum Thermoproteota; class Methanomethylicia; order Nezhaarchaeales; family WYZ-LMO8; genus WYZ-LMO8. The sequence goes on from CAZLVJ010000043.1 coordinate 1,126, forward strand.
ATATCACGACGAGTCTCGAGGGGCGAAGCGAGGGCCGAACACGGCATACGTCTTCGAGTTTGAGGGCACAAGGTTCTGCCACTTAGGTGACCTAGGCCACGTGCTAAGCGAGGATCAGGCTCGCTCCCTTAGGCCAGTTGACGTCCTCATGATACCCGTGGGCGGAACATTCACTATAGACGCGAGGCAAGCCGAGAGAGTAGTGGAGATGCTATCGCCGAGGCTGATTATACCCATGCACTTCAAGGTCCCTGGGCTCAACTTGCCGATATCAGGGGTCGAGGCGTTTGTGGCTAAAAAGGAGAACGTGGAGCGCATCCCTTCAAACATCTACAGCATCTCAAAAGAGGCCCTGCCAAGCCAGCCAAAGATAGTTGTGCTGAGCCCTCCTTAATACTCTGCCTTGCTAAACCCTCTTTTTTTAAGCCTGCAATCAGTACAGGCACGTAGTGATTAGTGGCCGAAGCATACCATTAACCCGGCAAATTCAGTAAAGAGAGTAGGAGGAACCGAAAAGCATCCTCATCCTCAAATAACTAGCTTAGGGGAAAAGGCAGACAGGCGAGCAGGCCCACAAGCTATTATTGACCCAGCACCTCTAAAGGAGAGTTAGGGGGCTGTGCGCTCTTGTCGATCATAGTAATTTCGCCCGACTTCGACATAATACTCGATGCCGAGAACAAAGTGGTGGGCGAGGCTAGGAGCGACGTAGCCGTCCTTGACATAACCCCCCTTGAGAAAAAGGTATCTGAGCTTGAGGCCCTGGTCGACGAGCTCGTGAACCTCCTTAAACCAAAGGGGGCGCTAGCTACGGGATCGATTAGGCGATATGATCGATATGATAGAGGAGAGAGTATGCGCTTAGGAGTCCTTTTCCTCAAGTACATGGCCATAGGCTCCCTCATAGGTCTGGCCCTCTTCTGCTTGAGCATGTTAATACATCATGCCCCTTTGTTCTCAGTCGTCAAAGGCGTAGCGACCCTCTTTAAGCCCCTATAGGGAAAGGCTGAAATCATGCCAATAGGTCAAGGAGAGAGGGCGAAGGTCGAGCCAGCACCCTCTTGGCCAAGGGTCGCTGGGGGTTACGCTGTCGGCGACCCCAAGGGCTGTATAGCGATATGCACACTAGCATCGGAGGATATGTGCCCGGTTTTAGCGAAGTTACCTCAGGTGGCCATAGTAGGGCCATGTAAGACCGAGAACGTAGGAGTAGAGAGGATAGTGCTCAACGTGATATCAAATCCCAATATCAGGTTCTTAGTGATATGCGGGGCTGAGGTGGTAGGGCACGTCCCCGGCGGCACGTTAAAGGCCCTATACCAGAACGGCGTAGACCCCTCAACGAAGAGGATAAGAGGCGCGCCGGGGGCAATACCTTACGTCGAGCACTTGACGCTCGAAGCTGTTGAGCGATTTCGAAGGCAAGTGCTGTGTGTGGACATGATCGGAGTCGAAGACGTAGATCAGATAAGGGTTAAAGTCGAGGAGCTGGCAGCCCAAGATCCGGGAGCTTATCCTGAGCCCCCGTTCGTCGTGGAGACCGAAAAGAGAAGAGGCGAAGAGCTCGCCACGCCCGTACCGCCGTTGACCCCCTTAATTTTGCCGTCAACAACGGTCCTCTCGACACTAATAGAGGACATAAACTTCAAGCTACAACTCATAAAGAAGTCGCACTTAATGACGGCTGAAAGCATTGTGAGAGCATTGGGGGTAGTGGCGGGGATTATGTTAGCGCTAGCCCTCTTAGGCTTTTTGGCATTTATAGTCTTCCGCTAGGAGGCTGGCGGATGTCCAAGCTTAGAGAAGCCTATACCGCTGAGGTGGCCTATCTAGAGTCGAGGATTAGCGATATAAAGGCAAAGATCGAGTTTGTGGAAAAGAGAAACAAATTCATCACGGGCTTCTATACTGGCTTCGTCAAGGGCTTCGTGGTGGGGGTGGCTCTCTCAATCGCTACATTAACGATAATAATGACCATATTAACACATCTACATTAGCTGGTGAGGGCATGTCCGTAAAGGATCGAGAGGAGACGAAGATCCCGACGATCGTAGTGCCACCTGAGATCTCCGAGCTCTGCTCAAGACTTAACGAGATAGACAAGAAAATCGACTCCGTCCTCAGTGAAATCGCTCGAAGAGAGGGCCTGAGGTTGGGAAGCCACATAGGCTTCTTCTACGGCTTCTTGGCAGGGTCGCTGGTAGTGCTAATACTGAAGTTTGTGCTCAAAGCCCTATAGCTAGTGGCCATGCAAGGCCTCCTCTTCCCTCATCGCACGGCCTAAGCTGTTGAGACGACACGCTGTTGCGCTCATGTTACATGGAGCTTTCCAGCGCTCTGGAACTCCTTTCGCAAGCTCAATATGCAACCCATGCCCCTATTGCCACCCAGCGGATTCTGCGGCGTGCCCAATGAGTGCATGCACCTTGCCATCACGTTAGCGCCGAGGGCCAAGCCGTCTTCGACGAAGACCACTCTCCGGCTAACGTCGTCCGTGAATAGGCCTAGGCCGTCTATCTGCTTGAGTATGAGATAGGGCTTTAAGCCCGTTATCCCTGCCCGTCCAGTTATCCCTATCGTGTATCTACCGTTTACAACCCCCTCGTCAATCAATATCTCTAGAACCCTCCTGACTATGAGCGCTGAGACGTGGTCTAACACGGCGAGGAGCGTCTGATCTCCATACTGGGCATAGAGCTCTCGGCCAAGCATGCGAATCTTAGGCAGATAGCTCCCATTACTTCCTGCGTCACATCCTATCAACAAGACCCCTTGCTCATACGCCGACTTGGCGTTAACTGGTATCGTGCCTATGCGCGTTGCAGAAGGGGGGACTTTCCTAACGTCTATGTACTTGTGGATTTCGCGAGCCAGCTCTTCTAGCTCACCAGCACTTTCAGCTCTTCTTAGCTCGATCCTCTCTGAGAGCTCAAGAGCTGATGACGCGACTCCAGCGCCTTGAATCAGGGCATCGCAGATGGCCCCTGATAGCCCGCACACGCTTCCTATAGTCTTGGCGTAGGGTAGCTCGTCATTAGTCACCCTCCCCTTGAGCGTGGTCCCAAAGTCCATTGAAATTAAGGGGTTCCTGCAGTCGACGTCGGTCCACTTGGCGCCCGCCTTCACGCCAGCCGTTGAGAGCTCTGCCTCCATCTCGTTGGCCATGATCTCCCCCCTGCTCTTAGGGGGTAGACAACTGGCGATCGCCCCCTCGAAGAGGACTTCGTCGAGCTTCGAGTACTCCTTCAAGTGCTCGGGCAAGCTGGAGAGCTCCTTCGAGAGGGGGGCGACCATTTTTGAAGGACTAATCCCAGCGAGCAAGCAACCCCTAGCTAAGGCCCTTATGACCGCTCCGACCTCCTCTGGAGCTCCGAAGCTCGCGCTAACCCCCGTAGACCTAACTACGAAGTGGAGGTCCTTGGCCTTGTCCAACCCGGACTCTCTGACGCAGGTCGAGAGCAAATCGCTGACGAATTCGGCAACGGCCTCTTCACTCAATTCTTTCCCCCACAATGTTGAGCCCAACATTCGCTCGCCGGGCAAGGGCTTCCTGATCTCGCGCGTCATCCTAACGACCTTTTTTACCAAATACATCTTCCCGCTCCTTAGATCCGTAGTCGTTATAATGCACTTCGTCGTGGTATTACCCAGCTCGACTGACGCGACGGTGAAGAGAGGTGGCAGCGCCCTAGGCCCTCTTTTCTGATGCGACATTATTTTCGTGACATCAACTAGCTTGCTTCTCGCGATTCGAGGGGAGTACTTGCTAAGTCCGCTTCTCCTCGCAAGTTTGAACACGATCTCTCGAATTCTACTCATCAGCATACGAGCCTCTTATACGGGTGGTCCTCGCTGATGTTTACCCCCAGCTCCAAACTCACCATGTCTGTTACGAGCATATCAGTCATGGCTACTACTGGAAAGACCCACTCGGCGTTCTCGATCGGCCCGTAGAGCACGAAGTTACCCCCGATGATCACTTGGAGGGCATTGCTAGCGACGTCGCAAAACTTAAAAATGCTCTTCCCGCTCGGGTGCCCCTTTTTTAGCCTCTTGAGCCACGGCCAAGCTGAGACCACGTTGTGCACCCCGCCTCCCGTCGGATAGCCGAACTTGGACTTAATCACGTATGTCGACGCTAGAGCTGCTCCCGCGCCAGAGCCGAGGGTCGTCGCAGCTACGTCGATCAACAGAGCTTTGGCTCCGCACTCTTCAGCTATTTTGAGCAGCCCCCTCCCGACAACCCCTCCGCCAGTCGTTAGGATCGCCACCTTACCCTTTATCGAGGGATCAGTCGGGTTGAAGGCCAAGACTATGCTGTTGGGAATTCGCACCTCCTCTAAGACCTTCACCTCCTCCTCGGTTATCGAGGCGTTTATCGAGTTGTAGACGGCTCTATTGAGAAGCCCCACCTCCTTAGCGTACTTCGCCCCTTCGGCCCTGACCCTTGGCTCTGTGGAGTCTATCAAGAACGGCGAGTCGGTGACCGACGCCACGAAGTCTATGTACCTCTTCATTGCTTCGACGCTTTCTGAGAACACCTGAACCATGCAGGGATTGCCTGTTATGTCTGACATTTCCTCCTGCTTCTTTATCAATGCCTCGGCCCTCTCCTTGTCGAAGACGCCGGCCCTCGGATCACTGACTATCTTGTGTCCTCCATAGAATATGGTTCCCGCCAAGACTGTTGGGTTCTCGCCCGGTTGCCCTCCTATCTTAACCTTCCCTATTTGATAGACGTACTGCTCCCTCGCGAACTTGAACACGAATCTACACCTTCGCCTTAGCGGCTCGACTCTAAGAACTTGGGCTGGTTCTTTAAGCTTTACGTACCTCGGCATGGCATACCTCAAAGTCTTTAAAATAAAGGTCATAGGCGAAGGCTTTCCGAGCAGGAAAATGCGTTGCTCGTGAAAGCAGACCGAGGTCTGGCGGCGCTTAAGTTAGCCTGAGGAGCTTCGCACTCCACGAAGTTTCTCGACAATAGCATGATACGGATAGCCGCTCGGGCCGTGGGGCATAGCTCAAAGGGTCTTTGACGTCGTTAGGAATACGTGAGTGAGAGGACGAGCTTTGGCAAGAACGAGGCCATTAACCTACGCTGGGTTGAAAGATCCTTGGGCGCTTCATGTTATCTTAAAAGATGAAACTGATGGCTTTTCTTTTACTACCCTATTACGGCCAATTCGGTCTCAGACCGTCAAGCCCCGACAGTCTTATATACCCCCGAAGTTATAGAAGGTGAGGGTTTTTACTGGCAATGGTAAGCGCTCTCAGCGCTGCCTTAGTTCTCGAGGACGGCTCGGTCTTTCTGGGGAAAGGTTTCGGCTTTCCTAAGACTGTCGTCGGAGAGGTCGTCTTCACCACGGGAATGGTCGGTTATCCCGAGTCGATCACGGATCCCTCTTATCAAGGGCAGATACTCTGCTTCACTTATCCCTTGATTGGGAATTACGGCCTCCCAGACCCGAGCATCAGGGATGCCTGGGGGCTGCCTCTCCACTACGAGTCCGATAAGCCCCACGTCCTCGGAGTGATAGTTCACGAGCTTTGCGAAAGGCCGAGCCACTGGGCGAGCGCCAAAAGCCTCCACGAATGGCTGTACGAAGAAAAGGTGCCGGGCATATCTGGCATCGATACTAGGAAGCTGACCAAGAGATTGAGGGTCAAGGGCGTTATGATGGGAGCTCTCGAAGTGAGCGAGGGCGACGTAGACGTCGACAGGCTCTTCTCGCTCCTCGAGAAGGCCCCTAGGTACGAGTACTTGGACTTAGTGAGCGAGGTCACGATAAAGAAGCCAATAGTGTACGAGAATAACGGACCAGCGGCCGTCGTGATAGATTGCGGCGTGAAGTACGGGATAATAAGGAATCTCTTGCGGAGAGGCCTAACGGTCGTGAGGGTCCCGAGGGACTACGACGCTGACAAGATATTGCAGTTCGACCCCAAGGGCGTCTTGGTGAGCAATGGGCCCGGAAACCCGGAGCTGAACGTCAAGACCATAGAGACCATAAGGGACCTCATTGAGACAGGGATTCCGATGTTGGGAATTTGCTTGGGGAATCAAATGATAGCTCTCGCGCTTGGAGCCTCGACGTTTAAGATGAAGTACGGCCACAGGGGGCAGAACAAGCCCTGCGTGGACTTGGAGACCG
>CAZLVJ010000044.1:0-1324 GCA_964562935.1 uncultured Nitrososphaerota archaeon
GCTCGTCGCATAGACGTAGTTCTCCACGGCCGTCACAGCCTTCACGGGATCCATAACCCTGTAATATATGACTGCATCGACGTCCACGGAGACGTTGTCCTTCGTGACTATCCTCTGCTTCGGGACGTCCACCGTGACGACTCGCAGGTCCACCTTCACAAATCTGTCCACGATTGGTATCCTGAAGAACAGGCCGGGGCCCTTGGCCCCTAAGAGCCTCCCAAGTCTGAACATCACTGCCCTCTCGTACTCGTAGACCACCCTTATCGACGACGCCAATATTATAATTATCACTAGGACTAAGAAGAATATCGCCACGATCTGTGCTGGCGTCAGCAATGCTCACACCTGCCAACGAGTTCTCCTAATAATAGCGTAGCCCAAGTGTAAAAACGTTTGGCCCTATCTTGGGACTACCTTCTAAGCCCACGCAACCCTATCGAGTGCTTTTCAACCTTCTCATTATGTCCTCGTGGAGCTCTGGAGTGCAGGCGGCTATTATCGTTGACCTGGCCTTGGGCTCAAGCTTGCAACTCAACTCCCTGCCCTCAGCGTCGGTTATAATACCTCCGGCCTCCTTGAGGATGAAGGCTGAGGCTGCGAAATCGGGTGCCCTCAAAAAGCCCCTCAAGTCTACGAAGGCGTCCGACGTCCCCGAGGCCACGAAGCATATCTCGAGGGCGTCGGAGCCTATGAGCCTCACGTGCCTCGCCCTCTCTACGAGCTCCGCTACCCTCGACACGTAGCCGCCTATCTGTCCCCTTACGTTCAACTCGAAAGCTATGAGCGCGTCCTCGACCTTGCTAGTGTTACGAGGCCTTATCCTCTCGCCATTTAAGTAGGCTCCAAAGCCCTTTTCGGCATAGTAGAAGTCGCCGGTCACGAGGTTCACTACGCCAGCTGAGACCACGTCGCTCAGGGTTGTCCCCTCGGCTATCGCTATCGCCGAGCTACAGGCGGGGTAGCCCCTTAAGACGTTCGTGCTCCCGTCTAGGGGGTCCACGACGACCACGCACCCGCCTCCTCCATAAGTCTTGAGCCCGCTCTCCTCGCTCACGAGGACGAAGTCCCTCAAGCTCTCGGCCAGCGACTCGGCTATAGCCCTCTCGACCTCCAGGTCTATGACCCTCGTGACGTCGCCGCCAGCGCCCATGCCCAGCTCCTTGCGAGCCTCCTCAGAGCCCCTCAGCTTCAAGAAGCGAGCCCTAGCGGACCTCAACGCCTCAATTACGACGTCCTTGAGTCGCATAGCAGTCTGGAGAGTAGGGAGCTGAGTCGCTACGTTAAACTCTTTCCACTCAAGCTCTCGTCGGGGGCCCATCTG
>CAZLVJ010000044.1:1424-6994 GCA_964562935.1 uncultured Nitrososphaerota archaeon
GAGGGGCCGAGCGTCTCGGACCCCTCGTCCTTGACCGGCTCCATGCCAGCTTTAGAGCAGATGAGACCGCAAAGCTCATAGCAGGACGAGAGGACGTCCATAAGAGCCCCCCTAGTCGGCTGATGGGAGCTACTCAACGAGAGTGGAGGGCGCGGAGTTGGCTAGAGCGAGCAGGTGGTGTGTTTTCTGCGAGATAGTCGCTGGCAACGAGAGGGCCGTGAAGGTCTACGAAGACGAAGTCTGCGTGGCGATAATGGACATAGCCCCTGTGAACAGGGGGCACTTGCTGGTCATACCCAAGAGGCACTACGACACGGTGTTCGAGATGCCCTTCGACGAGGCCGCCCACGTCTTCGGCGTGGCGTGCTTAATGGCCAAGGCCGTCAAGGAGGCCGTGGAGGCCGAGGGGGTCAACATACTCCAGAACAACGGAAGGGCCGCTTGGCAACACATATTCCACGTCCACGTGCACGTGATACCGAGGTGGATTGGCGACAGGATCGAGGTCTACTGGCCCGCTGAGCGGAGCGATTACGACGAACTAGAGGTTATTGCGACTAAGATAAGAGAGAAGGTGGCCGCCTTGACCTCAGAGCGAGTGCCTGGCTCTCACTAGGCTCCGAGTGCCGTGGATCTTCGAGCGTCAAAAAGGTGGAGGTTGTTAGGCCTTCTCTTCTCGGGGTTCCTATTCCTCTTCGACCGGCTTGTAGAGCTCCTCCTTGCTTATGGCCACTTCATTCAATATCTCGCTGGAGACCAGTATGGGCGCATTCGCTATGAAGGCTAGGGCGACTATGTCGCCGGTCCTGCCCTCGACCTCCTTGAGCCCCTCGCCTGTCTCTAGAGCTATCTTCGTCAAGAACCTCGAGCCGCTCATGCCGTAAATCACTGCTCTCTTAACTTTTACATGCAATTGGTTCAAGACGTCGAGCATGAAGCCGTGTATCGTCTCCACGGGCTCTCCATCTAGCATGTACTTGACGCTCAGCGCCTGTGCTCCGTCCATGACCAAGAGCAAGACCCTCTCTTGGGGGTCTTCGAGGAAGGCTACGGGTAGCGGCCCTTGAGGCGTAGCGGTCATGGCTACTCCTGTGACCCTAACCTCCACAAGGTCTTCTCCTAAATTGCCCATTACCCTTCTTAGGGGAGGGCAACGCTCGACTACTTAAACCTATCGACGGTGAGTAGCCCCGTTAGTCTCAGAAGCGCTCGGCTTCTCTCATCGATCGATAAAGCCGGTGTTCATCATCGACGGCCTCGAGGGGCGCTCAACTCGTTAATTCGTTAAGCCCCCTAAGTTAATTTTTCCAATCCGTTGAACCTCATTTGCGACTGAGGGCCCCTACATCTGCATTGAAGGAGGGCCTACTCGAGGCCATCACCTTTGACCCAGACCCTCTTTCACGATGTCGACTATCGCTGGCAAGGCCTCTCCGGCTCTGGCTTGAATCACTACGTCGGCGACGTCGTCGAAAGGCGTCGGCTCCATGTTTATTATGGCGAGCCTCGCCCCCCTCTGCTTAGCGATGGCGGGCAAGTAGGCCGCCGGGTACACCCGCAGAGACGTGCCCACGACCAACATCAAGTCGCACGTCCTGCTCTCCAAGAGGGCCCTCTTGTAGGCTTCCTCGGGCAGGGGCTCGTTGAAGAGCACCACGCTCGGCTTGAGCACGCCTCCACACTCGCACCTCGGCGGTAAGTGATTCCTCTTGGCCATGCCCATCGCCTCCTCCATGGAAATGGTGCGGCCACAGCCCAAGCAAACGGCCTCCCTCATGTTTCCGTGGAGCTCTATGACGTTCTTGGAGCCCGCCTTGAAGTGGAGGCCGTCGACGTTCTGGGTTATTATCGAGCTGAGCTTGCCCATCCTCTCCAGCTCGGCCAGGGCGTAGTGGGCCCTGTTGGGCTCGGCCCTCATCAAGCTCTCCAGCTTATCTATTATGAACTGCCAGAAGAGGTCCGGGAACTGCCTGAAGAACTGGATGGTGCTCGTCTTAGGGTCCACCTGCCTCCAGAGGCCTTGAGGGCCTCTGAAGTCCGGTATACCGCTCTCGGTCGATATGCCAGCCCCCGTCAAGGCCACTGCTTTCTTGGACTCTAAAATCATATCTGCGACGTGCTTAACCTCCCTCACGAGGTTCACGTTCGCTCACTCTGATAGAAGGACGTCTTTAGCTTAATTTATCCCTTGTCCTCTAGTATGCTGAGGAGGGTTGAGCTAGTTGTCCTCCTCGTACCCGACCCTATACGTCAATTGCAAGGTCAATGAGGGGTTCTGCGGCAAGTGCTGCTACGACACGAGAATGCCGCTGACCAAGAGGGACATAGAGAGGATCAAGAGGCTGGGCTTCGCCGAAGAGAGCTTCGTCGACGGGCGAGGCCGCATGCCGAGGCTCAAGAACGTCGACGGGCACTGCGTATTCCTCGACCCTGCCACAAACTCCTGCACAATCTACCCCGATAGGCCCGAGGGGTGCCGCCTATACCCGCTGGTGTATGAGGAGGATGGCGATAGAGTTTCGGTGGACCCCCTGTGCCCGAGGGCTAGCACTATACCTCGAAGGCTCATCAGAGAGCTAAGCGGTGCGCTACTCAACCTGATAGACAGGTTGTACGAGGACTACTTGAGATAAGCGAGGGCCTTGCGACGAAGTCGTGTAAATGAAGCGTTAAAAGAGGGCACCATGCGTTATAGCGGTCGCCTGCACCTCGACGTCAGCTCGTTTGAAGGGCCCTGCCCCTCTCTGTCAGCGAGTACGATGCCGTGGGCCCTGACCTCTTCGCCTCCACGTAGCCCTTCTGGGCCAAGAGCCACAAGTACAGCTCTACTGCCAGAGGTTGCACGCCCGTGGGCGATATCTTATTGAGGCAGTCGACCACGTCCTTGACGGTCTTCTCTCCGGACTTGAGGCAGTTCACTATCTCCTTTACGGCCACATTACCTAATAGCCTCAAAGCCTCCTCCGACACGACCCCCACCCCTTAGATCTGTTCCAGAGGATCTCTACGAACAGCATATAAGAGTTGTCGAAGACATCCTTCGAGGACGGAGCTTCGACTCTTTGGGTTACAGCTTCAGCGCTAGGCCTTTGCTTTAAGGTCGCCTCGAGGTCCTCCTCGAATTAAGTCAGCGTAGAGCGTCCAATCGTGCGGAGGGTAGTTCGGCAACCCTACGTCATTCTGAAATTTGCGCCTTGCGCAGATCTCTAAGACTTAGACGGATGCCAAGCTGACGCTTATGTACCTTATCATGTCCGCTACTTCCTCGCACCTGTCGACGGAGTTCTCCACCTCGTCTACCACTTCCTTGGCTAGGGCGCACCACTTGGGCCCCCTTTCATCGCACTGCGAGAACACGTACTCCAAGAGAGACGTCCTCATATCGTCGACCTCTTCTTCTACGCGCTCTATCGCGTCGGCTGTGCTCAGCGCCCTTTGAGGGCTCTCAATTATCTCCTTAAGCGCCCGGTTTACTAGGGCCATGGCCTCACGGAGCTTTAGCGCCATGCTTAAGAGCCTCGTCACGTACTCCTTGTCGAAGCGTATCCCTATTTTCGTTGCAATCAATAACCTCCTGGCGGCGGCCTTAGAGTAATCGGCCACGTCGTCCAGCCTCAGTACAAGCCTCATCACGTAGTCCCTGTCGAGGGGCAGCAACGTCGCCCTCGACAGGTCGTATATCAAGCCCCTCTTCATCTCATCCGCCTTCCTCTCGGCCGCCATGACCTCGGCGAATATCGAGGTCGTGCTCTCAAGGCGTTCCTCCTCTATCGCTTTGAGCAGGGATATCAGGCTCTCAACGACGCTCGAGACCCTAAGGCAGTGTTCTAAGCACTTGGAAGCTATTTCCTTCTCGATTTTCTTAGATGCCCATATCCAAGTAGCCAAAAGGTTCTCACCAGCAAGGACGCTAGTTTTGTCATGTTGCCAAAGATATATACTTTTCTCATGACGAAGACAAGAGGTGGTGAGCAAGAACGTAGAGACATGACGAAATCCCCATGGTCACGGGCACCGTCAAAAGCCATGATGCTACGATGTAGCCAACGACCTTGAGGTTTATCCCTCTCAAGCTCTTAGCCTTTGCCATGCCAGCGCCCATTATCGCCGAGACGCTCGCGTGAGTCGTCGAGATGGGCATGCCGAAGCCCCAGAGCATGTAGGGGATCGTCGTGAAGAGCCACACCGTCATCGCAAGGGAAAAGCCTGCGGCTACGCCGCTCGGGCGGTCCAACCTCGTGAGCCTGAAGGCGGTCGTCTGCACCACCCTCCTGCCCAAGGTGAGGCCTCCTATGGCTATGAAGACACCGCCCAAGAAGGAGAGTAAGAGCATGGTCTCGTGAGTCGGCAATCCGAGTTGTCTCTCGGTTATCGTCAAGTAGACCCCAGTAGCGTTCGCCACGTCGTTCGCCCCAAAGGCGTAAGCGGCGAAAGCCACCGAGACCACGTGGAGAACTATCAGCAACTTTTCGCTCTTACCCCTCTTCACGAGGAACCTCTGAAGTCTAACGAAGGGGAAGTAGAGGAGGACTGATAAGCTCATGGCTATTAAGGGGGACACGACCCAGCTGAGTGCTATCCTCACCATGATGCTCCAGTTAACCTCGTGAAGGCCTATCCTACCGATTACGGCGTACGCCACGCCCGTGCCAAGCACGGCGCCAGTTATGCTCTGCGACGTGGATATCGGTAGTCGGAGAAGGGTGGCCGTGAGTATCCACGCTCCAGCGGCCACGACTGACAACAGAGCCCCTGCTATGTCTATCCCTGGCTCTTCTGGCACTATGCCCTTCCCTAGGGTCTTAATCACGTAACTTCCTTGGAGGAGTGCCCCGATGATAGTGAAAGTGGAGAAGAGGGCGAGGGCCTGCTTCAGCCTCAGAGCCCCAGAGCCGACGGCCTGGTCTATCGGGTTCGCGGCGTCGTTGGCGCCTATGTTGAAGGCCATGAAGACCGCGGCCGCCAGCCCGACTATGTAGAGTACTTGCTCTATCATCCGCCCTTCTCCTCATGTGACTCAATTTATAACGCTTACGGAGCTCCCAAGCGGCTTACCAGAGGACGTGTACGCCAGCGTGACGCTCACGGAGGAGGGCTTCAGACGATTGGAGGAGTTCGGCAAGAACGCTCCAGACGAAGTCGTCGTTGAGTTCTCGATAGTTGGAACGTCAGAAGACTGCGCGAACAAGGTGGAGGAGTACGTGAAAGTGAGTGGGGCACTTCGTCTTGGTCAACTTAGGGCCGGACCCATGTTCGTCCTCGAAGTCTTCGCTAGAAAGATTACACCCTCCTACAGGAGTTAATGTGTAGGGGCGAGTAAAAGATGATGACTGGGAGTGAGTACGTAGAGACCCTGAAGAGGCTCAAGCCAAAGATATACTTCATGGGCGAAGAGGTCGAGAGCGTAGTCGAGCACCCCGTGTTTAGGCCTCACGTCAACGCAGCGGCCATGACCTACGAGCTTGCCCACGACCCTAAGTACGAGGACGTCATGACAGCAAGGTCTCACTTGACGGGGGAGAAGATCAACAGGTTCACTCACATCCACCAGAGCACCGACGACCTCGTGA
>CAZLVJ010000045.1:0-6533 GCA_964562935.1 uncultured Nitrososphaerota archaeon
TGGCGGGCTTTGGCCCCGTCGACGGGAGTTCGAATCTCCCCCGGGCTACCACTTTATTTCTAAGAGCCTCTCTAATGATGTCCAAGCGCGCTATAATAAAATGCATGTTAACGAATTAAGCAGTCAGTTGTAATAAAGGGAGGAACGATCATAAATTTATATTAGGGATAGGAAGCGTAGCATAGAGGGATGGCCGTGAAGCGTTCAGCCTTGGCTGAGCTATACGCGGTGAAGAGGGATCAACCAGCTGAGCCTTGTCCTCAAATACTCGTCGGCAAAACTGTGACAATCAATGGCCGTGAACTTCGGCCTCATGCAACCAGCTCTCGGCGAATCAAACCAAGTGGCGTTGCAGTCGAAAGTCCCACCCTCCAGAGTGAAGAGACGTCAGTCGATCAGTTGTCTTGAGAAGAGCTCTTCCTTCTTTACATTTAACACCACATGGGTTATGGTTCTCTCGACGTACTCCATGGAGAGAAGCTTTTTCACAAATTTGCTCAGCTCGGCCCTTGACTTGAACCTTGCCACTATTATTGCATCGCTCTGTCCGGTGACGTCGTAAACCGCTTGAACGTTGGGCATTTTCGCGACCTCCTCCTCTATGTCGGTCACCTTTCCTTTGGATATAACAACCTCTATTAAGGCAACGACGTCGTAGCCCAGTTTTTCCGTGTCAACTATGGTTGTGTAGCCCTTTATCACGCCTTCTTCCTCCATCCTCCTGACCTTGTTGGCGACAGTGGCCGTGGATACGCCAACCCTCCTAGCTATCTCCCTAAAGGAGAGCCTAGCGTTACTAATTAGTTCCTTCAATATTGCCTTGTCCACTTCATCGAGTTGTACACTCATCAAAAGTCTCCTACTTGGCTTGTTTAATAAGGCAATCGTTGTATTGAAGTGATGAGCTTGAAGTTAATAAGAAGAGGGGTTCAAGCACTCATGGTACTATGTCCTGAACTCCTAGCTTAGGACTCGGAGAAAAGAATCTTCGCGACCTCGCTCCGCAATCTCTTCCACTTTCTCTCAAGTATGCCTTCAACGGTGTAGTCCACTTCTATCCCGGCCTCAAGGGATTTGGCTATGAGGCCTCCTGTGAAGTTCCCTGGCTCACTCGCCAATCTTAGCTCCACGGGCCTCCCGAGCTCTTGACTCAATTCGCTAGCTATGGCAGTTAAGTCCAGTCCTAAGCCCCTGTCTCTCTTGTTCAGCTTCACTTCTACCACCCCTCCTCCGAGGACTCGTACTGCCTCTTTGATCATATCGACAAGCCTTTCCTCGTACTCTTTGGTCCTAACGATCGCTTGCACCTCTCTCTTCACTTCCTCTACGACTCCCTCTATGAGTTTCTCCTTGAAGCCCAACAGCTCTCTGGTGACATCTGTACGCGCTCTGGCCACCTCGCTCCTCCTTTTACTAAGGGCCTCGCTCCTCCTCTTCCTTATCAGCTCAGAGGCCTCTTTCTCGGCCTTTCTCCTAGACTCCTCCACTACGCTCTTGATGTATTTCTCGGCCTCATCCTTGGCCTTAGCTATTATGCTTTCGGCCTCCTCCTTGGCCTTGCTCAGTACCGCATTGACAAGTTTGTCAAGATCACCAGCGAGGGGCATGGACGACACCTTCATGGTCTTAACACTTCGGCAAGTAATAACTTCACGGCTTTCTCACGGTTTTTCGTGGCCAAAAACTCTAGTCTCTTCATCTCCGTCAATGCATCCTCTTCTAACCTCTTAATTTCTTGGACCATCTCTTCCTTTACCTTCTTGACCTCCCTCTCAGCCTCCCTCTCAGCCTCCCTCATTACTTCGTCGTAAACGGCCCTTGCACGCTCTTCGGCTATCCTCCTCGCCTCGGCCTCTATCCTCCTCGCCTCTTCGTGCGCCTCCTCTATTATCCTCCTCGCCTCCTCCTCTGCTTCGAGTACGCGTTTTAAGACCTCATCCATCACGACGTCCCTCCAGACGGACAAAACCCCCTTTCTATGCTTAGCAAACTTTATAAATTCTATCACATTAACGGAGGTAGCGCATTGAGCGTTCGCAAGGGGGCCTCGTAAGTGCTCACATTGGCACCAATGCTAAAGGTCGAAGTTTACGTCCCTCGCCCTTATTTAGAAAAAGTTTTATTTAACATTGGTAAGGAAGGCTTACTCCATTTGGTGGATGCCAAGGAAGACTTCTACGAAGAAATAGCTAAGGGGTTCCTGAAGCCCATAGACGTCTCAGCCAGGCTCTACAAGATTTCTCTGCTAACTTCTAGGGTTGAGAGGACGTCTTCCATTTTGAACTTAGCTTCCTCGCGCTCCTTCGAGGACTTAAAGGAGGAGGAGATCCTATCCTTCTCCATATCTGATTGCGAAGCCTATCTCGACTCCCTAGAGAAATCGCTAAGCTCTGGCGACGAATCGACCATGGAGAGAGTTAGAGAGGAGCACGGAGAGAAAATATTGAGGCTAAACGCCCTATTAAAGACGCTCGAGGCGCTTGAAGTAGCAAAGGCAAAGGCGGCGGAAACATCCAACGTTGCCATTTTTTCGGGCTGGTTGCCGAGGAAGCTTTTAAAGGCCTTCACTGATATAGTGGAAAGGGCGTGCAATGGATGTTATGTGATCAAGTATGAAGAGCCTAAACCACATGGAGAGGCTCATGAAGAGATTAAGGTTCCATCGCTGATGAAGAACCCCTCGTGGGCGAAGGTCTACGAAGGTCTCGTGAAGGGCCTGGGGGCCCTCAACTATAGGGAGATAGACCCCACAATCGTGTGGTTCTTTACATTTCCTATATTCTTCGGGTTCATGTTCCCTGACGTGGGGCACGGACTCGTCCTACTCGCTCTTTCAATCCTCCTCTACTACTTCAAGAGGAGGGGCTACAGGGGAGGAGAGATATCGAATTACATAGTCCAAGGATCATCAGTGTTAATGGCCTGCGCGATAACCTCAACGATATTTGGCGTAGTCTTTGGAGAATTCTTCGGCAATCCGCACTCTGAACACCATCCCTTCCACGTCTTTGGCTTCGATCCCTTCAAGAGCGGGGTGGTGGCCCAATTTAGAGAGTCAGCGCTTTCAATCTTGGGTCTACCTAGAGAGTTCCACGTGTTAGAGCCTAGCGGAGCTATAGCACTCCTAAAACTGACAATTTACATAGCCATCTTCCACATAACGCTAGGACTTGTCTTCTCAGTGATAAATAAGGTGCGGCTTGGGGAGTATAAGGAGGCAATAGTCGGCCCTGGGCTATGGCTATGGCTGTACCTCGGTGCTGGCATAGCCTTTACGATCTATAGGAGCAGGCTAATTGCTGCAGTCCTCGGGGGTGATCTAATAGCATTCGCCCTGATATGGTTACCATTCATGGTGATGTTTATTGCCAGAGTTGTATTCATGGGCTTCTTAGACGGATTCGGCGAGAGCCTCGACCACTTCATAGCATCTCTCTCGAACACCATATCATACGCAAGGCTCTTCGCCTTCGCGATAGTTCATGCAGTCCTCTCTGACGTCTTCTTAGCAGTCGACCACGGCCTTTACACGATGATCGGAGTGCCCTTCATAGGTGCCATGGCTGGGACATTGTTCTTCGTGTTCTTTGAGATAGTCTTCGTCTTCTTCCAAGCCCTGAGGCTTCATTGGGTCGAGCACGGCATGAAGTTCCTGATAGCCAATGGGATGCCCTTCCAGCCCTTTACCATTAAGCCTTAGCAAGGAATTAAGAGTGAGGCAAACGCCCTGTGGGGTGGAACTCCATTAGTAGTGGCCATAAGAGCTAACTTTAAACTGACCTTCTCTCCCCACTTGACAAAGAGATAAGAGAACACGGTTTTAGCCATGCAGGGGACTCGAGCAGAGCTTATCAAGGCTTTGTAGGCTTCATTTATAAAGGACCTTAATACATCCTCTTCTTTCTTTAAAGCCCCCTTCTTAGACTTTTTGATGTGCGTCTTAATGGACTTGTCTTTCTGCTCGATCATTTTCATGACTTTAGATTCTCCACCCTTCGCCCTTAGCTCGTTAGCGGCTATTGATAAGAGCTCTAAAGCCAACTCCTTCACTTCTTTAGAGTAGGCTCGAGCGTAACCATTCTCTTCCAAGACCTTCGCCATTTTCATGAGGGAATAGGCCGCAAGCGCTAATATCGGAGACCTCGAGTTAATGGCTAAGCCCTCATTGAGGGCCTCGGAGCAGAGTTCCCTGATCTCTCTATCGGCTAGCTGGTTCACTAGATCTTCACGCAAGAGATCTCGGACGTCTCCTTCAAATTTAAATGGCGGGACTACATAACCCTCCGCTAATTCATCACCACCAACCTTATGCCGAAAGGCGAAGTTAATGCATAGTATCGTTAAAAAGTCATTAAAGGCCCTTAACGCTCTTAAGAAGTTTATAGATGATTGAGCCCGGACTTCAGAGAGAGTTTTCGAAAAGTCCACCACTTCGTTTAAGACCTCGTCGAGCTTCTTTAGATCGTAGAAGTCGTAACTTACAAGGGACAAGTCCTTTAATGTTGTTAGCAAATGCTGAGGACTGCGCGCGTTCATGATTTTCAAGAGCCCGCTTCTGCCTATGATTTTGTGGCGCTTAGCCTCTATAAACGAGGCCAACGGCCTTAGATCTTCCCTCTCGGGGTCTCTTGCCATTCCGAGCCCCAGCATTGAGCTGAGCTTCCAAATACGCCAAAACATGACCACCAAGCCCACAACGACTCCTATTAAGGCGCCCGCTGTGTTGGTGAGGTTTAAATAGGGCCCTGCATACCACCCAACAATTGCGAATATTACTGGCTCTAGCCCTACGCTGAGGGCTATGAACGCTATCTTCAGGTCCTCACCGTCAAACCTCATCTTTCTCTAAGTAAGTCCCAAGAGAGAAAAGTAAAAGCTTATCTTGCGTGCCTCTTATTGGAGATCGATGACTGGGGGCGATAGCGTTAAAGCGAGGGCAAGGAGAAGAGTAGTTAAGGCTATGGTTAAGGCGTTCATCGTCGGGCTTATAGTCCCGTTGTCTGTGATCGCTTTGTGCATGTGGGCTGCCTTCCTGTTTGAGGGATTGCACATCTTCATCAGGGCATTTTTGATGGTGCTTTTCGGCTTAGCCGGTCTGGGGCTTGGGACGCTAGTAACTTTAAGTGTGTTAGAGAGGATTCGATCATCTCTCTACATTGAAAATGACGAGAACTCGAACTCTCCACGTAAGACCAAGTAATCAAAAGAGTAGAAATTAATATAAGGCTGACATCAAGAGAGCCTCCAGCAAGGGGTGTCTCTATGAAGAGAGCGCTCGCGCTGGGCTTGGTGCTAGCACTTTTGGGCCTAGTTACAATTATGACGTGCCCTCTCAAGGTTGTTGTAGCGACTGAGGACACAGGTGGAGGACAAGCATTAGAACTTAGCAAACTCGGTGCAGGCATAGCCATAGGCCTCGCGGCTTTCGGTGCAGGCTTAGGGTTAGGAGGGGCTTCGGCAGCGGCTATAGGTGCGATAGCCGAAAAGCCAGAGCTCTTCGGCAGGACGATGATCTACGTGGTCTTCGTCGAGGCCGTAGCCATTTACGGACTAGTCATAGCATTGTTGCTCTGGATGGCCTAAGGGTGAGGGCCCTATACATCTGCCTTCTTTATTCCCCCATTTTTCCATTTCCCTTCTAATTTTACTTCAAACCTTTTAACAAAGTGAGCCAAGAGCTCTATCTAAGTCCTCTATCAAGTCGTTCACGTCCTCAAACCCGACCGACAGCCTCGCGAGATTCTCGGTTATTCCTAACCTCTCCCTCTCCCCTACGGGCAAATCTCTGTGCGAAGACGAGGCTGGATGCGATGCTAGGCTCTCGCAACCGCCCAAGCTAGGCGAGGGCTTTATTACTTTCAAGCTCCTGAGGAACTTCTTCGCGCTTTCTCCATTACCTTTGACCTCAAAGCTCACAACGGCTCCGTAGCCTCTTAGCAACCTCTTAGCTATGTGGTGCGTCGGGTGAGACGACAGGCCGGGGTAGTACACTCTTGAGACCTTGCTGTGGCCCTCGAGGAACTCTGCTATGGCCTTTGCGCTCTCTTGAGCAACCTTTAACCTCGCGGCGAGGGTCTTGAGCCCCCTCAAGATAAGGAAGGAGGCATGGGGGTCTAGCGTACATCCGAGCCTAGTCCTGACGTACCAGAGCTCGTCTATGAGCTTTGAGCTCGACACGATCGCGCCCCCCTACCACGTCGTTGTGGCCCGCCAAGTACTTCGTCAGGCTGTGCACCACGGCGTTCGCTCCGTGTAGGAGCGGCTTGAGGTTCAGGGGGGTGGCGAAGGTGTTGTCGACTATCAGGAAGGCACCCTTTTCTCTGCAAACCGAGGCTAACAGGTCTAGGTCTACGACCCTGAGCAAGGGGCTCGAGATGGACTCCACGAAGACCACGGTGTCCTCGTTCTCAATGGCTTCGACGATGTCCTCCGTATCTGGCCCCCTCAACTCGACCTTGACGCCGAACTTCTCGAAGCTCTTTTCCAGAGGTATCGTCGCACCATAGACGTCCCTCGACAGCACCAGCTTACAC
>CAZLVJ010000046.1:0-6510 GCA_964562935.1 uncultured Nitrososphaerota archaeon
GGGGTCCACCTCCCATATCTCCAATGTCGCTGGCCGCCCTTCGGGGTACTCTTTGAAGACGTTGATGGGGAAAATGACGACCCGCCCGGCGATCCAAACCTCGTGTTCAGGCACTATGTCCTTGGTCGCCGGCTCTTCTCCCGTGAAGAACTTGTACATCTCCACGAACGCCTCGGCCGAGGTGCAGACCTCCACGTGGTTCTTCTCCGAGAAGTGGACGTTAACGGCGCCTTCTATCAATTGGGGGTAGCGCGGGTCGCGGGCCCTCCCCCATATGACCAACGTCTTCACTCCCTCGGGCGCTTTGGTGTAACCTCGCATCAACGCTACGAGGCTGTCTATGACCACGCAACGCGCGACCTTCTCGCGTGCTTCTGGTCGCTGAAGATACATCAGCACGATCAATCCGCCGTACGAGTGCCCGACTAAGTCGACTTTATCGGCCCTCGTCGAGTTCAAGACCTCTTCGACAAATGTGTCGAGGCGGTTCAGCACTTGATCTAAGGTCTCTATCGCGTGGGAGGAGTCGTACTCGAACACCCATATGTAGCTCGGCGGGTACCCATTGCTCGTGAAGCGCATGGCCTGGGACTCAAATTGCTGGGCTGAGCCTGAGCCACCGTGGACGAAGACTATTGGCTTAGCGCCGGGAGGGAGCCTTTGCTGGGGTTGCGGTGCGAGAAGAGCGGTGTAGTAGGCCACGCCAGTGGCGACGAGGGCCACGACTATGGCGATCACCATGACTTGGGCTCTCGTGAGAGCCCTCTTGAAACCCGGCATGTAGTCACCTCTCGTGAGAATTTTTTGATGAACGTGTTCTTAAATCTTTAATCTCTTTTCATGTCGATGATATCGTCGACGCGTAAAACAGGGCAGTTGAATTGACGCATCAGCCTTTGCTTACTTAAACACGTCTACCAATGAGGGGTTTAAGTATCTCACGAGGTCCTCGACCCCAACTTTGTACAGTCTATTCAAAGAGCCCCCGCCACAAACGACGAATTCCTGGTCCAATATCGCGGGGTCTAAAATTACTCGAAGGCCTTTGACCTTAGCGGAAAGAGGCGTCACGGCCCCCACCTCCGCTCCTAGAACCGCCGCGACCTCGTCGGGCCTGGCTAAACGGGCCTTCCTCCCGAGGGCCCTCTCGACCTTGTTAAGATCGAGCCTCCTATCGCCCCTGATTACGGCGACCAAGTACTCCTCGCCGACCTTTAAGAGCAACGTCTTCACTATTGACGACCTTGGATGGCCGCTTAGCTCGAAGGCCTTATCCACGGTCTCTACGGTGTTGCCGAACTCCATGACCTCCACGTCGACGTCGTCAACGACGTCTCTCCGAACCCTCACGACACGTCACTGAATGCGGGCAATAAAGGCGGGGTTAAGCTTTTTGCGCACGCCCGCAAGCCTTCGCGCAATCAACGATGTAGTCGCGCCCTTCTACCACGAGCTTCAAGGCCCCAACGGATCGCTCATCTAACCAAGGCACTCAAAGACCTCGTCAACCTACGGCCCTCGACGACATGTTCACACGGCCGTAAGCAAGTCCTTCGAAGAGAAGGGCTTAAATAATTAAATGGCCGGATAAACAAATGTGGGGCCTATGGCCGAGAAGACGATAAACGAGATGTTGAAGAAGTACCTCGGAATAAGCGCCCCAAGGATAGTGATAGGAGTACTGATGCTACTGTTCGGGATTATAATATGGGTCTGGCCAGACCTCGTGGCCCTCCTCATAGCGATATACTTGATAATAAACGGAGTACTAGTGCTCATCGACGAAGCGCTGAGGGGCAGGGCTTTAAAGTCTAAGTGAAGGACCTGAACCCCTACTTTTTGTCGTTTTTCTTGGTTCCACTTTTCGTGTACGCATTTTCATTGACGTCAAGTTATACGTCTGCTACGCTCGTAACTCTTGGCTACATCTCTGGAGGTCCTTTGGGGGTTAGGGCGCGCTCAAGGTGCCACGTTTGCGCTCCAACACGACTCAACCTCTCGACGTCGTGCTACGACGCTTCGTGGCCAAAAGGCTACGACAACCCCTCTACGTGAAGATTTCTTGCGGCCGTAATACCCAGCTTTAAGTAGAGCTTCGCCGACGACATTACGTCTAAAGCGAAAAGAGAGGGAGCGGCTACGAGCTACAAAGTCACAAGCAGAGAAGGGGAGCGCTTGAAGGTGCTGAGAGAGAGATGTAGGCGCCTAAGAGATTCGTTATTAGAGCAGGCTCGATTCACGCTCGAGACAGCGCAAGCCCTCGAGGACATGAGGAACAAGCTGAGGAGAGTTGAGGAACTCCTGACGAGGCGCGGCAGGGGAGGCCTGATGGTAAGCTTGGGACTTGCCCTCGTAGCGCTCCCAGAGCCAGTGTTCTCGAACATCGCTGGAGGGATGTTGGTTATACTAGGGCGCGTCCTTCAAAGGAGGAGTTCGAACATCAAAGACTTAGTTGGAGCACTCACGGAGGCCACACAGCTATTAACTCGATGACTGATAATTCTTAGAATAGCAACATCGTACTCGTAGTTTCTCGCAATTCAGGACGGGGCCTTCGCCCTTTGGGGCAAAAGAGAGTCAACCAGGGTAGGCCGTTAGTTTTTGGAAATCCTCGTTGACGCTAACCCTCGCACTACGTAAGAGGCAAGTGCTAAAGTCGTCAGCGCACAAGAGGTATCGATGCCCTCGCTCACCCTCCCCACGAGAGTGGCAGAGGAGTTATTACTACACGATCGCCGTCTCTGAGCTTAATGTCCGCGCACTTGGGGTAGATGCTGGCTTTGCCGTTGACCTCGACGAAGATTCTCAACAATCTCCTCTCCTTAGTGCGTTTAAGCCCTATCTCGAACTTGTCCCCGTACTTCTTTGCAAGAGCCTCTAGTAGGTCGCCCACGGTCGCTCCCTCCTCTAGCTCGACCTCCTCTCCGTCCCTTCCAGTCACTTCAATCAATATAGCCCTGTATTCAACACGAACCCTCACGATTGGCACCACTCAACGCAGCATGCTCCATGTGTTACCGGTATGCGGTCGGTTTAAGTTTTAGGCTCGCAGGCCCTTCGAGAGGCCCTTGCACCTTGGCGTCGCCCAGCATTTAACTACGCCTTAGGAAGAACTATGACCTTCGATGCCCTGATATGCACGAAGACCTTGCACCCCGGCTTGATTTCGAATCCCTCGAGGTACTCCGAGCTGACGTAAGATTTCAAGCTAACGTCGCCTACTTCGACGTCGGCCTTAACCATTGACCCTTCTATGTGGATGTGCTTCACTACACCGCTTAGGACGTTGCATTGACAACTCCTCCACTTCAGTTCAAACGGTTCTCTCGTCGGCGACAAGATTACGTCTTGGGGTTTTATCACAACCACCACGTCTTTTACGTCCTCTGGAAAAGCGCCTAGACCCTCAGCCCTCAAAACCACGCCCCCGACGTCGATCGATGCGCCCATGGCGCTAGCGGAAAGAACCTTCCCGTCGAGGACGTTAAACCCCAAGAACTCTGCGACGAACCTCGAGCGCGGGTTCTCGAAGACTTCGCTGACCGGGCCCACTTGCTCGATCCTTCCGTTACTCATCAAAGCTATCTCATCACCGATGGCAGTGGCCTCTAAGAGGTCGTGGGTCGCGTAAAGGACGGGGATGTCGAATTCGCGGAAGACCTCCTTGAGAATGTCGCCCATCCCCCTCCTAAAGGCCTCCCTCGTAGGAGGGTCGAGCGCCGAGCAGGGCTCGTCCAATAACAGAACGCTCGGCCTGATCGCTAGGGCCCTCGCTATAGCGACCCTCTGCTTCTGCCCCGAGCTCAATGACTCAACCCTCCTATACATTAGATCATCAATTTGCAATAGGCGAATGATCCTTCGAAGGTCGTCAAGTCCCATGCCCCTCGACTTCTTAAATGCCATCAAGATGTTCTTCTGAACGGTCATGTTTGGGAAGAGCGCGTAATCTTCTGGTACGTATCCGATCCTCCTCTTCTCTGGAGGGAGGTTTGTAACGTCGACTCCGTCAATGACTATGCTACCTGAATCGATCTCCTGAAGTCCGGCCACGCACTCAAGCAACGTCGTCTTACCGCACCCGTTAGGGCCCATTATCATGAGCGTCGAGCCATCCTTTGCCTCTATGCTCACGTTTTTGAGAAAGAAGGTGCCACGCTTTGCGTAGAGGTTAGAAACGACCATCAAAGCGCAAACCCCCTGTACAGGAGTTTTCTAATGACTACTTGCGTTACACAAGATACCAAGAGGAATATTATCGATAAGGTGGCGACGCTCTCCAAGTCTCCCGCGGCTAAGTTGAGGTAAATAGCTATGGGAAGGGTCTCGGTCTTGAACCTCGTAGCGCCAGCGAGTGTAATAGTCGCCCCAAACTCTCCCAGTGCGCGAGCCCATGACAATAGCGTAACCCCGAGGACTCCACGCTTAGCAGCAGGGAGTGTAACGTAGAGGAAGGACTCCAATTCCGTATATCCAAGGGTCCTCGCAACTTTCTCATAGCGCGGGGGCACTCCATCGAAGACCTCCTTCAGCATCTTTATCGTCAAGGCGCTTATAACCGCAAATTGGGCTAAGATAATGCCTGGGACCTCGAAGACGAACCTTATCACTCGCTCGTTTATGAGCGAGCCCAAGGGGTTTCTGGCGAAGAACATTAGTAGCATGACTCCTAGCGCGATTGGGGGTACTGCCACGGGTATGTCCAAGAGCCCCTCGACTACTGTCTTCCCTCGGAAATCAAAGCGGGATAGGGCGTAAGCCGCTGGTATGCCGATGGCTAAGGAAATCGCAGTCGAACACGCGGCCGTGATCACTGAGAGGGAGAGGGCGAACCCTACCTCATCTGAGAGGAGGGCGGATACAAGCCGCCAAGGTTGCGTAAACATCACAGGCGACGTGAAGACGCATATGAAGAAGGCCAAAATAAGCGCCAGACATAGGAAGAGCACGATTCTAAACACGCTGACCTTCATGTCATCTAAGCTCCTCAAATGCCGACTTTGGGGCGCGGGCCCTTGCCTCTTCTATAGTGACAAAGTACCCGTACTTCTTCCAGATCTCTTGTACGTCTTGTGACGCGAGGAATTCCAAGAACTTAGCAGCGAGCTCCTTGTCCTTGGCAAAGGTCGTCACCGCCCCTGCTATATAACTTACCCTCGGAATTCTGTCGGGCTCGATCCATACTATGTCGGCTTTATCAGGGTTCCAGTAGCAGAAGACGTGCCACCCTATTACGGCGTCTACGGCGCCTACATACACCAATTGCGCTGTTGCCTCGCAACTAGCTGCGTAAACGACGATGTTATTGCTAACAGCCTCCCAAAGCCCATTCTCCTTTAATAACTCCATCGCGTAGAGGCCTAGGCAGACGGACCTAGGGTCTGCCATCCCCACGCGGACCCCCGGTCGTGCGAGGTCTTCGAGCTTAGTTATGTTCGCTGGATTGCCCTTTTGGACGATTATCGCTGGAACGAGGTAGGCGAGCACCTTCGGCGGAGAGGCCGTGAAGTTGACGATGCCACGCTGGGCTGCTAAAATGAGGTACTCAGGCGAGCCCGAAATGTAGATGTCTCCGGTTCGAGCGATTTCTAGAGCCGAGAGTAAACGCCCAGAGCCGCCCAAGTTCACGACGACTTTAACGCCATATCTCGACTCGAAGAGGGCTACGATTTCTCTATAAACTGGAGAAGCGGCAGTACCTGCGAAGACGAGCACTTCCCCCTGCGAGGCTCCTCCGCTCAGCTGGTAGGTGGCTATAGCGCAAACAGCGCATAGCACTAAACCCATCATTAGGAAAGAAGACGCTAACCTCTTCAGCAACCACGCCCCTCCATCTAAGGCCGCGCTCCTGTAGTGAAGGGGTAGCGCTTTTAACCGCTATCGTTGAAGGGCTTTTCTCACTCTCAGGAGTGAAAAGTAGAACGAGACCTGTTGGGTTTCGCCTGCCCCATACGCGGACTTAGGTGCTAACGAGTTGAAAAATTTTTGAGCCATTAGGGCTGGGGTCTTAGAATTTGGTTACGCACGTAGCACGACCTTCCATGCCTCATCGAAGATCGCCATCCCCTTAAACCTTAGACCTCAATATTGTCAGAGCGTTGGCGACAACGCTTATGTCGCTCAAGATCATGGCGAGGGCGGCTAATTGAGGAGCTATGAAGAGGTGGAATGACGTGAAGAGGGCTCCCGCGGCCACTGGTATGAGGGCCACGTTGTACACGAGGGCCCACGCTATGTTTTGTATCATCTTTTTCTTGACAATCTTGCTGAAGCCCAAGAGGAACAACAACGCCCTGAGATCATTGCCCGCCAGCACAGCATCGCCGGCCTCTCTCGATATCTCCGTCCCGCTGCCCATGGCCACCCCGACGTTAGCCGCGCCGATGGCTGGGGCGTCGTTAATGCCGTCGCCAACGAATATCACCTTGTGGCCCCTGCCCTGGAGCTCTTCCACGAGCTCCGCCTTGTCGTTCGGCTTCAACGCCCAGTACGCGAAGTCCAGCTTGAAGA